>NZ_MUEW01000013.1:0-83657 GCF_001995655.1 Salinivibrio sp. IB868
ATGCGGTATTAGCCGTCGTTTCCAACGGTTATCCCCCTCGTCAGGGCAGGTTCCCAGCCTTTACTCACCCGTCCGCCGCTCGACGTCCAGTAAATCCACCGAAGCTTCAATACTGCCGTTTCCGCTCGACTTGCATGTGTTAGGCCTGCCGCCAGCGTTCAATCTGAGCCATGATCAAACTCTTCAATTAAAGTTTTTCGAAACCGAAGTTTCAGCTCAATGAATACTGATTACTGTTTCTCTCCGAAGAGAAAAACGAATTGACTGTGCCGAACAACTATAAAAGTTGTCGTTTGGTCACTCAGTTCATCGAATAAATCTTTTTGTCTATTCTCAACGAGTGCCCACACAGATTGCATAGGTCAAATTGTTAAAGAGCGTTGACTTGCGAAGCGTTGCTTCGCTCGGTCAGGGCTGCGTATATTACGCGCCTTGCCGATGAAGTCAAGAAGAAATTTTATCTTTTTGTTGATGCCAACCGACGAAAACAAAACCTCTTTTTGACTCCCCTAACGCGTTGTCGGCGTTAAGTAGGTGGGCTATCTTAATCATTCAAAAACTGACGTCAAGCGTTTATTTTTATTTGATTTTTTGCCCCGACATGGCCGCTGAGCGCTTGCCCTGTGTGCCGTGTCGATGGAGGCGCATTATAGGGAAGCTGATCAGATTGGCAACCCCTTTTTAGGTGTTTTTTAGAAAAAAACTGTCACTCGCTGTTTTTTTGCTCGCTAGGGTGTAAAACTGGTACCAAAGTCAGCGTTATCTGACATTGTATAGCGATATAAAGAGGGATTTGTGATGGCAAAACAGCTGCGCGCTTATAAAGGCATGACGCCTCAGCTGGGCGAACGCGTCTATATTGATGAATCCAGTGTATTGGCTGGCGATATTACGCTAGGCGATGATGTGAGTATTTGGCCGCTGGTGGCGGCACGTGGTGACGTGAACCATATCCAGATTGGCGCACGGACCAATGTGCAAGATGGCTCAGTCCTTCATGTCACCCATAAAAATGCCGAAAACCCACAAGGTTACCCGCTGATCATCGGTGAAGAAGTGACAATCGGCCACAAAGTCATGTTACACGGCTGCCGGATTGGCAACCGAGTTCTAGTGGGAATGGGGACGATTATTCTTGATGACGCTGTGATTGAAGATGAAGTGCTAATTGGCGCTGGCAGTTTAGTCCCGCCCGGAAAACGCTTAGAGAGCGGCTACCTGTATGTTGGCTCACCGGTCAAACAGGTTCGCCCCCTCACTGACAAAGAGCGTGCCTATTTTGCACGCTCAGCGCAAAACTATGTCGACACTAAAGACATCTACCGCTGCGAGCACTAGATCACCAAGCTGCCATCGGGTTCAAACGCTTCTGATTCGATGGCTGCTTCCATTTGCTCTTCTATATCAAACCAGACTTGTTCGACGATCGCCTGCGCATTATCCGAGTCTACCGCACAACCGGCGAGCGCAGATAAGGTGGTAAAGCGGACAGCGCATGTTAACAACGCACCATTAAGTTGGCCGTAGAAACAAACACGCGCCTTTGCCGTGTCGACCTGCGCTTCGTCCGCAGCCAGAATAAGGGATTGATTCATCGACTGAGTGCCTCTCTTAACTGCTCGCGCACACGTTCGGTTTGTGGCCGACAGCCACGCCATATAGCAAAGCTTTCCGCCGCTTGTTCCACCAGCATGCCCAAGCCGTCTAAACATCGCCCTGCTCCTTGGCGTTGCGCCCATTGGTTGCTGGTTGTACAGCCAGCTTGATACACCATGTCATAGACAGTGGTCGCTGGACCAATCGCTCCTTGCGGGAGAGGGGGATGGCTTTGATGTAAGCTTGCCGAGGTCGCATTAATGATCACATCCACGGGCGCCGCCATGGGTTCATCCACGGCATGACTGGCGATCGGTCCGGCCTCACCAAATGCAGCGGCTAATTGCTGGGCTTTTTGCTCGGTGCGATTCACTATCATCAGCAATGCTGGCTCTTGCTCCAGTAAAGGAAGCAACACACCCCTTGCTGCACCGCCTGCTCCCACAACCATAATGCGCTTATCGCGCAGTGCCACATGGTGGTAGTGTAAGTCAGTTACCAAACCTGCCCCGTCCGTATTATCACCCAGTAGGGAACCATCGCTTTGCTTAACCAGCGTATTCACGGCACCGGCGCGGCGGGCACGCTCTGTCAGTGTATCAGCCCATTCATACGCTTGCTGTTTAAAAGGCACGGTCACATTGGCGCCGCGCCCTCCTTGCGCAAAAAACGCCTGCATACTGGACACAAAGCCTTCGAGCGGCGCCTCAATGGCTTGATAGTCGATGTATTGTTGGGTTTGCGTCGCAAATGCGGCGTGGATCTGCGGCGACTTACTGTGGCCAATCGGGTGGCCGACCACACAATAACGATCGGTCATCTGTTACCACTCCCTCGGTTTAAGGTAGTCGCGATAAAGTCTCGCTTCCGGTGCATCTTCATCAGGTGACCAATTATATTCCCAACGTGCCATCGGCGGCATCGACATCAGGATAGATTCGGTACGCCCACCACTTTGTAAGCCAAATAGCGTTCCTCTGTCATACACCAAGTTAAACTCGACATAGCGTCCGCGGCGATAAAGCTGAAAATCGCGTTCTCGCTCACCATAAGGCGTGGCTTTGCGGCGCTGTACTATCGGCAGGTAGGCATCGATAAAGCCTTTTCCAACCGCTTGGGTATAGGCAAAGCACTGTTCGAATGGCCATTGGTTCAAATCATCAAAGAAAAGCCCACCGACGCCACGGGTTTCATCGCGATGGGGCAGATAAAAATAGCGATCGCACCACGCCTTGTGATCAGCGTACACGCTATCACCAAAAGGCGCGCATAAGGCTTTGGCGGTCTGATGCCAATGCTGGCAGTCTTCCTCGAACGGATAGAAAGGTGTGAGGTCAAAGCCTCCGCCAAACCACCATACAGGATCTGTACCTTCTTTTTCGGCAATGAAAAACCGCACGTTTGCGTGCGAGGTCGGCACGTACGGGTTATTAGGATGGATCACTAACGACACCCCCATGGCCTCAAAACAGCGCCCGGCAAGCTCTGGACGGTGCGCGGTCGCCGAGGCAGGCATTTGATCGCCAAATACGTGCGAGAAGTTCACTCCCGCTTGCTCAAACACTTGGCCCTGACGCAGGACGCGACTGCGGCCACCGCCCCCTTTCTCACGCTCCCACGCATCTTCAATAAAATGCGCTTGACCATCTTCTTGCGCAAGCTGTTGGCAAATATCATCTTGAAGCTGGAGGAAAAAAGCCTTCACGGCTTGCTTATCAATTGTCGATTGACCGTGTGCCACGCTCACATCCTTTGTTACTGAGACTATATGCGTACTTTACCTGATCCACGCAGTGGGATCTTGACGGAATTTCATCCCCCACCGCCGACGCAAACGTTTTCCTTGCGGTGAAATCTGGGTATAATTCGCGCCACGCTCAGCTTATCTTATTCACGCTTGTCATCAAGAAGGACGTATTATGACTGTCGGTATCATCATGGGCTCGCAATCCGATTGGCCTACCATGACACATGCAGCGGCTATGTTGGATCATTTTGCCATCCCTTACGAAACCCGTATTGTCTCCGCCCATCGCACACCACAGTTACTTGCCGACTACGCCCAACAAGCGGCCGAGCGCGGGATTAAAGTGATTATTGCCGGCGCTGGGGGGGCCGCCCATTTGCCTGGGATGACCGCCGCACACACCAGCCTGCCGGTGCTCGGCGTGCCGGTCCAGTCAAAAGCGTTAAAGGGCATGGACTCATTGCTTTCTATTGCTCAAATGCCCAAAGGCGTGGCAGTGGGCACACTCGCCATTGGAGACGCAGGCGCCGCGAATGCAGGCCTCCTTGCCGCACAAATTCTCGCAACGGCCGACCCTGATTTGATGGCAAAAGTGGATGCGTTTCGCCAAGCGCAAACTGAAGCCGTTCTCGCTCAACCCAACCCACAAGGGTAAGGCCATGAATATTCTGGTGTTAGGCGCGGGACAACTGGCCCGGATGATGGCCTTGGCCGGCGCGCCGCTCAACCTTATCGTCAGCGCCTATGATGTGCGTAGTGGCGACATTGTTCACCCACTGACGCTGCAACCACTGGGGCACGGCCTCAATACGGCCATCGCCGGCGCAGATATTATTACCGCGGAATTTGAGCATATCCCCGCTGATATCTTGCACCAATGCGAGCAAAGCGGGAAGTTACGCCCCAGTGCTCAGGCGATTCTAACCGGTGGCGACCGCCAAATTGAAAAAGCCCTGCTGATGCAAGCAGGCGTCGCCAATGCGCCATACCGAGTGGTGTATACACAGGCTGATTTAGAAAAGGCGGTCGACGCACTGGGAGCACCCTTGGTCCTCAAAAGCACCTTGGATGGTTATGACGGCAAAGGACAGTGGCGCTATCGTGACGGCGATGATCTTCACGCATTATGGGCCGAGCTCGACGCCTTTCTTAGCGCGCCAGAGCAACGCGATGGCCAAGCCATCATTGCCGAAACCATGATCCCTTTTGACCGAGAAGTGTCACTGATTGGTGTGCGTGGCGCGAATGGTGAATTTGCCAGCTATAGCCTGACCCAAAACCACCACCATGATGGGATACTAACCTTGTCTGTGGTGCGCCCGGATGAACATGCCTTGCAAACACAGGCGGCGGACATGTTGGAAAAGATTGCCAGCGCGCTTAACTATGTGGGGGTACTCGCGGTGGAATTCTTTGATGTGGACGGCAGCTTGCTAGTTAACGAGATAGCGCCTCGGGTGCACAACTCCGGTCACTGGACACAGCAAGGTAGCGCGTGTTGCCAATTTGAAAACCACCTGCGCGCGGTCAGCGGCTTACCCCTCGGCCCAACCGATTTAATCCAGCCAACGGCGATGATTAATATCTTAGGCCAAGGCAGTGTCCCGCTTGCGACCTATCGTGATGCCCATGTGCATTGGTACAACAAAACGCCTCGTCCGGGGCGTAAAGTGGGTCATATTAATGTCACGGCCACATCGAACGCGGCGCTTGCCACCAAGTTAGCCAGCCTCGCCAGCTACCTCCCCGACGATGCTTTTCACGGTTTAAAATCGGCTGCCTTGGCTCTCGCCGCGCAAACCGATTAGCCTTCGCTCTCCGATTCTGCAGCCGATTCACCTTGAATCGCGCTGCAGGACTTATCGGCACATTGGTGCACCGTCTTGCCGCCTTTCTTACGCTCCACCAGCAGCGCAAAGCCACATTGCTCGCAGGTGCCGGCTATCGGTTGTGCGTTTACCGCAAAATGACACTTAGGGTATTGGTCACAGGCAAAAAAGCGCTTGCCGTAACGCGAGGTGCGCTCCACCAGCTCACCTTTGTGGCAGGCAGGGCAAGTGAGGGTAGTATGATCCGGTTCATCCGGTTTTTCGATATGCGTACATTGCGGGAACTGATCACAGCCAATAAACATACCGAATCGACCTTGGCGTAACACCAATTCTCCCTGATGACACGCCGGGCAAGCCACGCCAAGCGCTTTTACTACATGGCCATCACCATGATGTAACGCTTTGGTATAGTGGCAGTCTGGATAGGCGGTACAGGCCAGAAACGGGCCTCGTTTGCCCGATTTAAACGCAAGAGCGCTGCCACATTCCGGGCAGCGCTCATGGGTATTCGGGGTGTTATCTTTACTCATTCACACCTTTTACTGTCATTGATAAGCGTTAGTGCACGTATCCCTCTTGTGCGTCGTACAGCATTTCTTCCATCTGTGTATACGCACGTTCGTTACCGGGCACGTTAAACAGCACCATCAAAATAACCCATTTTAGATCATCAAGACCAAATTCTTGGGTCTCGAGCTCCATCACCCGATCGATGACCATTTCACGCGTTTCCGGTGAAAGCACCCCAGCCTGCTCTAAGAATAAAAGGAAGCCTCGGCTTTCTTGGTCGATAAAGCGCGTTTCTTGCTCGGTATAGATTCGGATCGAGCTTTGGGCACTGCCTGATAGGTAAGGCTGTTTATCCGCATTTTGCAACTGTGCCAGCTTTTCAAGCCAGTTCAGGGCTTTATATATATCGTCTTGATGAAAACCCGCGCGGGACAATTCATCTGCTAACTCGTCCTGATCGATCATCACTTCCACATCGCTGTGGATGTAGGTTTCGAACAGGTACATAAGAATGTCCATCATGGCTAGCCCCTCCTCGTTCTGACATAGCCACCGGGTACTGCTGCTACAAGCCCCTGGAGTTCTAAGTCTAACAACTGCATCATGATTTCGTGAACCGGTTGGTTGCAGCGCTCAGCCAGTACGTCGACACACGTCGCGTTAGCCCCTACGTTAGCCAACAGCGCAGAAAATGGCAATCCTTCGTGCGTATCTAACTTGGGTGCATCACTAAATAATTCGTTTTGCTGACTCACAGCAAACTGAACCAAGCTATCCACATCACTTATAATATCATCAACACAATCGACTAACACGGCGCCTTGTTTTATCAATTGGTGGCAACCTCGCGATTGGACTTGGTCTATGGGACCGGGAATCGCAAACACACTCCGGTTTTGCTCTAGCGCATAACGTGCCGTGATCAGTGACCCACTTTGCGGTGCGGCCTCTACCACTAATACGCCTGCCGACAACCCACTGATCAACCGGTTGCGGCGCGGAAAGTGTTCGGCTCTTGGCGGGGCGTCCGGCCAAAACTCTGAAACAAGCGCCCCCTGCGCTTCAATCCGCTTGGCCAATGCGCGATGCCGGGCGGGATACACATTGGCCAGTCCGCTTCCCAGCACCGCCAAGGTTTTTCCGCCACCCTCGAGTGCGCCTTTGTGTGCCCGGCCATCGATACCTAGCGCAAGCCCACTGGTGATCGCAACGCCATGCTCAACCAGTTGTTTGGCAAATTGAAACGCCGTTTCTAGCCCTTGCGGTGTCGCGTGTCGACTGCCCACCATCGCCAATTGAGGCATCGCCAAGCAAGTCAGATCGCCTTGCACATACAAGACCAAAGGCGGCCGTGCGATTTCTCGGAGTAGTGCAGGATAAGCTGGATGGTCAAAGCCAATCAGGTGGCAATTCTCTTGCCTCGCCCACTCAAGGCTACGCTCAATCATGGCATGATTGGGGTGCATGATGGCCTGACATTGCTCAGCGGTTAAGCCAACCGCGGCAAGCTCATGATGGGTTTGGTCACACAATGCGTCGATGGGCATTTTAGCTAACAGCGCGCGCCGCTGCGGGACGCGCAACCGCGGCACTTGAGTCAGCGTCAACCATCCTCGCAGCGATTTATCGTGCATAGGCCGGTTGAGAAGATGGCGGTACCGCATGCATGCCGGCTTTGATCGGCTGACGCGCTTGGGTGATCACCGCCAAGCTAACCCAAGGGTAAGCCCGAACGACCATGGTTTGTCCCACCGTCACATCAGGCATGGGTGTGATGGATTGTGTCGTGCTTTCGTTCGCGTTTTGATAGCGATACTCACCAGGGCCATTTAATACGTTGGCACCAGCTTCAGTGACAGTAAACATTTGTCCGGTCGTCACGCCATCATTGGCACCTTTATCGAGCACCACCAGCTGACCATTCGCGACATACTCACTGCCATAAAGATGCCCTAATAACCTCGCGTCGGTTTGAGCCGCTTGGGGCCAAAAGCGCGCATGCGTGTTCTCGGGCAAAGGTAACAAGACATCATTGGGCCGTACTTCCTGCACCACGCGTGTCAGTGTCATCACACTGCGCCCTTCACTTCGCGCACGGATACGTCCGTCAGCCACATGTTTTAAGCTCACCATAGCGATCGGTTCGGCGCTAGCCTCTGACGTCGCAGGGCGTAAAAAGGTTTTCTCAACCCGAAAAACCTGCCAATTTTTGGCACCCAACGACGCATCCACATACAGGGTATCGTGCACTGACAGATATTGACGCCCATCTGTAGAGCCAAGAACACGAGGCAGCGCCACCAAACGCGCCTTTTCGACCAGCATATCCTGTTGTAAATAGGGCAGCAGCATAGGATCGACACTGCTAAGCGCTGACGTCTTGGGTGCATCTCCCTTTGCTGCAATCGCGCGCCTAGGCTTGTAGCTGACGGCCGGTTTCCCCGCTTGCCATGTGAGGGTGAGCACATCGCCAGGATAAATAAGATTGGGATCCTTTATAGCCGGATTTGCGTACCATACGTCACGCCATTGCCAAGGATTATCGAAAAAGGTGGCGGCGATATCCCACAGGGTATCCCCCCGCTCAACCACGTATCGCTGACTCTCGGCAGGGCCGGCTGCCAGCACTGGTAGCGCGATAGCCAATAGCCCAGCGGCGGCGAGATTGAATAGCTTTCTTGTCATCAATGTCTTCCTCACCCGACGAATGATGCTGATGCTGTCAATTGGCTGGCAAAATGTCTAGAATTAACCCAATTACCCCGTGCCGCTTTCGGCACAGTTCAATTTTTATGAGACGTTATGGCTTTACTGAACGTATTAACATTCCCAGATGAGCGCCTTCGCACCGTGGCCAAGCCGGTGGACGCTGTCACACCTGAGATCCAGAAAATGGCTGATGACATGATTGAAACCATGTACGCCCAAGATGGTATTGGTCTCGCGGCCACTCAGGTTGATTTTCACCAACGCATGGTGGTGATTGATGTCTCCGAAACCCGCGATCAGCCCATGGTGCTTATCAATCCAGAAATCATCGAAAAGCGCGGTGAAGATGGCATTGAAGAAGGATGCTTATCTGTGCCCAGTGCACGCGCATTGGTTCCCCGTGCGGCAGAAGTGACCGTAAAAGCGCTGGATCGCGACGGCAACGCTATCCAGTTTGATGCCGACGACCTGCTAGCGATTTGTATTCAGCATGAGCTTGACCATTTAGAAGGTAAGCTGTTTGTGGACTACCTATCGCCGCTGAAACGTCAGCGCATCAAGCAAAAGATGGAAAAAATCAAACGCGCTAACCAGAAAGCAAGCTGAGGTCACTTTGAGCACACCGCTGCGTATAGTATTTGCGGGCACGCCGGATTTTGCCGCGCGCCATTTACAAGCCCTGCTCGATAGTGAGCATGAGGTGATTGCGGTTTATAGCCGTGAAGATAAACCCGCTGGCCGAGGCAAGAAGCTCACGGCAAGCCCCGTTAAACAGCTTGCGCTTGAGCACGACTTACCCGTGTACCAGCCTCGCACGTTGCGTGATGAACAAGCACAAGCGGAGCTGGCTGCCTTGAACGCCGACGTGATGGTCGTGGTCGCTTACGGGCTGATTCTGCCCAAGCCCGTATTGGACACCCCCAAGTTAGGGTGTATTAATGTGCATGGCTCCATTCTGCCACGTTGGCGTGGCGCCGCTCCTATCGAACGAGCAGTATGGGCTGGTGACAATGAGACGGGAGTCACCATCATGCAGATGGATGAAGGGCTCGACACAGGCGATATGCTTAAAATTGCGACCTTGCCCATTGATGAGAAAGAAACCAGTGGTAGCCTATATTTGCGCCTTGCGGAGCTGGGTCCGCAGGCATTGATTGATTGTCTTAATGACATGGCTAACGGCATTATTCTTGCGGAGCCACAAAACGATGCCAAAGCCAACTATGCCGAAAAGCTCAGTAAGCAAGAAGCGCAGATCGATTGGCATCAAGACGCCGCGTTTATCGAACGTTGTGTACGGGCATTTAACCCGCGCCCGGTCAGCTACTTCACCTTAGGTGAGCAAAACATCAAGGTGTGGGGCGCTAACGCACTAGATATCGACGTGGACGCGGCGCCAGGCACAGTGATCAACACTGACAAACATGGCATTCAGGTCGCGACCGGAAAAGGCGTGATCCAGCTGACCCAACTACAACCCCCGGGCAAAAAAGCCATGCAAGCGCATGAACTACTGAATGCACGTCGTGAATGGTTTGAAACAGGCACCCAACTGTAGCGTGCCACCGATACGTGAGAAGAAGGCCAGTACGCTGGCCTTTTTTAATCTGACCCACACTATCGTCTGATGCCAATTTGGCCTTTGAATAGGTAAACATATGAATGTAAGAGCCGCGGCCGCCCGCGTTCTGTATCAAGTAGTTGATCAGGGCCAGTCATTGTCCCAGCAGCTCCCCCTCGCTCAACAGAAGGTCGCCCCGCGTGATGCTGCTTTGTTGCAAGAGATTTGCTATGGCACCTTGCGCTGGTTACCGCGATTAGAGCATATCGTGCAAGCCCTGATGGATAAGCCACTGAAAGGCAAACAACGAGTCTTTCATCACCTCATTCTGGTCGGGTTGTATCAATTAGGCTATATGCGCATCCCGGCCCATGCCGCCGTGGCTGAAACCGTGAATGCCACCAAGCCATTGAAGCGCCCACAATTACGTGGATTGATTAACGCCATTTTGCGCAATTATCAACGCGATCAAGATGCGCTAGACCAAGCCAGCCAAGCGAATGATGCTGGTCATTACTGCCATCCCGGCTGGTTGCTCAAACGCCTTCAGGCCGCCTATCCATCAAATTGGCAAGACATTGTGGCGGCAAATCATCAAAAGGCGCCGATGTGGCTGCGCGTCAACCGCCAGCACCATTCTCGAGACAGTTATCAAACGCAGCTGCAACAGGCCGGTATTGGTGCCAGTGTCCATCCAGATGCCATGGACGCTCTGAAACTCGACGCGCCGTGTGATGTGTCTCGCCTCCCCGGCTTTGACCAGGGCTGGGTGTCGGTACAAGATGCCGCCGCGCAGCTGGCTGTCGATTACCTCCAACCCGCGTCTGCAGAACATATTCTCGACTGCTGTGCCGCGCCAGGAGGGAAAACGTGTCATATCCTTGAGCACCAGCCTGGTGCCATCGTGACGGCCATTGATGCCGATGAAAACCGCTTATCCCGGATCAAAGAGAACCTGTCACGGTTAGGGCTGAATGCTGATGTGAAACACGCGGATGCCCGTGAGCCGAGCGCTTGGCATCAAGGGCCCGCGTTTGATCGTATATTATTGGATGCCCCTTGTTCAGCCACAGGCGTGATCCGGCGTCATCCCGACATTAAGTGGCTACGCCGTGATAGTGACATTCACGCTCTGGTCACGTTACAGGCAGAGATTTTAGACACAATGTGGCAGCAATTGGCGCCAGGCGGTACGCTGGTTTACGCCACCTGCTCAGTGTTACCGGATGAGAACCGCGAGCAAATCCGTGCCTTTTTAGCCCGTGAACCTTCCGCGATACTGCGCACCGGCTCGCAAGCGCAGCCTGGTCGCCAGATTTTGCCAGGCGAAGACGACATGGACGGTTTCTATTATGCATGCCTAGAGAAGCCTTTGTGCGACTAGGCAGGGAGTGACAGTAGCATGAAAATCATCATCTTGGGTGCAGGACAAGTCGGCGGCACCCTAGCAGAAAACCTGGTAGGGGAAAACAATGATATCACCATTGTTGACCGCGCCCCCGAACGACTGCGTGAGCTACAAGATAAGTATGACTTACGCGTGGTACAGGGGTTTGCCAGTCACCCAACCACGCTGCAAGAAGCCGGCGCTCAAGATGCAGATATGCTGGTCGCGGTGACCAACTCAGACGAAACCAATATGATCGCCTGTCAGGTCGCGTATACACGTTTTAATACACCAAACCGCGTCGCTCGGATCCGCAGCCCTGAATACTTGGCGGTGAAAGAGCAACTGTTTAACAGCGACGCCTGTCCGGTTGACCATCTTATCGCCCCTGAAGAGCTGGTCACTCGTTATATTCGTCGTCTAATTGAATACCCAGGCGCCTTACAGGTGGTCAGCTTTGCCGATAAAAAGGTCGGTCTGGTTGCGGTTAAGGCGTATTACGGCGGTCCTTTGGTCGGTAAAGCCTTGTCCGCCTTGCGTGAGCATATGCCGCATGTCGATACCCGTGTCGCCGCTATTTTCCGTCGTGACCGGCCCATTCGTCCACAAGGTACCACCATCATCGAAGCCGATGATGAAGTCTTTTTCGTCGCCGCGAGTAACCATATTCGCTCGGTGATGAGTGAATTACAGCGCCTTGAAAAGCCCTACAAACGCATCATGATTGTTGGTGGTGGCAACATTGGTGCCGGCCTCGCGATGGCGTTGGAGCGTCAATACAGCGTGAAGTTGATTGAGCGTAACCCCTCCCGTGCGGAACACCTTTCTGAGTTACTTGAAGAAACCACGGTGTTTTGTGGCGATGCCTCTGATCAAGAACTGCTCAGTGAAGAGCACATTGATCAGATTGATGTGTTTATCGCGGTCACCAACGAAGACGAAGCCAATATTATGTCGGCCATGTTGGCGAAACGCCTTGGCGCGAAAAAAGTCATGGTGCTTATCCAGCGCGGCGCCTATGTGGACTTAGTGCAAGGCGGGGTGATTGATATTGCCATCTCCCCTCAACAGGCGACGATATCTGCGCTACTCACCCATGTGCGCCGCGCAGACATTGTTAATGTCTCGTCACTACGACGCGGCGCCGCTGAGGCGATTGAAGCCATCGCCCATGGGGATGCGTCGACATCCAAAGTGGTCGGGCGCGCCATCGGCGAGATAAAACTGCCCCCCGGTACCACCATCGGTGCCGTGGTGCGCGGCGATGAAGTGTTAATTGCGCACGATAAAACCGTGATCCAGCAAGATGACCATGTGGTCTTGTTCTTGGTGAACAAAAAATATATTCCTGACGTTGAACGCCTGTTCCAGCCCAGTCCCTTCTTCCTATGATCCTCGCCTGCAGGCGTTGTTGCCTGCAGGCTCACGCTTTTTCGCTGTCTACTGCCGTTCCAATCACTTTGGGTATACACTAATAAAAGTTCTCTCGGTATCGATGACACACAAAGGAACGCCATGTCGGACGATAAGTTTCAGCAATCTACCAGCTTCCTCAAAAAAGCTGTGCCTTTGATGATGAAATACAAGGTGCCCACCACGCCCACCAACTATGCCCTGTGGTACACCTATGTCGCCAATACCGACGCCAAACTCAATGCGGATGTCGATGCCACCGTCGATGAGCACGGTACCTGTAGTCCGCTGCAAAGCGACATGCTTTACCAAAAACACATGGCCGATAAGCATAGCCGAGACATCAATGCGTTAAAGCAAAGCTTAGAATCGATGATGACCGAGATGAGCCACTCAATGTCAGATACTATCCAGGATACTGACGCTTTCCATTCGGTTCTCGATAACACCTTTGAACAGCTGTCACGGGTCGAAAATGAAGGGTTATCCATTGATGAGACCATTGCCGTGGTTCGCAACGTGGTCAAAGATTCGCAAGCGCTTACTCAGTCGACCCGCTACTTTAAACACCAGCTGAATGACGCGCAGCAAGAGATTGCGCAATTAAAGCAAAATTTGGCTGAGATGACCGAACAAGCCACTCATGATGGCCTAACCGGTTTGCTTAACCGGGCTGCCTTCGAGCGCGAACTCGCCGCCTACATTGATAGCCCACAAACCTGGCCGTTCTGCTTGGTACTCATCGATCTCGACCACTTCAAACACCTCAATGATACCTACGGCCATGTGCTCGGTGACATTGCCTTAAAGCAAGTTTCTAAACGGATCCTCGACTACTGTCGCGATGGCGTACAAGCCTTTCGCTACGGGGGCGAAGAATTTGCCTTGCTGGTGCCGCAAAAACGCCTCAGCACGGCCAAGCGCACCGCTGAAACATTGCGGGCGGCGATTGACCGCATGGTGATCAAAGACCGGCGTCGTGGCCGCACTCTAGACAGCATTACTGTATCGATAGGCGTCGCCGAGTATGACGAATATAAAGGTGAGAGCGGCGCAGATCTGATTTACCGTGCCGATCAGCACCTGTATCAAGCTAAAAACCTAGGCCGTAATCGCGTGATGCCGATTAATTAATCACCACCTGAGCGGAAATTGATCCTGGCTAAGTTTCATCTCAGTGTGGTCGGGCACAATGGCATTTTTTACGTGCCACACTGAGGACGCCCATATGCAATGCCACCGTATCAATGAGCTGCTCGACCTACTCAATCAATCTTGGCAAAAAACCCCTGACTGTTCTCTGATGCAAATGCTCATCCAGATCGCTGATGAAGCCGGTCATGGTCAGGATATCACCACACTGTCAGACGATACCTTGATCTATCAGCTTAAGATGCGACTAGAAGATACTGATGCCCCCATTCCTGGGCTAGCCAAAGATTGTGAAGACGATTTTAAAGCCGCGATTTTGCGCGCACGCGGGATCCCGCCTCAGCAATCGTCGTGAAAGCAGTCTGGCTAATCGTCTGTTATAGCTAGATTTCATTGAGTTTGTGGCTATGTTGCAAACTATGACTCTGGTAGCGTATTCAAGGAGTTCGCTGCGCTACAATCACAGGCAACAATGATAATCAGGGCCTGGCAACGCACCATGGACCCGTACCCCAAGGAAAGCCAATGTCATGAGCGATAAAAAAATCAACGTCAAAGACGTGACTGCAAAAGAGTACAACCCCAAAACTCACAAAGGGGCTGACGACCGTTTCAACCCAAGCAATCGTATTTATGTGCGTGCGGTAAAAGGCTATTACCAGCGTATGCGACGCTATATGGGCTGGTTTTTCATGCTGGTGTTCCTCGCCATTCCATGGCTCCCATACCAAGGACGCCAAGCCATCTTACTCGACATCGGTAATCAGAAATTTACCTTTTTTGGCACCACACTCTGGCCACAAGACCTTACCTTGCTGGCTGCACTATTGATGCTCGCGGCATTTGGCCTTTTCTTTATCACCACCTTTCTTGGCCGCGTGTGGTGTGGGTATTTATGCCCGCAAACCGTGTGGACCTTCTTATTTATTTGGTTTGAAGAAAAACTCGAAGGCGCCGCCAACAAGCGCCGCAAGCAAGACTCGTTAAAACTGACGCCTGAGCTAGCCGCGCGCAAAACCGCTAAACACGCGGCATGGTGGGCGATCTCCTTGATTACCGGGATGACCTTCGTTGGCTACTTTGTGCCAATGCGCGAGTTAGCTATCGATTTAGTCACCTTTGATACCAGCTTCTGGGTCGGTTTTTGGGTGATCTTCTTTGCCGCTTGTACTTATGGCAATGCAGGCTGGATGCGCTCGATTATGTGTATTCATATGTGCCCTTACGCACGCTTCCAGTCGGCGATGTTCGACAAAGACACCTTTATTGTCGGATATGATGCTAAGCGCGGCGAAAAACGCGGCCCTCGTCCTCGCAAAAAAGATCCGAAAGAGTTGGGACTCGGTGACTGCATTGACTGTAATTTGTGTGTGCAGGTCTGCCCAACAGGCATCGATATCCGTGACGGCTTGCAATACGAATGTATCAACTGTGGTGCCTGTATCGATGCTTGCGATGAAACCATGGATAGGATGGGCTATGAGCGTGGACTGATTAGCTACACCACCGAGCACAAACTAGAAGGCAAGAAAACCGCCGTGATGCGACCTAAGCTCCTTGGCTACGGGGTCGTCATGACCATCGTCACCGCGATGTTCATCTACTTAGCGATGTCAGTGATGCCCATGGAGCTGGATGTGATTCGAGACCGAAACCAGCTTTATCGCATCAATAACCAAGGGTTGGTGGAAAACACTTATACCTTAAAAATCCTCAATAAAACCCAATCGGATGAGACGTACCAACTGTCGGTGAATGGGCTGAACGATGTGGAATGGCATGGCCCGCAAACGGTCAATGTCCAAGCAGGGGAAGTGTTCTCATTACCCATCAGCCTCGCCGTTGATACCTATGAGATGGAACAGCGTATCGCTGATATCACTTTTGTGATGGAACGTGAGTCGGGTGAGGAGCAAAAAGTGGTCACGGCAGAGAGTCGGTTTATCACGGATCTCTAATCGTCATTTTAATCCACAATGAAAGGGCGCAGGCAGCGCCCTTTTTATTTGTTACCATGGCGTTTTGCCACACAAACGGAATGCTCATGACTGACCATGGCTTTGACTTTCATACACTAACGCCAGATGTTCAGTTAAATGCGATTGAGTCGGTGGGGATCTATCCTCAATCAGGCTTGCTTGCGCTGAACAGCTATGAAAACCGTGTTGCCCAATTTGTCGCTGATGATGGCCAGCGCTATGTGGTGAAGTTTTACCGTCCTGGGCGATGGTCTAACGCGCAAATTATCGAAGAGCACGCATTCTGTCATGAGCTCGCCCAGGCCGATATTCCCGTGGTAGCCCCAATCTACCGCGACGGTACAAGCCTTTTTACCGCCGAGGGGTTTCGCTTTGCGTTATTTCCCAGTGTCGGCGGCCGGGGTTTTGAAGTGGATAATTGGGATCAACTTGAGGCGGTCGGCCGTTACCTCGGCCGCCTACACCAAGTGGGCGCGGCGACCCCCTTCCAACAACGGGCAAAGTTTGATCTCGACAGTCATCTTTATCAACCTCGTCAGGTGTTAAATGAGGCAAATCTGATCCCAGAAGGCATTCAGGCAACCTTTTTCTCTGATCTTGACCGCTTAATTGACGCCATTGCCGCTCGCTGGCATACAAATTGGCCGGCGATCCGCTTGCACGGCGACTGCCACCCCAGCAACATTCTGTGGCGCGACGGTCCACTGTTTGTGGATTTTGACGACACGCGTAACGGCCCTGCGATTCAAGACTTGTGGCTGTTTTTAAACGGCAGTCGTGCCGATCAGCTCGCCCAACTCGATACCTTGGCAGAAGGTTATCGCGAATTTCGTGAATTTCCCGCCGATCAATTGCAACTGATCGAGCCGTTGCGTGGTCTGAGAATGGTGCACTATATGGCGTGGCTAGCAAAACGCTGGCAAGACCCGGCATTTCCACGTGCATTCCCTTGGTTTGCTGATGCAAAATACTGGGAAGGTCAGGTACTTGCATTTAAAGAACAACTTGCCACCTTAGAAGCGCCACCGCTTACGCTGTACCCGTAAGCGCTCAATCGATAACGGAGAGTCATTCAATCATGTTAAAGAAACTGTTTCCTGTGCTACTCATACTCGGCTTAACCGCCTGCTCTGAGCCTGAGAGCGTGACACAAACGTCATCACAAACCACGCAAACGGCAGAGTCTACCCAAACGCAGTCTGAATCCACCGCGCCTATGGAAGTGGCTGACGCTAAGCCGGGACGCTTTAAGGCAGGGGAAGACTACCAAGTGCTGGACACGCCAGCGACGGATACGCCCACAGTCACTGAGTTTTTCTCCTTCTACTGTCCTCACTGCTATCAATTTGAGCCACTGGTTCAACAGCTCAAACAGCAGGTGCCTGACAACGCCAAAGTGGTGAAAAATCACGTCTCCTTTATGGGCGGGGATATGGGCAGTGTCCTAACCCGTGCATACGCAACCGCCGTGGTACTGAATGCACAAGACACCATTATTCCAGTGATGTTCGATCGCATTCACGTGGCGCAAAACCCACCCAAATCATTGGCCGAGGTGCGCCAACTGTTCGTTGATAACGGCATTGATGGCCAAGAGTTTGATGGTGCTTACAACAGCTTTGCGGCCAACTCAATGGCGAAGCGCTTTGACCAATCGTTCGAAAAAGCGGGCCTGCGCGGCGTGCCTGCCGTGGTCGTGAACGGCAAGTATCATGTCACACCGAAAACCGTGGAAACCCCCGAAGAATACTTTCAGTTGATCAACTTCTTGCTTACCCAAAAGTAATTAGCTGACTTGGGCGTTGAGGTGGCGTAATAAGCCATCCATCGCCCGATACCCCAGCGCCTCAGCAAGGTGAGGACGCTGGATGGTGTCAACATCGGCCAAATCGGCAATGGTTCTCGCCACTTTAATGATCCTATGGTATGCCCGCACAGACAGTCCCAAACGATGCAGGGCTTGTTCTAAAAAAGCGGCATCGGTTTGAGCCAGTTGGCAATGTTGTTCCATTTCTCGATTGCTCAGCAACGCATTAACCTTACCTTGACGCGCCAACATCCTGGCTCGCGCCGCTTCAACTCGGGCTTTTACCACGACCGTTGACTCACCGCGCTCACCACCACTGGAGAGGCTCCCTCTTGGCAGTGCCGGAATATCAATCGACATATCAAACCTGTCCAATAATGGCCCAGACAAACGGGCTAGATAGCGCAAGATTTGCTGTGGGTTTGAGCGCGCGAGCTCTCCTTCATGATGGCCTGTGGGGCTGGGGTTTAATGCGCCTATCAGCTGAAAGCGTGCGGGAAAGCGGGTTTTGCCATTGGCGCGGGAGATAATAATCTCCCCCGACTCTAGCGGCTCACGCAGGGCATCAAGCACCCGGCGCTCGAACTCTGGCATCTCATCGAGAAACAGCACCCCATGGTGAGACAAAGAGATCTCTCCCGGGCGCGGAACGGTGCCACCCCCAACCAATGCCGCCATCGAGCTTGAGTGGTGTGGACTACGAAACGGGCGCCGACGCCAGTTTCCTTCATGCAAAGGTTGCTGGGTCAACGACGTGACCGCGGCTGACGCTAATGCCTCTTCATCATTCATAGGCGGGAGCAAATCACACAACCGCGAGGCTAGCATGGTTTTTCCGGTTCCGGGCGGGCCAACAAAAAGCAGATTATGTGAACCACTGGCGGCGATCTCTAGCGCGCGTTTTCCTTGTTGTTGGCCAATAATGTCACGCAAACACCGTGTTGAGGGAGGTTCGGGGGCTTCTACCTGTGTCGCATTCAAACCGAGATTTTGTTGACCAATGAGGTGCTGCGCCACCGCAATCAGATCAGGCGCTGACACATGGCGCTCATTATCCACCAATGCCACCTGGCTGGCGTTATCATCTGGCACCACCAGTGCGCGCTGCGCTTTTTGACAGGCAAGCGCGGCGGGCAAGGCCCCTTTAACCGGCCGTAGCTGTCCGGACAAAGCCAACTCCCCCAAAAACTCGAATTCGTTGAGCCGCTTTTCCGGCAGCTGCCCAGATGCAACCAAGATCCCGAGCGCTATCGGCAAATCAAACCGTCCACCTTCTTTGGGTAAGTCAGCCGGTGCAAGGTTAACGGTGATCCGGCGTGATGGGAACTCAAAGTTCGACGTCACAATTGCACTTCTCACCCTGTCCCGCGCTTCTTTCACCGTGGTTTCAGGCAGCCCCACCAGCGCAAACCCAGGTAAACCGTTAGATATGTGTACTTCTACAGTCACATTCGGTGCTTGCACGCCCACACAGGCTCGACTGTGCACTATCGCTAATGCCATTTTCTCTCCGCGTTACCCTTGTTAACCACTATGAAACCCGACTCTTATAGTGCAGAGCCAATTTATGATTAAGAGTATTTTTTTCTTGTCATGCGAGTGAGGTCTGTGATACCACTACAAATGCACAACAATTAAACACGAGACTCGGCGACAGATCGGGTTCGTGACTGACCTGTAACAAGCAGGCGTAAACAAAAACACAATTAACAAAAAGCCCATAAAATGGGCTAACGACAAGAAAAGACAGACAAATGCTTAACTTCGCTATCGTCCTAATTATTCGCCTCATCGTGGTCATTATTCCGCGAGGGGTTTAGGTACGCGAAATACAGCAGCAACATCGCAACCAAGCCCCCGCAACCAACAGGTTCGGGGGCTTTTTTCATTCATGTGGCGACGCCACGCGACAACGGAAGCAACAATGATGGAGAGCGCAGAGACAGATCATTCGCCCGCCTGCCCTCCCCGTTCATACGGGGAGGGACAAGGATGACAGGTGCACAATGGGTTGTGGAAGCCTTACGTAAGCAAGGCGTTGAAACCGTATTTGGGTATCCAGGCGGCGCCATCATGCCTGTGTATGATGCCCTCTATGATGGTGGGGTTGAACATATTTTATGTCGCCACGAACAAGGGGCAGCGATGGCCGCCATCGGGTATGCCCGCGCCAGTGGCCGTCCTGGCGTCTGCCTGGCGACATCGGGACCGGGCGCCACTAACTTAGTCACCGGACTTGCCGATGCGATGATGGACTCGGTGCCCGTAGTCGCGATCACCGGCCAGGTCGCCAGCCCACTAATAGGGACGGATGCGTTCCAAGAGATTGATGTCCTCGGCTTATCTCTCGCCTGCACCAAACACAGTTTTCTGGTCACCGATCCGGCCGAGCTTACGACGACTTTAGCGCAGGCATTCGAAATAGCACAATCAGGCCGTCCTGGCCCGGTATTGGTGGATATCGCTAAAGATGTGCAACAAGCACTGATCCCAAACACTGAGGCTCAGGTTCATGTTTCACATACTGCCCCTGTCGATAGCCAAGCACTCGAAAAGGCCAATGCGCTTATTCGTACCAGTGAGCGCCCTATGGTTTACCTCGGTGGCGGTGTGGTATTGGGTAAAGCCACCGAGGCGTTACGCGATTACTTGGCACGCAGTCAGCTCCCAGTGGTCAGCACACTAAAAGGCTTGGGCACGGTTGAATCAAACTATCCGCATTACCTTGGGATGCTCGGTATGCATGGCACCAAAGCGGCGAACCTCGCGGTGCAGGCGTCCGACTTACTGATTGTGGTTGGCGCACGTTTCGATGACCGGGTGACCGGCAAGCTCGATACCTTCGCCCCTCATGCCAACGTGGTGCACCTTGATATTGATGCGGCCGAAATCAACAAACTGCGCCGCGCGCAAGCACCGGTTTGCGCCCCACTCAATCAAGTACTCCCTGCACTCGCATGCCCTGACACGTCACCGGCATGGCGGGAACAAATTACCGAATGGCAGACCTCGCACGCGTGGCGCTACGACCACCCTGGCGAGGCCATCTATGCACCCGCCTTGCTCAAAAGCTTGTCCGATAGCATGCCCGCAAGCACAGTCGTTGCCACCGATGTGGGCCAACATCAAATGTGGGTCGCGCAACATGTTCGTCCCTCTCAACCCGAGAATCTGCTGACCTCGGCGGGGCTAGGCACCATGGGATTTGGCTTGCCTGCCGCAATGGGCGCCAAAGTAGCTCGTCCCGAGGATGAAGTGGTACTGGTGTCCGGAGATGGCTCATTCATGATGAACGTCCAAGAGCTCGGTACGCTCAAGCGTCGCGGCATCGGGGTAAAGATCATCCTGCTGGATAACCAGCGTTTGGGCATGGTGCGTCAATGGCAACAATTGTTTTTCGAGCAACGTTACAGTGAAACCGACCTGTCTGATAACCCGGATTTTCTCACCCTGGCGCGCGCCTTTGATATTCCTGGGCACAGTATCCAGCGTAAAGATGAGGTCGAGGACGCACTCAACACCTTGATGACACATCAAGGTCCTTATTTGCTGCATGTTGCCATTGATGAAATGGAAAATGTATGGCCGCTGGTACCACCCGGCGCGGCAAACCAACAAATGATGGAGCAAGACTTATGATGCAACACCAGTTTTCTATTCATGCGACCCACAGCCCTGAACTGCTCGAGCGTGTTTTGCGTGTGATCCGTCATCGCGGTTTTACGGTTTGCCAGTTCAACATGTCTTTGCCCGCGGACAACGGCCACGTCATTTTTGATGTCACCGTCGAAAGCCAAAGAGCGATCGAGACCTTGCGACCACAACTGACTAAGCTATGGGATGTGGCTGAGGTCATGATGTCCTCATCCCAGCAACAATCCCTACGCGCATAACCAAAAAGGAAGAAAAGAATGTCGACAAATACCGCTGATTACATTTGGTCTAACGGTGAAATGATCGCTTGGCAGGATGCCACCGTGCACGTACTCACGCACGCCATGCACTACGGCACCTCAGTGTTTGAAGGGATCCGCTGCTATGACACACCGAACGGCCCAGTGGTGTTTCGCCATCGCGAGCACATGCAGCGCTTAAAAGATTCTGCCAAAATTTACCGTTTTCCGATCCCCTACAGCGTCGATGCACTCATGGAAGCGTGCCGTGAAACTTTGCGCGTCAATCAGCTACGCTCTGCCTACATTCGCCCGCTTGGCTTTGTGGGCAATGTAGGCTTAGGGGTCTGCCCGCCACCTGATACACAAATGGATATCATCATCGCCGCCTTTAGCTGGGGGAGCTACTTAGGGGAAGAAGCGCTCGCCCAAGGGGTGGATGCCATGGTGTCGAGCTGGAACCGAGCGGCACCCAATACCATTCCGACTGCGGCCAAAGCCGGCGGGAACTACTTATCTTCTCTGTTGGTAGGTGGTGAAGCCCGTCGTCATGGCTATGCCGAAGGCATTGCCTTGGATGTCCGCGGCTACCTGTCCGAAGGGGCCGGTGAAAACCTCTTTATTATTAAAAACGGCGTGATTAGCACCCCCCCGGCTACCAGCGCCATTTTACCGGGGCTCACGCGTGACGCCATCATCACGCTGGCGAAAGAGAAAGGACTCACCATTTGCGAAGAGCCGATTGCGCGTGAAGCACTGTACCTGGCCGATGAAGTCTTTATGACCGGTACCGCGGCAGAAATTGTGCCTGTGCGTAGCGTCGATCAGATCACCGTCGGTGAAGGTCAACGTGGCCCGATCACCGCCTCACTACAGCAAGCCTTCTTTGGCTTGTTTGATGGTACCACCGAAGACAAATGGGGCTGGCTTGACCCGGTTTACCCAGACCAGAGCGCATAAGGCAAAGGAGTCGTAATATGCCAACCTATCGTTCCAAAACTACTACCCACGGTCGCAACATGGCTGGCGCGCGTGCATTGTGGCGCGCTACCGGCGTAAAAGATGATGATTTCGGCAAACCGATTATCGCCGTCGTCAACTCATTTACCCAGTTTGTGCCAGGCCATGTCCATCTCAAAGACATGGGTCAGCTGGTCGCCAAGGAAATCGAAAAAGCAGGCGGCATCGCCAAAGAGTTCAATACCATCGCTGTCGATGATGGTATCGCCATGGGTCATGGCGGCATGCTGTACTCACTGCCTTCCCGTGAGATTATCGCAGACTCGGTCGAGTATATGGTCAATGCCCATTGTGCCGATGCCATGGTCTGTATTTCTAACTGTGACAAAATCACCCCGGGCATGTTGATGGCCTCGATGCGCCTCAATGTCCCGGTGATTTTTGTCTCCGGTGGCCCAATGGAGGCCGGCAAAACCAAGCTGTCCGATCAGATCCTAAAACTCGATCTGGTCGATGCCATGATGCAAGGTGCCAACCCAGATGTGTCCGATGAACAAAGCGAGCAAATTGAGCGCTCCGCGTGTCCCACTTGTGGTTCGTGCTCTGGCATGTTTACCGCCAACTCGATGAACTGTCTCACCGAAGCGCTGGGGCTGAGTCAGCCAGGTAATGGGTCGATGCTCGCCACCCATGCTGACCGTGAGCAGCTATTCATCAACGCCGGCAAACGGATTGTCGGGCTGACCAAGCGCTATTATGAGCAAGACGATGACAGCATCCTGCCGCGTAATATCGCCAACCGCGCCTCGTTTGAAAACGCGATGGCGCTGGATATTGCCATGGGTGGTTCTACCAATACAGTCTTGCACCTACTGGCGGCTGCGCAAGAAGGCGACGTCCATTTCGATATGGATGATATTGATCGGATGTCACGCCAAGTGCCTCACCTTTGCAAAGTGGCGCCATCGACGCAGCAATATCACATGGAAGATGTGCACCGTGCTGGCGGGGTGATGGGGATCCTCGGTGAGCTTCAGCGCGCTAACCTGCTCAACGTCGAGCAACAAACCGTACTGGGCGTGAGCCTCAAAGAGCAACTGGCGCAATATGACATTGTACAAACCGATGATGAAGCGATTAAAGCCTTCTATCGCGCCGGGCCAGCGGGCATTCGTACCACCCAAGCCTTCTCGCAAAACTGTCGCTGGGACACCCTGGATGATGATCGCCAATCAGGCTGTATCCGCGCCCATGAACATGCCTTTAGCCAAGATGGTGGCTTAGCCGTGCTACAAGGCAACATCGCGCTCAATGGCTGTATCGTCAAAACCGCTGGGGTCGATGAGAGTATTCTGACCTTCGAGGGGCCCGCTGTGGTGTTTGAAAGTCAAGACCACGCGGTGGAAGCCATCCTCGGTGGTGAAGTCAAAGCCGGTGATGTGGTGGTGATCCGTTACGAAGGGCCGAAAGGGGGACCAGGCATGCAAGAAATGCTCTATCCCACCACCTACTTAAAATCGATGGGATTGGGCAAATCCTGCGCGCTGCTCACCGATGGGCGCTTCTCTGGCGGTACCTCTGGGCTATCCATTGGTCATGTGTCTCCCGAGGCAGCGAACGGCGGCACCATCGCGTTAGTGGAAAACGGCGATCGTATTCGTATTGATATCCCCACCCGCGAAATCAGTCTGCTGGTGGACGAAGCGACACTGGCCACCCGCCGCGCAGAAGTGAACGCTCGCGGTTGGAAACCCAAAGACCGTCAACGTCAGGTGTCTTACGCGTTAAAAGCCTATGCCAGCCTCGCCACCAGCGCCGATAAAGGTGCGGTGCGCGATCGCAGTAAATTGGAGGAATAAGCATGCAACAGGCGCAACCCTCAACTGCACAACCGATGGACGGTGCTGATTACCTTAGGGATATCTTGCGCGCGCCTGTTTATGAAGTGGCGATTACCTCGCCTCTTCAAACCATGAAGCGCTTATCTGAGCGCTTCAATAATCAGGTACAGCTCAAGCGTGAAGATCGCCAACCCGTCCACTCGTTTAAATTACGCGGCGCGCATAACATGATGGCACAGCTCACCGAGGCGCAAAAAAAAGCCGGTGTGATTGCGGCATCGGCGGGTAACCATGCACAAGGCGTTGCCTTATCAGGTAGCCGTCTTGGGGTGAAGGCGACCATCGTCATGCCCCGTACAACGCCAGCCATCAAGGTCGACGCGGTACGCGGCTTTGGCGGCCATGTGGTACTGCACGGCAATAATTTCGATGAAGCCAAAGGCATGGCACAACAGCTCGCCGACGAACATGGCTACACCTTTGTGCCACCTTTTGATCATCCCCAAGTGATTGCCGGACAAGGCACTATTGGCTTGGAGCTTGTGCAACAAAATGGTCACCTCGATTATATTTTTCTGCCCGTTGGAGGCGGGGGCATCGCTGCGGGTGTGGCCGTCCTTATCAAACAACTGATGCCCAACATTAAAGTTATCGGGGTAGAAGCGGAGGACTCCGCCTGTTTGCGTGCGGCGTTAGATGCTGGCTTCCCCGTGACCCTTGATCGCGTGGGCACCTTTGCCGACGGTGTAGCAGTGAAACGTATCGGCGATGAGTCTTTCCGGCTTTGTCAGCAGTACTTAGATGACAGCATCACCGTATCGAGTGATGCTATCTGTGCCGCGGTGCAAGACATCTTTGAGGACACGCGGGCTATCTCCGAGCCCTCCGGCGCCTTGGCATTAGCCGGCCTGAAGCAATACGTGGAAAAACACCAACTCAAAGATAAACAGCTTGCGACCGTGTTGTCTGGTGCCAATACCAATTTCCATTCGCTGCGCTACGTCTCTGAGCGCGCGGAACTGGGTGAGAAACGTGAAGGCTTACTGGCTGTCACCATCCCAGAGCAAACCGGCGCCTTTTTCAATTTTTGTCAGATATTGGGCGATCGCGCCGTCACCGAATTCAATTATCGGTATGGCGATGATCATCTCGCCAATATCTTCGTCGGTGTCAGGTTACTTGGCGGGCAAGAAGAGTTGGACAATATCTTGCGCGATTTGCGCCAAGCCGGCTATCCGGTCGAAGATTTGTCCGATGATGAAATGGCTAAGGTGCATGTGCGCTATATGATTGGTGGTCGACCATTGGCCAACCTCAGTGAACGGCTTTACAGTTTTGAGTTTCCTGAATACCCGGGAGCATTGCTGCACTTTTTACAAACCTTGGGCACCCATTGGAACATTAGCCTGTTCAATTATCGTAACCATGGGTCTGACTACGGTCGCGTACTGTGCGGCTTTGAAATTGGCGACAAAGACTTGCTCGCCTTTACTGCCCATTTGCGTGAGCTCGGGTATGGCTGGAAAGATGAGACATCGAACCCGGCTTACCGTTTTTTCCTGTCAAAAACCACCGATTAACCCATAACAAAAAGCCCGACATTAATGTCGGGCTTGGTTTATTCGTCTGGCGGCTCTGGGGCCAATGTGACCACATATTCGGCGATCGATAGGGCGTTATCCATCACCGTCTGTCGTGCCATTTGCGGGAGCTGACTCAGCAAGCTCGTCAATGCGGCTAAATCATCACGGTGAGAGAACGCAATGTCTCGCTCGTCCGTTTCGCCATGTACGAACCAATTAAAGGGACGGCCGGTAATATCGGCAATCATGACCAGCGCGAGGATTTTCGGATCCGTCTTCCCCGACTCCATATCCAAATAGGTCTGGCGCGCGACATTCAAACGCTTCGCCATGTCTACTTGGGTTATTTTACTAAATTCCCGTGCTTCACGGATCCGTTGCGCCATGCGCGCGGTCGAAATCACCATGGTTCATGCCTCATTTCTGCTACCCGAGCTGTATTAAACACAGCCCGTCACAACACCAACCCTGCATTATGCATGGCTCGGCAGGCGTATCATGGTGGCGCACACCGATAGTGTGACACTACGCTTTTGATGCCTACCTCAGTAAGCAAGCACTTACCCGCATATCTAGTCGAGCAGGCAGTACTTTTATGCGCGCTGGGCCGCTTTAGAATAGTTCACCAAGAACGAAGCCATGTTCACGCTTTGGTTTAAGATCGCAGTACGGGCTTCGTGCGGTAAGCGAGAGAAATGCTCAAGCAGGCGATTCACGTCTTGCTTATACTGAACATCGTGCATTTCGACATCTTCATCACCGTAGACAAACCATACCAATGGGCGCTCAGTCAGCTCAGCAATGTTAGACAGCATACGAACACGCGGCTCTGTCTTGCCATTTTCGATATCCAAGTAGGTTTGGCGGGCCACATTAAGCAACTTAGCCATTTTTACTTGGGTGATGCCTTTCCACTCACGCGCTTCTTTGATGCGTTTTGCTACTTGGGTTTTAGAGTCAATCATTGCTTCCTCTCTATAACTGGTCGATGTTAGTCGTTATACCCTGAGTATGCACAATGTAGGCCAAGTTATTAGGCACTTATAAAGATCAAAAATATCAATCAGTTAAAACACAGAATGACGTTCTGTTTAATTTTCCAGACGCCATGCCTGAGATTAAATGCAAAATGATTTGCATTTTGCAACAAAACCTATGCAGATCGCATTTTTGTAGAAAGAGGACAGTAATTGATAAAAGATCAACCACGCTCCTGGTCAGAGCTGTTGGTGAACAATAAAGTTGTTAACAAAACCTCGAAGTTCCAACTCAATAGCAAATCTATGCCTAGCTGCGAAGGAATGCTGCGTCGTATTCCTTTACAAACCGGTTAGTGACCTATATTACTTCTACGCTAGATAACCACCCATATCAAAGCCGAACTCACTGTTTATAGCCCTTGGGATATCTTGTTCATTCAATTGCTTTTCCGAATAGCCATCGGAGGAATATCTTTCTAAACGATTGCCTCTTAGGAATCGAAACTCGTTGCCGACGATCATCGAGAATCGAAGGCTTTTTGAAAATGGATACTCAATACCTGATGTGTACCGAGATTTAATTTGATCCCGAATCGCAGCCTCACACTTTTGGGTCACATCGATTTCCATCTGCAAACATTCCTTGCCTTGTTTTTGATGGTATATACGAACCCAATTATCTGATACTTCAGAGCGATATCTCATTCCAAAACTTTCAAAGGAGATACTCCTCTCTGCTGGAATCAGTTTCAATGCTGGCCAACCGTTGCCGACATCTGCAAAGAATACTCGCTGATCAACAATAACCCGGACCAAGCGATGAATCTCTTTTCCACCTATGTATGCGCTGTGTAGATAAGCGTCAGCTCCAAGTTCATGGACATCATGCAGAAATGCAAGAGTTTTATCTGAACAGGTTCCTCCAGGAACTGGAGCGCGAGAAGGCTGACCATAAAGCAGATTTAGATTATGGAATGGTATTTTCTCGAAATGCTCAAGCATCAATCCTTCAATCTCACCAATCATCGATGTACTTCGCCTCTTACATCGATTGCTTTATCGAAGACCGGATAAGAGTGGAAATAACTATTTGCTGGGTCGAACTTAAAATGTTGCTTCCAGATGTCCTGTAGTTCATCTCTTTCACTTCGACCATTACGTTTAAGATATTTAACCACCATCCCTCTTATGCCCGAACCCACATCGCAAGACTTCTTTTTTCGAAGTAGGATTTCCGATGGTAAAAACCCTTCAAATGCTTCCCGGAGGGCAACTTTGTTCATCCCGTTACTGTACAAATCTTCATAGTGCAAGCGGTCACTTTGAGCCTTAACGTCTCTGTCTAAGAACGGGCAGCGGGGTTCAACACTATTGGCCATGCACGCCATATCGAGCCTCCGTAACTCTGTGAATGTCATATCACTTATTAACTGGTCACGAGTTTCTTTCCATGGTTCATTTTCTGAGAAGCTATGGTATCCCCCAAAAAGTTCATCTGCCCCTTCGCCAGTCAGAACAACTTTTACACCGACTTCGTTTGCAGCTCTTGCCAAAAGATAGGTCGCAAGTCCATTACTAATCACTGATGGGTTGTAGCTTTCAGTGAAGTAAACAATCTTGCTGATCAATTCAGGTAGCTCACCACGTTCTGGGAGAGGCACCTCGATAACATTCTTCAACTCTAAGAATTTAGACACGGCGTGGGCCGCGACTGAATCCGGAGTGCCGCTGCCTCCTAGCGTAAAATATAAAGTATCTTCCCTAAGCTTCGATGCAATGCTGGCGACTAATGAGCTATCCAGTCCACCACTCAAAAATACGGCAACTGGTTGATCATCCTTAGGCAGACGCTTACGTACGCTCTCTATCAGAGACTGCTTGATGCCTACGGAATTACATACAGAACCAAAGCTTTTAACTTGAATTACTTCACCAGTGATCAAATCAACTCTAGAAACACCCTTGGGCAATAGCTCAAACCAATCAATTGAATCGAAAGCCTTCAATTCACTGGATATAAAGACTTCACCCTCGGACTTTCCTACAAATAACGGCTTTTTACCCATCGAATCGCGAAGGCAAATAGCATGACGCCTATCGGGCTCAACTAACACCGCTGAATAGAAGCCATCCAGCTCTTCAATCACGTTCTCTTTAAGACGCATATAGAGCGGTAAAATAACGCTCGTATCACATTCATAACTACCGAGTTGGTATCGTCTTGCTAACTCACAAAAGTTGTATATTTCGCCATTTACCGCACTTAGCCAACCGTTAATTTCAGTGGGTTGATGCCCCTCTTCTGCCCTTCCGTTAATGGCTAATCGCTGAAAGCCAATTGCCAACTCTTTTTCTGAATAAATAACTTTTTCATCAGGTCCACGGTGCTGAACTCGCGCTAAGTATGTGGGAATCAAATGCTCGGCTTGCGAGCCTGCTAAAACGACTAGTCCGCACATCTATTTTTCTTCAGTTTGGACTGATGATTTACTGCATTGGCTCTCTATTACAGCTCTTTCTGCTCTAACTTGCATCAAAAGCTGCCCTAACCGATTTTGACCAGAACCATCACCTGGATCACCCCAGTATTCATCATTCTTAGTCAACTCAACTAACAAACGCGCACCTGTATTTCGCAACTTGTCTGCCAAATCAGGATGCTGTGAGAATTTCGTCCGTAAAGCGGTGAGCATAAAGCTGTCTCGCACCTTTACCCAATCGGTACGACCGAACTGTTCCAATAACTGATGGGCAATTGATTTCGCCAACATTGGGCTAGCCGCACAGCGAATCTGCTCTCTGTGTTTTTTCGACTGGAATTTCTGCGCTTGATAATAATGTTCTGTTGTCGGCCAAATCACACCGTCGATGAAGACAGGGTGTCTAGAAAAGTTAGAGAACTCTCCCCATGGCTGGTCAGAATGATAAAAGTGAATTGGCTTCTTGCTATCCCGCTCGGAAGCGAGTGGTAAATTGTGACCTAGCTTTTTATTCTTTGTATGCAAATACTCTCTGTTTTCTGGACGGATATTTGGGTGGGTATTTACAACTTGTGTTTTGATATCATGATCATTCAAGAATTTTCGCTTTCTTGGATTGTTAGAGACTAAACGTACTTCTTTGATATTGAGCTGTTTTAAAACAGACACTGCTTCAGCGTATGTACGTATGTCTTGCTCAAGCCCAAGATGCTCAAAAGCTTCCGCCGTATCAACTTGCTCTTCTTCCATCATACGAACAGCATTTATTTTTAGCGACAAGCCGTGCCCTCTGCCTTCCTGCTGCTGGTAAACGATCAAACCTCGACCTTCTGAGGCTATGTTTTTCATTGTTTCAATCAATTGATCTGCGCAGTCACAATCTAATGCGCCAAACACTTCCGACGCACGGCAAGATGAGTGCACTCTAAACAGTGGCTGGTCCCCTTGATGTGCTATATCTCCCATACAAATCACACTGTAATTATCACTGCTGGTATCGTACATACGAAACTCGCCCATCGGAGTAGGCAAGTTGCACCAATTATCAGTCTGTAATTTCACTTTGTATCTCCACTACTGCAACCTCTTCACAGGTGTTGGGTATTCGACTTTCACTTGCCCCACTGGAATAAGCATCGCTAGACTTGGTCATCCGCTCTAAAAAGCGGGTTACTTCATTCTTACTCAAATTACGAATTTCAGACTTAATGCCCTCAAAGGCTTTGAGAGAAAATTCTTGCTCGAGACAATCCGACAACACTTTCAACTCTTTATAAAAAGGGCCTTTTTCGATCGCTTGAGTCAACCCTGAAATGCGATAAAAATTTTGTTCTAAGAGCCGAATTCTGTTGTCCATGTGAAACATTGACGCTTTATAGATGCTCTCAATTTCATCGTTCGAGAAATTCAATCGATGCTCAGATTTATCACTTAAAAATTCGGTCAATCCTGCATAAAGGGCAGAGCCGACAATTTCACCTTGAACCTTTACTGGATTTACCGTCGGTTTCGCATAACTTCTTCCGACATGGTGGACAGGGAAAGCAACCGATTTTAGTGTCATCCTTTGATAATGCTTATTGATGATGGCCCAAATCATGTCAGAACGACGAGCCTCTTTCCCATTGAGCTTTGGTATCACGTTAGGGGTTCGCAACAAAGCCTCAGGATTGAGAATAAACGTGCAACCCCCTCGGTTCACAGAGTCTTTGGCTTCGTTTAATGGATTTCGGCATTGAGGTGCAGTTATTGAACGGGTTAATGGCGCACCATTCAAAATACCCAACGCACCTGCGAATAAACGAGCACGTGCTTCCTTAACAGTTTCAAATGGATAGCTAGGCTCAAGCCATAGTGGTGTTTCTAAATGAGCGGTGTGCTTGCGAGATAGATCATAGTAGTAGTCTGGGTACTTACTTCGTATAGCATCATTGTCTCTAGTTCGGTCTGGTAATACAGAATATTCCGGCAACTCTGCTAACCAAGCCGCATTGTGAACTAAGTCCATGAGTTGAACACGTAGACCGTTTAATGGCGGGTTGGGGGATGAACCTTCATATGCACCGAAAAGCACATCGACATTCTGCTCTCGAAACGCAGGCAACCAACCAATATAGTCTCGAGCCCGTTCATCAATACGCATATCATCATCAAGTAACCAGCCAATTGAATTTGGCGATTTAGCAAGTTCACTACCTAGGTAGCGTTGCAGCATGGTTCGCGCTAGCGCAATGCCTACTTGGCCTGCAGGCCGGTTTTGGATTTCTAATCCAAAGTACCTAGATTTAGCATCTGCGATCTGAGCCTCTTCTGAAATTAAGCGGACTTCTAGCCAACTTCCTATTGCATCAGTCTTCAGTTTCACAAACTGTGCTACATCACAACCGTTACATAGAACAATTACGGAAAGCGATGTAAGACTTGGGTGGTCACGCAAAACACTAAGACTATTCAACAGGGGCATGAGCATAATTGGGTCGGCAGAAATGATACCTACAACGAGCTTAAAGGGGTGGTGCTGAGGCCCCGCTTCGAGCGCAAATTCAGCGTGCTTAAGTATGTTGACGGGGTAGTCTAGCTTCGCACGAAAAACCTCGAAACCAACTAACTCTGGCATGTTGGGTTCAGTAAGCGATCTGCGCATCAGATTTTTTAAATCTTCACGATGGCTATAGTGACAAGATAAGTACGCACGCCTTGCCATATGCTCAAACCCCAGAGCATTCCAAGGGCGAATATCCGAGCCATAATCAATTAGCTTAGCTTCTGATTCTGTGACAATCAGGTTTTTGGGGTGAACATTGTTGCAGACAATCCCTGCTCGGGTACATCCATTGACGAGATCAATAATGCGCTGTTCATGTCCACCGTCATAAATTGAGCTCTTTTCATATGGGTAGGTAATAAGAACCCATGCGCCATCTCTGATGACCTGCTTCAGAGGGTATATCCCTGGTATACTTACCCAGTTTGGTCCGTGATCTTGTAAGAATTCGAACTGCGCTTTTGGTGTTCGTGTTTTCCAGTAGTCGATGCACTTATAAACAGTCGTACCATCTGTAAATACAATGGCTTCGGAACCCGAACCTAACAGCCTCAAACCTTTTGTCTGGAAAAGAAGGTTCACTCGATGTTCGGCAGAAACCACACGCTGATGGTATACATCATCTTTGATCGCGGATGAATTGCCTTGCAGCAGACCTACTTTTTGAAAGTCTGTGTTCTCAGAAACTTTTGCCCCGCAATGAACTAAGTATGATTCTGTATCATTGAATGTGTCTAAGTGTACTTCAGAAAATTTGTCTATTAACCATATGGTGCTTCCTGGCCGAAATGCTGACACTTGGCAAGCGTAGTCATCCAAAACTTCGACCTGCCTTATTGGAAAGCAGCCAACCCCTAGGTTTCTCAGAGCATCTACAAACATTTCATGTACTGAACTTTCTGGCTCAGACTGAAAAACAACATCTAAGCCAACAAGATCAATCTTTCGAAAATTCTGAAAAAACGCGACCAGCCTGTTCAACAGATTCAGGCTTAACTCGGCGTAAATTCCGAGGACAATAGCTTTATTAGTCGCCTGAGGCTCAGCCGTAACACCCTCAATCAAAGGCGCTTTCCAACCAAACAATTCGTAAGCACGCTGCTTGAATCTTTGGGCCTCTAAAGTATTCATCCGAGTGTGGTATTTGTTCCAGAAAGCAGACAGGCCACTTAGCTTTGCATCACTCCCGAAAGTGCTTAATCGGGGTCTATTGGATTCGGCATAGTGATTAACTAAAAACTGTGAAAGAGATTGGTAACGTACGGATCCCATTTCAGCTAAGCGAATACACAGGTCGCGATCTGTCGAGCTGGTCAGGGATTCATCAAAGCCGCCTGCTTTTAGAAACGTGCTTAACCGCAGAAACAGATTTGAACCTTGAATACCTGGGTTACCCGTTAGGAACAATGAGCATTTTAGAACATCAGGTGCTGGGTTCTGAAAAGCAACATTCGACTGGCTTTCAATGCGATTGATTCCACAAGCTACCATATCTAAAGAATGCGCTCGCAACGAGCCCATGCATTGTTCAAGGTAACTTGGCTGCCAAGAGTCGTCATCGTCCAAAAACGCCAACACCACATCTTCTACATGTTCGACTTGTGAAGCTAAGTAATGCACTGCGCTATTCCAACAACCACTGGCTCCAAGGGTGTGGTTGCTTTCTATGTAGGAAATACTGCAGTTCGGGATCTCAATATTGTGAGTGACGTTTCGGTTTAACCCGCGAATCGAACAGTCTGAATCGTCACAGATAACTAAAAAGTCGGGGTTCTTAGATTGTTCTTGAATCGAAGGTAACGATCGTTCAGCCAATAGCTGATAACGATTTTTTGTGGCCACGATTACTGCTAACTTCAAAAGTGATGCCAACTTGCCCTGTTCCTATATTATTGCTTATGCTGGTATTGCGGCACTCAGGTTAAGCATCTATTTAACATTGCTAACTGCCAACCAAATAAATTCCTATAGATCCACTGAAAATTAAGTGTTGTAAAAGGGCGAAGGCAATTCTGGATAAGCCCGATATATGTGAAGAAACACTTTTTCTGTGATATCTGAAATCTCATCCTCTTGATATTGCTCAACAGGTAACCCTGTTCTTTCATCGTAAAGAAAATCAAATATCTGCTGCTTCACCGCGTCGCGCGTCGATTCTTTCTGCTGCCAGTTCGCAACTTTCAGCCGCTCTGCCGAGGGTGTTCAATATTCTGTGTCAGCCAATTTTCATAGGTCTATGTGATCATCCAGTCGGCCATTCGAAATGAATGGTCAGCTGCGATAGCGTCAGGTTCCAGTTCTGCACTGGGTGAGACCAACGGTCAGACGCCTTTAACATACCTGCGTAGAGTAGCTTGAGCAAGCTGTTCTCATTGGCAAAACCGCCTTTGGTTTTAGTCAATTTGCGGAACTGGCGGTGCACGGCCTCAACGGCGTTCGTCGTATAGATGGCGGTACGCACGTATTCCGGGTATTTGAAGTAAGCAAAGAGCGTGGGCCATTTATTGCGCCAGGACTTAATCACGATGGGGTATTTGTCACCCCACTTGGCTTCTAAGTCATCTAGCGCACTCTCTGCGGCAGATAACGTCACGGCTTTGTACACGCACTTCAAGTCGGCCATAAAGGCTTTTTGGTGCTTACTAGCCACGTATTTCATTGAGTGGCGAATTTGATGAATAATGCAGTGTTGTACTTCCGTCTTCGGATAGATACTTTCAATCGCTTCAGGGAAGCCCTTAAGGCCATCAACGCATGCAATAAGGATATCTTGTACACCACGGTTGTGCAGGTCGGTCAGCACGCTGAGCCAGTGATGGTCACCTTCAGACTCTGACAGGTAAAGGCCCAGCAGCTCTTTTTTCCCCTCAACGTTGAGGCCGAGAATGGTGTACACCGCCTTAGTGATAAAGCGGCCGTTCTCTTTGATTTTATAGTGAATGGCATCGAGCCAGACAATCGGATAGACCGCGTCTAATCGCCGCTCACGCCAAGCCTGAAGCTCAGGCAATAGCTTATCCGTTACGGCATTGATGGTACCGTTAGAGACATGAATACCGTACAAGTCTTCGATGTGCATACGGATATCTTGGTAACTGGTACCCAGCGAAAACAGCGCAAGGATTTTACGCTCCAACTCATCGGTTAAATGCGTTTGATGCTTTTTCACTAATTGCGGCTCGAACGAGCCTGCTCGGTCGCGTGGTGTACTGAGTTCAAAGCTGCCAGCCGGGCTCTTAACGGACTTTGATTTAGAGCCGTTCTTACGGTTAGGCTGCTTTTCATCAGCGAGATGTTCATCAAGCTCAGCTTGCATGGCTGTTTCAGTGAGCTGCTTGATGAGGGGTGTCAAATACCATCTTTGCCGGTGAGGTCTTTACCTTCACGCAAAGCTTGCAAGGCGGCATCCATATCGAATGTTGGTTTAGTCATGTGTCATCTCTTTTTGATACAGTCTAACGAAATGACACAGAATTCTGAACACTACCGTCAGGCCAGCACCTTGGCCGCGGCCTTCTTTAATCCAGCGCTTATTCTTTGCTTCGGAATTCCAGTATTGCTTCCTGCTCATACTAGATTGCCACCTGAACTGACTTACAATGTAAGGTAGCTCAGATGGCAAAAGTTAACAACTTTATTGTTCACTGACAAGAGCGTGGTGATTATTGGGCAGGATTACTCAACCGTCACCGCTTTGGCGAGGTTTCGGGGCTGGTCAACGTCAGTGCCCTTAATTAAGGCTACATGATAAGACAATTGCTGCATCGGCACCGTGTAGAACACGGGGGCGATAATCTCATCAGCATGCGGCATCGCGATAATATTCATTCCCTCCTCGGGTGTGAACCCCGCATCTTGGTCGGCAAACACATAGAGCTGGCCACCGCGGGCACGCACTTCTTCAATGTTTGATTTCAGCTTTTCCAGCAGCTCGTTATTGGGGGCAATCACAATCACTGGCATATCCGCATCAATCAGCGCCAATGGGCCATGTTTAAGCTCACCCGCCGCATAGGCTTCCGCATGAATATACGAGATCTCTTTTAGCTTGAGCGCGGCTTCAACGGCAATCGGGTAATATTCACCACGCCCAAGGAAGAGCGCATGATGTTTGTCCGCGAAATCCTGAGCAAGCTGTTCGATTGCTTTATCAAACGTCAGGGCTTGCTCAATGCTAGAAGGCAGATGGTGTAAGGCATCAACAATCTCACGTTCTTTATCACGATGAATCGACCCTTGCATTTTGCCCAGCGCGGTGACCAGCATCAGCAGCGCAGACAGCTGGGTGGTAAAGGCCTTGGTCGATGCCACGCCTATTTCTGTCCCTGCTCGGGTCATAAAGGCGAGATCCGACTCTCGTACCAATGAGGAGCCCGCAACGTTACAAATCGCCATAGTCGCCATATAACCACGCTCCTTGGCTAAGCGCAGCGCCGCCAGCGTATCGGCCGTTTCGCCAGACTGTGACAAGGTGATCAGCACGCTATTTGGGCGAGTGACGAACTGGCGATAGCGAAACTCCGAGGCAATCTCCACATCACAACTGACCCCTGCCAGCGACTCAAACCAATAACGCGCCACCATGCCCGCATTATACGAGGTGCCACAAGCGATAATTTGAATGTGCTGCGCTTTGGCGAGGATATCACTAGCCCCATTGCCAATTGCCTCGACAATCACATGATCGCTGCCCAAGCGGCCTTCCATGGTATTGGTGAGTGCCGTTGGCTGCTCATAAATCTCTTTTTGCATATAGTGGCGATATTGGCCTTTGTCCGCCGCATCGTATTGAGCACTGGCTTCATGCACCTCACGTTCCACCGGTGTGCCTTCTTGATTATAAATGGTCACTTCGCGGCGAGAGATATCGGCCACATCGCCTTCTTCGAGATAGATGAAACGACGCGTGACATTGAGCAGCGCCAACTGATCAGAGGCGAGAAAGTTTTCGCCAATCCCCAAACCAATCACTAGTGGGCTTCCCGAACGCGCAGCAATCAAGCGCTCAGGCTGAGTTTTATCCATCACCACAGTACCGTAAGCGCCCTCGAGCTGGGTGACTGTACGTTGGAATGCTTCGAGCAAATCAGAGGTTTGCTTAAGCTCCCAATCAACCAAATGCGCAATCACTTCAGTATCGGTTTGTGAGTGGAATTGATAGCCTCGCGCTTGCAGCTGTTCACGCAGCATTTGGTGGTTTTCAATAATGCCATTGTGTACCACTGCAATCGTCTCGCCAGACATATGTGGGTGGGCATTCACTTCACTGGGCTCGCCATGGGTGGCCCAACGTGTGTGTGCGATACCGGTACCACCGGTAGGATTCGTCTCGGTCACCGCATCTGACAACGCGGCCACTTTACCAAGACGACGCACACGTGTGAGCTGCCCGGTTGCCGAATCAGTGATCGCGACCCCGGCCGAGTCATAACCGCGATACTCAAGGCGACGCAGCCCCTCTACTAAAATCTCGGCGACATCACGCTGCGCGACCGCCCCTACAATTCCACACATAGTCTTTCCTTACTGGTCTTATTACTGGTCAGCACAGATCACATCTGTGCCGGTTTGTTCTATGGCGTGTTTAAGATCATCGTCAAGCGAACTGTCGGTGATCAGGGTATCGATGCTTGACCACGCAAGCTCTAGATTGGGGATCCGACGGCCAATTTTTTCCGACTCAATCATCACCACCACTTCTCGTGCGACCTCCGCCATCACCCGCGTCAGGCCCGTCATTTCGTTAAAGGTCGTGGTACCCCGTGCCACATCAATGCCATCGGCACCGACAAAAAGCTGATCAAAGTCGTACGCTCGCAAGGTTTGTTCGGCCACTTGGCCTTGAAACGATTCAGAATGGGTGTCCCAGGTACCCCCAGTCATCAATAGCGTTGGCTCATGTTCCAGTTCACGTATCGCGTTGGCGACCTGTAGCGAGTTGGTCATTACCACAAGACCACGCTTCTTATTCAGTAAAGGGATCAAAGCGGCCGTGGTGGTACCACTGTCGACCACAATCCGGTTATGGTCACGAATGCGCGCAGCGGCCGCATCGGCAATACTTTGCTTTTGTTTCGATACCTTGACCGCCTGCTCCGACACCATTTCTTGTGGCACGGGGACTGCACCGCCATAACGGCGCAGTAACAAGCCATTCTTCTCAAGCTCCGCCAAGTCTTTACGGATCGTCACTTCTGAGGTTTCAAAGCGTTGCGAGAGTGCATCAACACTCACTTGGCCTTGCTCGGTCAATAAACTGACGATGGTATGGCGACGTTGTTGGGTATTTCGTTTCGACATATAACAACCAAAGTTTCGATTCGAAACTTATGGTAGAGCAAACAAAACAAAGATCAAGATAACGCGGCTAAAAGTGTGGCAAAACAAAGAAGAGGAGGGTTCAGCGTAGGGCAATAACGAAAAAAGCCCACCAGCAAATGCTGATGGGCTTGATATGGTGCGGAAGGAGAGACTTGAACTCTCACACCTTGCGGCGCCAGAACCTAAATCTGGTGCGTCTACCAATTCCGCCACTTCCGCAAATTTGTATGATAGATCGGCGGGCGGGCGGGCCGAGTATCAATTGTCTTGGTGCGGGGGGAGGGACTTGAACCCTCACGTCCTTTCGGACACTAGCACCTGAAGCTAGCGCGTCTACCAATTCCGCCACCGCCGCAAATCGGTGCGATTTACTGCGTTAGCAACAAATCGGAATAATGGTGGCTACGACGGGATTCGAACCTGTGACCCCATCATTATGAGTGATGTGCTCTAACCAACTGAGCTACGTAGCCAACCTAAAGTGGCTGGGGTACCAGGATTCGAACCTGGGAATGACGAGATCAAAACCCGTTGCCTTACCGCTTGGCGATACCCCAATTTTCATGCCGCTAAATGCCACATGTTTAAATAATGGTGCGGAAGGAGAGACTTGAACTCTCACACCTTGCGGCGCCAGAACCTAAATCTGGTGCGTCTACCAATTCCGCCACTTCCGCATTCCAAGTTGTTCATCTGACTTCATGGTAGCTGAAGAAAGATGGCGCGTCCGGGAGGATTCGAACCTCCGACCGCCTGGTTCGTAGCCAGGTACTCTATCCAGCTGAGCTACGGACGCGTTGGCTGGGGTACCAGGATTCGAACCTGGGAATGACGAGATCAAAACCCGTTGCCTTACCGCTTGGCGATACCCCAACTGAGGCGCGCATAATAGGCTGGTTTTTATCGGGAGTCAATACCTGATTTTACCAACCGCACAACTTTTCGCCTTTCAAGCTAAAAAGCCGCCTGTGCGCGCTCAACCATAAGTATTCTACTTTTTTTTCGGCCGTTGCCAAGCCTCAATTGTCCTTGGTTTAGCACGAGTGATGATAAGTTGACCATCGGCGACATCTTTGCTGATGGTGCTGCCAGCCCCAACGGTCACCCCTTCGCCGATCACCACAGGTGCCACCAGCTGAGAGTCCGAACCAATAAAGGCGTTATCTTTAATCACGGTTTTATGTTTATTGGCACCATCGTAATTACAGGTGATCACGCCGGCACCAATGTTCACGCCGCGGCCAACCTCGGTATCACCCAGGTAAGTCAGATGATTGGCTTTCGAGCCTTCGCCTAAGCGAGACTTTTTCATCTCGACAAAGTTGCCCACGTGGGCATCGCGCGCCATCTCGGCGCCCGGACGCAGCCGTGTGAACGGACCAACGGTACAATCCTCACCGACGCTAGCCCCTTCTATCACGCTATACGGACGTACCAATGTATTATCATCAACCTCACAATCAATCAGTACGCTCCCGGCCCCGATGGTCACGTTATCCCCTAAGGTGACATTGCCTTCTATGATCACGTTAGCGTCGATGGTGACATCCTGCCCGCATTGCAGCTGGCCACGCAAGTCAAAACGCGCAGGGTCTATGAGCATCACACCACTGAGTAATAGCTGTTCAGCCTGCATTTTTTGGTATTCGCGCTCAAGGCGTGAAAGCTGCAGGCGGTTATTCACCCCTTCCACTTCCACCGCACTCACAGGATGGACGGCTTGAATCGAGCGGCCTTGTTGATGTGCCAGCGCAATCACATCGGTGAGATAAAACTCGCCTTGCGCGTTGTGGTTATCAAGTTGCGATAACCAATGCCGCAAGTCACGTCCGGTGGCCACCAGCACACCGGTATTAATTTCAGTGATGGCAAGCTGGCTGTCAGTCGCGTCTTTTTGCTCAACAATCGCCACCACTTCCCCGTTTTCACGGACAATACGGCCGTAGCCAGTCGGATCGTCCTGATGCACAGTTAATAGACCAATCCCACCTTCAGGCTGCCCTTCGAGCAAACGCGAGAGGGTTTGCTCTGAAATCAAAGGGACATCGCCGTAGAGCACCAATACTTGCTCATCATCCGCGAAGTGCGGCGCCGCTTGTTGCACGGCATGGCCGGTGCCCAATTGATCCGCTTGCAAGCACCAGTTCACCGGTGAGTGCGCTAAAACGCGCTGCATAGTGTCGCCACCATGGCCATAAACCAAATGGATTTGCGAAGCGCCGAGGCCGTGGCAAGTGTCAATAACGTGCTCAACCATAGGCTTACCCGCCAAGGTATGAAGCACCTTAGGGGTTTGTGAATACATGCGCGTGCCCTTACCGGCCGCGAGAATAACTGCACTGTATTGCATAGTTTTTCCGTGATAAAAGAGAAGTTTGTCTATTAAGTTGCCCTTAGTGTAACGCGTTTTAGGTGTCGCGCGAATCGCAGACTACAAGGTGGTCTTTGCAGGCAATAAAAAAGCGACGCCGAAGCGTCGCTTTTATTCTCACCGTAAGTGCCTGATTAACGCTTGTGCTTGGTCAGCTCGATCACTCGAAGCTTCGCAATCGCCTTAGCCAGGTCACTGGCCGCTTGAGCAAAGTCGACGTCTTTATGCTGATTGTGGATTTTATCCTCAGCGCGGCGCTTCGCTTCTTCCGCCTTAGCTTGGTCCAGTTCTTCACCACGAATTGCGGTGTCAGCCAGCACAGTCACTGTGCCAGGCTGCACTTCAAGCGTGCCACCAGAAAGATAAATAATCTCTTCGCTACCGCCTTGTTTGACGATGCGAACCATGCCAGGCGTGATAGCGGTCAGCAGCGGTGTGTGTCCTGCGTGAATACCCAGTTCACCTTCGCTACCGGTCACCTGAATATGCTCAGCACGACCAGAGAACAATTGTCGCTCTGCACTGACCACATCCAGATGGAAGGTTATCGCTGCCATATCGCCTCCTACTCAAGCCTTACAGGTTTTTCGCTTTTTCGAGCACTTCTTCGATGCTACCGCAGTACAGGAATGCCTGCTCTGGGATGTCATCGTACTCACCACTGAGCAGGCCTTTGAAGCTTGCAATGGTATCTTTTAGCGAAACATAAACACCTGGCTGGCCGGTGAAGACTTCGGCGACGTGGTAAGGCTGCGTCAAGAAACGCTCAATCTTACGTGCACGTGCAACCGTCAGCTTATCTTCTTCAGACAGCTCATCCATACCTAGGATAGCAATGATGTCTTTCAGCTCTTTATAGCGCTGAAGGACAGACTGCACGCCACGAGCCACGTCATAATGGTCTTGACCAACCACCAATGGGTCCAACATACGTGAGGTTGAATCCAGTGGGTCAATCGCCGGGTACATACCCATCGACGCGATGTTACGCGACAATACAACCGTTGCATCCAAGTGGGCAAAGGTGGTGGCGGGTGACGGGTCAGTCAAGTCATCCGCAGGAACGTAAACCGCCTGTACCGAGGTGATAGAACCGGTACGGGTTGAGGTAATACGCTCTTGCAGCACACCCATCTCTTCAGCCAGTGTTGGCTGGTAACCTACTGCCGATGGCATACGACCCAACAGGGCAGATACTTCGGTACCGGCAAGGGTGTAACGATAGATGTTATCGATGAACAGCAGTACATCACGGCCATCATCACGGAATTTTTCCGCCATGGTTAGGCCAGTCAGTGCGACACGCAGGCGGTTACCTGGTGGCTCGTTCATCTGACCATAGACCATGGCCACTTTTGACTCTTCGGGATTCTCAATGTTTACAACACCGGCTTCCTGCATTTCGTAGTAGAAGTCGTTACCCTCACGAGTACGCTCACCGACACCAGCGAATACAGACAGACCTGAGTGTTGCAGTGCGATGTTGTTGATAAGCTCCATCATGTTAACGGTCTTACCGACACCCGCACCGCCAAACAGACCGATTTTACCGCCTTTGGCAAACGGACAGATAAGGTCGATAACCTTAACGCCGGTTTCCAAAAGCTCGGTCGCGCTCGACTGATCTTCATAGCTTGGCGCTTCACGGTGGATAGAGTAACGCTCTTTCTCACCGAGATCGCCACGCTCATCAATCGCGTCACCCAAGACGTTGACGATACGCCCCAGCGTGGCTTCACCCACAGGGACTTCGATTGCTTTACCTGTATTTTCTACTTCGATTCCACGACGCAGACCATCAGATGAGCCCATTGCGATGGCACGGATAACGCCACCACCAAGCTGCTGCTGAACTTCCAGCACCAGACGCTCGCCTTCACGTTTCACATTCAACGCATCGTATACCTTAGGTACGGCGTCTTGTGGAAACTCTACGTCGACTACCGCACCGATGATCTGAACGATCTTACCTGTAGCCATCGTTATTCCTCTAAACTAGTTCGTTAACCCTTGCCTTTACACCGCGCTTGCGCCAGAAACAATTTCTGACAACTCTTGGGTGATTGCAGCCTGACGGGCTTTGTTGTAAACCAATTGCAGATCATCAATCAGATTCCCCGCATTATCGGTCGCAGCTTTCATTGCCACCATACGTGCCGCTTGCTCACTGGCGAGGTTCTCTACCACACCTTGATACACTTGCGATTCGGCATAGCGAACCAACAAGGTATCGAGCAACGGCTTCGGCTCAGGTTCATAGATATAATCCCAAGCGTGGCTGCGCTGCATCTCCTCGTCGTCTGACTTTGGCAAAGGCAGCAATTGATCGATCACTGGGGTCTGCACCATGGTGTTTTCAAACTTATTGAAAACCAGGTACAAGCGGTCCAGCTCACCTTCATCATATTTTTTCAGCATCACCCCAACAGTACCGATGAGGTCTTCCAGTACTGGGGTGTCACCCAGGCCAGAAGTTTGTGCCACTACATTGCCGCCGTAGCTGTTAAAGAAAGCGGTGGCTTTCGCCCCAACCAGTGCCATGTCGATTTCGGCACCTTTTTGGCTCCAGCTTTCCATATCGTTGATGACACTTTTGAACAAGTTAATGTTCAGGCCACCACACAGTCCGCGGTCAGTAGAAATGATGATGTAACCAACGCGCTTGGCTTCCCGCTCTTCCAAATAGGGATGGCGGTACTCCAAGTTACCCAGTGCAAGATGACCGATCACTTTGCGCATAGTGACAGCGTATGGACGTGACGACTCCATGGCTTCTTGCGTTTTACGCATTTTGGAGGCTGCCACCATTTCCATCGCTTTAGTGATCTTCTGTGTGTTTTTCACACTTCCGATCTTATTACGAATCTCTTTTGCGCCGGCCATAGTTACTCTCCATTAGTGGGCGACCACCGAAGTGGTCACCTACGTGTTACCAAGTCTGGGTCGCTTTGAAGTCATCCAACAGCTTTTTCAGCTGTGCTTCAACGTCATCGTTGTAAGCACCAGACTCTTCAATTTGAGCAGCCAGGTCAGCGTACTGGCTCTTCGCAAAGGCCAGTAGGGAACGTTCAAAGTCACCGATCTTGTTCAGCTCAACATCTTCCAAGTAGCCTTTCTCAGCCGCAAAGATCACCAACGCCTGCTCAAACACAGACATAGGAGCATATTGCATCTGCTTCATCAGCTCGGTCACTTTCTGACCGTGATCCAATTGCTTCTTGGTCGCGTCATCCAGATCAGAAGAGAATTGCGCAAAGGCCGCCAGTTCACGATATTGTGCAAGGGCTGTACGAATACCGCCTGACAATTTCTTCATGATCTTGGTTTGTGCAGAACCACCCACACGCGACACCGAAATGCCTGGGTCAACCGCTGGGCGAATACCCGCGTTAAACAGCTCGGTTTGTAGGAAGATCTGACCGTCGGTGATCGAGATAACGTTAGTCGGTACGAACGCCGATACGTCACCGGCTTGGGTTTCAATGATAGGCAGCGCCGTCAATGAACCGGTTTTGCCTTTCACTTCACCTTTAGTGAACTCTTCCACATAGTGGGCGTTAACACGTGCCGCACGCTCAAGAAGACGTGAGTGCAAGTAGAAAACATCACCCGGGAAAGCTTCACGACCCGGTGGACGGCGTAGCAATAGTGAGATCTGACGGTATGCAACAGCCTGTTTAGACAGGTCATCGTAGACAATCAGCGCATCTTCACCGCGGTCACGGAAGTACTCACCCATTGCACAACCCGCGTAAGGCGCGAGGTACTGCAATGCTGCGGCTTCAGACGCTGATGCCACCACCACAATGGTGTTTTTCAGTGCATCATGTTCTTCCAGCTTGCGCACCACGTTAGCAATGGTCGAGGCTTTCTGACCAATCGCCACATAGATGGAGTAGATACCCGAGTTTTTCTGGTTAATGATCGCATCGATCGCCAACGCCGTTTTACCGGTTTGGCGGTCACCGATGATCAGCTCACGCTGGCCTCGGCCGATAGGGATCATCGAGTCAACCGCTTTGTAGCCGGTTTGCACTGGCTGATCAACGGATTGACGTGCGATAACACCTGGGGCGATCACTTCGACTGGCGACGTGGTTTTTGCCTCAATAGGGCCTTTACCATCAATCGGCTCACCCAGGGTGTTTACCACGCGGCCCAATAGTTCAGGACCTGTTGGTACTTCAAGGATACGGCCTGTGCCGGTCACCTTCATGCCTTCTTGGAGGTCCGAGTAAGGACCCATCACAACCGCACCCACTGAGTCACGCTCAAGGTTCAATGCAAGTGCATAGCGGTTGCCAGGCAGTTCAATCATTTCACCTTGCATCGCATCAGCAAGGCCGTGAATGCGAATGATACCGTCGCTGACTGACACGATGGTACCTTCGTTGCGCGCTTCACTCACAACGTCGAATTTCTCGATGCGTTGTTTGATCAAATCGCTAATTTCCGTGGAATTAAGTTGCATGCTCCAATTCCCCAAATCAAGACTGCAATGCATCGCTCAGGCGGCGCATACGGCCACTTACTGAGTTATCGATGACCAAGTCTCCAGCTCGAATAATAACCCCGGCAACCAGGGTTTCGTCTACACTACAGTTCAGCTTTACTTTGCGCTCAAGACGCGCGGCGAGCTTGTCACTGATGGCTTGTTGTTGCTCTTCGGAAAGAGCCGTCGCTGAAATCACTTGAACTTCAACTTCTTTTTCCAGTTCCAGACGCATCGCTAGGAACTGCTCACAAACCTCAGGAAGAGCTTTTAAGCGCTTGTTTTCGGCCATCACCTTAATCAGGTTTTGACCAAAATCATTGAGCTGATCACCGCCAACTGTGATGAACATCTCTGCCAATGTGTCAGCAGAGAAAGAGGCATCCAACATATGTTGAACACGTTCATCACGGGCAATCTCAGCAGTAAAGGCGAGCATTTCAGCCCATTGAGCTAACTCGCCTTTTTCTACCGCAAAATCAAAGGCTGCTTTCGCGTAGGGGCGAGCGAGTGTTGTCAGTTCAGACATTGCTGCCCCTCCTTGTTACAGTTCTGCAGTGATTTTATCGAGAAGATCTTTATGAGCATTCTCGTCAATAGAGCGCTCAATAATTTTCTCGGCACCAATAACAGCGAGCGATGCAACTTGCTTACGCAGCTCATCGCGAGCACGGTTACGCTCGGCTTCTAGCTCGGCTTTACCCTGATTGAGGATATTGTCGCGCTCAGCAGCCGCTTCTGCACGTGCCTCATCGAGGATTTGTGCTTTGCGCTTATTGGCCTGCTCGATAATGTCAGTTGCGTTGCGCTTCGCTTCTTTCAATTGATCAGAAGCATTCGCCTGGGCCAAATCCAGGTCTTTGGCGGCGCGATCAGCCGCCGCGAGACCGTCAGCGATTTTTTTCTGACGTTCCTCAATCGCTTGCATCAATGGTGGCCATACATATTTCATGCAGAACCACACAAAGATAGTGAACGCGATTGCCTGGCCTAGCAGAGTTGCGTTGATATTCACAACGGCGCCTCCTTAATCATAAGCTAAAGGGTCTGTTCAGCTATTAGCCAGTTTACAGTTGACCTACGAATGGGTTCGCGAACGTGAACAGCAGTGCGATTACGATACCGATCATTGGAACCGCATCAAGAAGACCCGCGATGATGAACATCTTAACTTGCAGCATAGGAGCCATCTCAGGTTGACGTGCTGCACCTTCAAGGAATTTACCACCCAGCAGGGCGAAACCAATCGCAGTACCAAGGGAAGCAAGACCTACAATGATGCCCACGGCAATTGCAGAAAAGCTCAATAAAGTTTCCATCACTATCTCCAGTTTTCGTTGTCGGCTTTGAGCCAATAATGACTAACAAATTGCTTTCTAAAAAATGTCATCAATGATCTGAGTCTTCGTGTGCCTGCGAGAGATACACGATGGTCAACATCATAAAGACAAAGGCTTGAATCGTAATGACTAGAATGTGGAATATTGCCCACGGCACAGAGCCCAGCCATTGCGCCCACCACGGCAACAACGCCGCGATAAGAATAAATACCACCTCACCGGCAAACATGTTACCGAACAGACGCATCCCGAGTGAAATAGGCTTCGCCAGCAGCGAAACTATCTCCAACAGGAGGTTGAACGGAATCATGATAGGGTGATTGAACGGGTGTAGCGCCAGCTCTTTGGCAAAGCCACTCACACCTTTAATCTTGATGCTGTAGAAAATCATCAAGAAGAACACGCCCAGCGCCATCGCAAGGGTGATATTTACGTCTGCAGTTGGCACCACTTTCAAGTAAGGAATGCCTAACCAGTGTTCCGCCGGATACGGTAGAAAATCGATAGGGATTAAGTCCATCGTATTCATCAAGAATATCCAGACGAAGATAGTCAGGGCCAAAGGTGCGATCAGTGGATTTCGTCCATGGAAGGTTTCGCGGACGTTGTCATCAACGAACTCAACCAAGATCTCAACGAAGCACTGAAACTTACCCGGGACACCTGTCGATGCTTTCTTTGCCACCGATCGGAAAAGGCCTAGGAAGACAATACCGATGAGGACAGAGAAAAACAGGCTATCAATGTGAACCGCCCAAAACCCCTCACCGCTTGACAAGTGTGTCAGGTGGTGAGTGATATAGCCAGACGGTGTAAGCGCATCACCTGACGCAGCCATAACTCATCCTATTTGTTGTTGTTAATGAATAAAACTGGCGCGAGGATATTAACCCCTAATGCCAGCAAATAGGCCAGTTTGAGGGGAAGCAATTCCACCTCGACATACAGGTAAGCAAGGACAAACAAGACGACAGTCAGTGAAATTTTCAACACTTCACCGCTAAAGAAGGACGCAACTACGAATTTCGCAGCTCTTGCCCCACTAAAAAGGAAAGCACACGCCGCAAAGGCAGCATTGGCAACCACAAAGATGCCCCCACCGATCAGCGCGGATTTTCCCCAGTCGACATTGATAGCAAGCGCCATCACGATTGCCGTTGCTAATACGACGCCAGCTTGCAAAAGCACCAATTTTGTCGCGATTTCACGACCCGGCCGCGCGAGCGTCGATACCATGTATTTGTTCCTCGATTCCGTTCCACTTAGCACTGTTGCCGTGCTGGGAAAACAGCAAAAATTATACGTTTCGCCCCAACTAATGCAATCGCATCGATGTAAAAAAGCGGGGAAAATTTTACAACAGAGTAACCTGATCACAGTAAGCGCTTTTATGTAACAAAAAGCGAATGGCATAGGTCACATTTCTTCGTCGAAAATTGCAAGAATTTGCGCTAATTTTTCAGATTCTTCAAAATTAATCACCAATTTCCCACTACCGTTTTTCTGTTGTGTTAACGCGACACTGGCTCCTAGCTTATCGCCAAGTCGTTGCTGGAGCGCTTCGACTTCAGGTGATAATTTAGGCTTTTCCGTTTCAACAGGAGGCGAAAGCATCTTTTTTACTAGTTTTTCTATCTGGCGAACCGTCATCTTTTTATTGACGGCGGTCAGCGCCGCATCGATTTGTGCGTCGCCTTCGAGCGCCAGCAGGGCACGTGCGTGACCCATCTCGAGTTGTTTGTTAAGCAGCAATTGCCGCACACCGGACTCCAATCCATTTAACCTAAGTAGATTACTAATGGTGGCCCGAGATTTACCGAGTGACTCCGCCAACTGTTGGTGAGTCAGTTCAAATTCGTCAACTAAGCGCGCGAGTGCCTGGGCTTCTTCCATCGCATTCAGGTTCTCGCGCTGGATATTCTCAATCAAGGCGACCGCACTGGCGACCTTATCGCTCATCTCGCGCACCAAGCAGGGGACATTGTTAAGCCCTGCTTGCTTAGCGGCACGCCAGCGACGCTCACCGGCAATGATTTCATAGCGCCCGGCTGCCACTTGACGGACAACCAAAGGCTGAATAATACCTTGCGCGCGGATGGACTCGGTTAACTCTTCCAGTGCCTCCTCAGCCATATCTTGACGTGGCTGATACTGACCTGGCTCCAACGCAGTAACGGGCAACTGCTGTAATTCGCTGTTACTCGTATTGGTGGACTCAGGGGAAGCTTGGGTGGATGACTGTGCATGTGCACTGGTCGCCAACAAGGCATCCAGGCCCTTTCCAAGACCGCGTTTCGCTGAATTCATTGTTTTCCTCAGGCATTGACAGCGTCTGGCGAGGAGCGTGCTTGCTCTTCGCGACGCAGGATTTCACCCGCAAGGGCGAGGTAGGCTTTGGCACCGCTCGATAATTTGTCGTAGTACATGGCGGGTCGGCCATGACTTGGCGCTTCCGCAAGCCGCACGTTGCGAGGAATCACGGTACGATACACCTTATCACCGAAGTGTTTTTTGATCTGATCCGATACTTCGGTCGCTAATCGGTTACGCGGATCGTACATGGTGCGCAGCACCCCTTCCACGTGAAGCTCAGCATTGACCACACTGGCAAGCTTGCTGATGGTATCCATCAATGCCGTTAATCCCTCCAGGGCAAAGTACTCACACTGCATGGGAACCAACACAGAGTTGGCAGCGGTCATTGCGTTAATAGTCAGCAAGTTGAGCGAAGGTGGGCAATCAATAAAAATATAATCATAGCGATCCACCACCGGCTCAAGCATGGTGCGCAGGCGAACTTCGCGAGCGAATACTTCCATCAGCTTAATTTCAGCGGCGGTCACGTCGCCATTGGCGGCAATCAGGTGATAGCTGCCTGCCGTGTCTTCCACCACGACTTGCTCAAACGGTGTGTCTTCAATTAAGAGGTCGTAGGCAGTGGCATGCACATCGTATTTATCCACCCCACTGGCCATGGTCGCGTTGCCCTGTGGGTCTAAATCAATCAGTAGCACTTTGCGATTGGTGGCAGCCAGTGACGCTGCAAGGTTGACACTGGTGGTGGTTTTCCCCACGCCGCCTTTCTGGTTTGCTACCGCGATAACTTTACCCACGTGCTCTCGACCTCTATTCGTTACTCTTTGCTCTCAAGATTACTAGATGACGCGCCCCTTCCAATCCCGGTACCTTCAAAGCTTTGATATCGGTCACAGAACAAGCAGCAGGCAAGGCATCCAGCTCCTGCTGGTCCACTTGCCCTTTCAGCGCGTAAAATTGTCCCTCAGCATGAGGAAGATGTTGGCACCAGCTCACCATGTCGTTCATGGAAGCAAACGCCCGGCTCAAGACGCCATCAAAGCCATTATCGGGGATAAAGTCCTCGACGCGGCTTTGTACCGGCGTGACATTGTCTATTTCTAGTTCGTGCAACACTTGGCGAATGAAGCGGATCCGTTTCCCTAAACTGTCTAGTAAGGTGAAGTGTTTATCCGGATTCGCAATAGCCAGAGGAATACCTGGTAATCCTGGACCTGTCCCCACATCGATAAAATGATCGCCGTCAAGATGGGGGGAAACAACCAAACTATCAAGAATATGTTTCACCACCATGTCTTCGGGACGACGGACAGATGTCAGGTTGTACGCCTTGTTCCATTTATCCAACAGGCGCACATAGGCAAGGAGCTGAGCCTGTTGTTGTGCAGACAAAACCAGGCCTGCTTTGGCAAGCCCTTGTTGTAGTTGTGATTCCATTTATGCCCCTTTCTTCAACATGCCTTGTTTTTTCAAGTGCACAAGCAAAATGGAGATGGCAGCGGGTGTCACACCAGAAATGCGAGACGCTTTGCCCACGGTTTCCGGGCGTGCATCGGCAAGCTTCCCTTTCACCTCATTGGACAAGCCTTTGATTTGCTCATAATCGAGGTCTGTTGGCAGTGTCGTATGTTCATGACGCTGCGACTTGGCGATTTCATCCTGCTGACGGTCGATGTAACCGGCATATTTCACTTGGATCTCCACTTGCTCACTGGCTTGCGTGTCTTGATGGGCCGGCCCAAAGGTCGGTAACGCCACAATATCTTGATAACGCAGCTCGGGACGACGCAGCAAATCTTCGCCATTGGCTTCACGTGCTAAGGGGGTTTTCAGCATAGCGTTAAGCGCAGTAACATCGTCCGAATGTGGATGGATCCAAGTCCCACGCAGGCGCTGACGCTCTTGCTCCATGTTTTCCATTTTCTGATTAAAACGCGCCCAGCGAGCATCGTCGACCAAACCAAGCTCGCGCCCTTTTTCGGTTAAGCGCATATCAGCATTGTCTTCGCGCAATAGTAATCGATACTCGGCACGAGAGGTAAACATGCGGTAAGGCTCTTGGGTGCCCATGGTGGAGAGATCGTCGATCAACACGCCCATATAGGCTTGATCGCGACGTGGGCTCCAGCCTTCTTTGCCTTGAGCTTGTAATGCCGCGTTACACCCAGCGAGCAAACCTTGCGCCCCGGCTTCTTCATAACCGGTGGTACCGTTAATTTGTCCCGCAAAAAATAACCCGTCGATAAATTTGGTCTCTAGCGTTTGTTTGAGATCGCGAGGATCAAAGAAATCATACTCGATCGCATAGCCAGGGCGGATCACTTTGGCGTTTTCAAACCCTTTGATCGACTGGATAATGCCCATTTGCACATCAAACGGCAAGCTGGTGGAGATGCCATTCGGATACAACTCATTGCTGGTCAATCCTTCTGGTTCCACAAAGATTTGATGTTTGTCTTTGTCGGCAAACCGCATCACCTTGTCTTCAATCGACGGACAATAACGCGGCCCAATACCTTCAATCACGCCAGAATACATCGGACTACGAGAAAGGTTTTCGCGGATGACGTCGTGCGTTCTTTCATTGGTGTAGGTGATATAGCACGGGATTTGTTGCGGATGCTGCTGGACATTTCCCATGAATGAAAATACCGGGCAAGGGGTATCACCATGTTGGGTTTGCATCACTGAAAAATCGACCGAGCGTGCGTCAATGCGCGGAGGTGTGCCGGTTTTCAGTCGATCAACGCGAAACGGTAATGCACGTAAGCGATCCGCAAGTTTGTTTGACGGCGGATCACCGGCACGTCCACCGGCGTAATTATCCATACCGATATGGATTTTCCCACCCAAAAAGGTTCCGACCGTTAGCACAACCGTGGTCGCGCTGAACTTCAGCCCCATTTCTGTTTCTACGCCTGTAACACGATCCTGCTCGACGATCAGGTCGACCACCGCTTGTTGAAACAAAGAAAGGTTTGGCGTGTTCTCCAAGGTATGACGGATCGCCGCTTTGTAAAGTGCGCGATCAGCTTGAGCTCGTGTCGCGCGTACCGCCGGTCCTTTAGATGCATTCAGCGTTCTAAATTGGATCCCGCCTTTGTCGGTGGCTTGCGCCATGGCACCACCCAGGGCATCAATTTCTTTTACCAGGTGTCCTTTCCCGATCCCACCAATCGCGGGGTTACACGACATCTGTCCCAAGGTGTCGATATTATGGGTCAACAACAGTGTTCTTTGATTCATCCGGGCAGCAGCCAGTGCCGCTTCGGTACCAGCATGGCCACCACCCACAACGATGACGTCAAAGTGATCCTGGTAAAACATGATTAAAGCCTCAACCTGGTTAAGTGTTTGCGCATGAACTAAGCAAAAGGGGCGACATTCTAGCGCTTTTTCTGCCAACAGGGAACCAAACCTTGATCCGGATCGTTAGAGCGCATTGGCTTTATATATATAAGATCTTTATATAGATCCTTTGTTAGATCTACTATTAGGGAAAGGGATCTTAGTGGATAACTAAAAAAAGATCATAGAGATCAAGGATCTTGAAACGATCACTTTCTGTGGGTGGCCTTGGATCCGATCCTGTATCACCTGGGATCAAAATGGGTGGTTATCCACATAGGGGGCAGGGGATGAAAAGTATTAAATGGATAACTAAAGGAAGATCACTGGGTTATTCCTTAGTTATCCACAGTTAGGTTGGTTGTTTTTTGTTCACTTGAGCGCGTGAAGTTGTGGTTCCCAGTCTGTTAACCAGCGTTCGGCTTCATCTTCAGGGACCGGATGCGCTTGAATATCGATATCAATGCGCTCACCGACTTTGATTGCGCCCAAGTCTTGTAATAACGCATCTGCTTTCATGCCTGCTTCGCAAAACGTGTCGTAGCTCGAGTCCCCAATCCCGACCACGCCATAGTGAACGTCGCGTAGCATCGGGCGCTCGGTGATCAGTTGTTCCATTAAGGGAGCGATGCTGTCTGGAAAGTCCCCTGCGCCATGGGTTGACGTGACGATCAATAGGGTAGAGGCACCGAGCACATCATCAATGAGCCCCTCGTTGACCACTTGAGGGTGATGGCCTTTTGCTTGCAAGAGATCTGCGAGATGATCGCCGACATACTCAGCGCCACCTAGGGTACTGCCGGTAATAATAGTGATAGTTGCCATGCTTTCCTCATCGTTAAGGTATTCATCCCTAGTATTTCGACCTTACCTCAAGGAGTCAATCTCCGCTTAAACCGCTTGGCTAGCCGTCATCTGGCTAAGTTGACAGACACATTGGTTGCCGCCCGCTTGTTTCGCCTCCGTCATGGCTTGGCAGGCTTGGTCAATTAACTCGATCGCTTGACCGTTTCCGGAAAAGTGCTGAACGATGCCTATCGAGGCGGTGAATGCATGGGCGCCGCCATGAAAGGTAAAGGGGGTCTCTGCGATGGCGTGATAACATTTAACCGCCCATTTTGGGGCATCGGCGCAATCATTTTCTTTGAGCATGACTAAAAACTGATCGGCGTGAGTGCGGCTAAGTAGGGCATCGCGTGGTAGATGACGATGAAGTAAGCCGGCTAGGAACTGTAAGCTTTGATCACCAATAGAGTGGCCATGTTGCGTATTAAAATGCTGAAAATGATCAATATTAATGCAAAGGATTGCGATCGGCTTGTCGGTCGATGATTGGCACTCCGTGCTCAGTCGGCGATAAAACTGGGTTGCATTCCATGTTTGCGCTAGGGGCTCGCGCTGAATGTACTGCCGTGCCTGCCGGTTGAGGGTGTAGAGATCATGGAGATAGAAGTCCATTAAAATCACTGATAAGGCAATAAATATCAGGACAACGCTAAGGTAAATGGTTTTGCTGTTTAGGGTGGAAAGGTTTACCAAGGGGTCGGGCGTGGGTAATACCTGGATGGAAAACATTAAGCCGATGGCTGTCAGTGATAGCCCGTAACGCGCCAGACGCTCATTGGGGTCAAACAGCAATAAGACGATAGTGGGCGAGACCAGTAACAAGAGTTCGTTCTGGCTTTGTGCCGCAAACACCCAGTAAGACATGATGAACTGCTGGGCAAAAAACATGAAAAAAAGGTAGTACCGAGCGATATACCAGCGTCCTGACCACATCAACAGCCAGGTTGCCGCGTACAAAAAGGCGTAACTGACGTTGTGCCAAGCCGCGATCGGGGTTTGGAAAGCAAGCCAGTACATGGTGGAGAAAATGATCGTGCCAACCACGCAGATCACCGTGAGTAGATTGGTCATGCGGATCTGATGCCGCATCAGTTGATTATGTTCACTCAGGCCTATTGATAAGATCGGGTTAAAACTTGCCAGCATAGTACCTCCATCCACACCTCGTTAAAGCGTAGCTGATCATGGTGAAAACTACGTGGATAACTTACGATCGAATAATGAGGATAAAGGGGATCAGGCGAGGTATTACAAGGGATCCTTAGTAGAAGGATCCCGTGATCAGGTTGGGGATAATTACTTCCCGATGCAGAATGAAGAGAAAATTTTCCCCAGCAAATCATCGGCACTGAACTCACCGGTGATGGTATTGAGGTGTTGCTGAGTGAGGCGTAATTCTTCTGCTAAAATCTCGCCGGCCATATAACCTTCTAGCTGCGCCTGACCGATGTCCAAGTGATGTGCGGCATTAGCAAGCGCGTCGAGGTGACGGCGACGCGCCATAAATCCGCCTTCACTGCCGCCGGCGTAGCCCATACAGGCTTTGAGGTGCTGACGTAATGCGTCCATGCCTTCGCCCGTTTTGGCACTTAAGCGGATGAGTGCGGGATCATGGTTACTATCGTGTCCCATTGGCTCGCCGGTCATATCGACTTTGTTGCGGATGACTGTCATGCCCATCGCTTTAGGTAAACGTGAAACAAAGTCTGGCCAAATTTCCGCAGGATGAGTGGCGTCGGTAGTGGTGCCATCGACCATAAATAAAACGCGATCGGCTTGCTCAATTTCATCCCATGCCCGCTCGACACCAATACGTTCGACCTCATCAGCGGTATCGCGTAGCCCTGCCGTATCAATAATGTGCAAAGGCATACCGTCAATATGAATGTGCTCACGCAAGACATCCCGAGTCGTACCGGCGATATCCGTGACAATCGCGCTATCTTTCCCTGATAAGGCATTCAATAAGCTTGATTTTCCGGCGTTGGGGCGGCCTGCGATCACCACTTTCATTCCCTCACGCATAATCGCCCCTTGGTTGGCTTCTTTGCGCAATGTGGCGAGGTGCTCGATAATCTGCGAGAGATCGCTGGCGACTTTGCCATCAGAGAGAAAGTCGATTTCTTCATCGGGAAAGTCAATTGCGGCTTCAACGTAAATACGCAGGTGAATCACTTTTTCCACCAGCGCATTCACCTGACTAGAGAAGGCCCCTTGCAGCGATTGCAAGGCCGAGCGGGCGGCCTGCTCGGAGCTGGCATCAATCAAGTCGGCAATGGCTTCAGCTTGGGCTAAATCCAGTTTGTCGTTTAAAAACGCGCGTTCGGAGAACTCTCCGGGTCGTGCGGCACGCACCCCAGAAAACGCACTGATACGCTGAATAAGCATGTCCATGATCACTGGGCCACCATGGCCTTGCAGTTCAAGTACATCCTCGCCTGTGAACGAATGAGGGCCTTTAAAGAATAAAGCAATGCCCTGATCGATAGGTTGACCCTCTTGGTCGAGAAAGGGCAAATAATCTGCACGACGAGGCGCCAGATCACGTCCCGTCATTTTTGTACCAATCTCATGGGCGAGCGGGCCAGACACGCGGACAATCCCTACGCCGCCGCGGCCAGTTGCAGTGGCTTGTGCCACGATAGTGTCGGTTTGAGCCATAGTGCACACTCTTTATTTGAATTACAGGCCTTTAGGCCATAAACGACAAAAAAAGGCGACCGCCGGGTCGCCTTTTTATTATTACGTGACGCGGCCTGAGTTACGAGCGTGAATGCAGGCCTTTTTTCTCCAACGACTTGTAAATCAGTGTCTGTTGGATAAGCGTGACCACGTTCGATACCAGCCAGTATAGAACCAGACCGGATGGGAAGAACAAGAAGAAGAACGTAAAGACCACAGGCATAAAGGTCATGATCTTCTGCTGCATCGGATCGGTGACCGTGGTGGGGCTCATCTTCTGAATCAAGAACATGGATGCACCCATCAACAGCGGCAGCACATAGTATGGGTCTTGTGCCGACAAGTCTTGAATCCAGCCAAAGAATGGCGCATGGCGCAATTCTACCGACTCCATCAGTGCCCAGTACAAGGCAATAAAGATCGGCATTTGCAGAACCAATGGCAGGCAGCCGCCAAGCGGATTGACCTTCTCACGCTTATAGAGTTCCATCATCTCTTGGCTCATGCGCTGACGATCGTCACCGATACGCTCTTTCATTTCTTGCAGTTTAGGCTGCAGCATGCGCATTTTCGCCATCGAGGTGTACTGCGCTTTAGTGAGCGGGTACATGGCGCCACGCACGATGAAGGTTAGCATGATGATGGCCAGACCCCAGTTCCCCACAAAGGTTTGAATGGTGGAGAGCAACCAGTGCAGCGGTTTAGCGATAAACCATAGCCAGCCGTAGTCGACCACCAAATCCAGGCTTGGTGCCACCGCGGCCATTTGCTCTTGCAGTTTCGGACCAACCCACAAAGTTGCGGTGAGCGTCTTGCTGGTGCCAGCGGCAATGGTATCGCGGGTCTTGGTTTGGATATAACCGTATTGAGCCGTGGTACGGGTGCTCAGCACATTATTGTCCGCCCGTGGGATCCACGCGGTAGCAAAGTAGTGCTGGATCATCGCGGCCCAACCTTGGTCAAACGTCACGTTCAGGTTTTTGCTTTGCATATCATCAAAGCTGTACTTTTCGTAACGCTTGTCGTCGGTGGAGTAGGCGCCACCGCGATAAGTCGGCATGGTCAAACTGCCGCCATCGTCCAGCAAGTTTTGCTTAAGCTGGGTGTACATGGTCACACTGGCATTGTTGTCAGTTTGGTTGTTGATAGTGTGTTCAACATCCACCGCATAGCTACCACGCTCAAACACGAAGGTTTTGGTGTAGGTAATGCCATCTTTCTCAACCGTCATTGGCACCCGTAGGGTGTCTTGATCGTCCGAGAGCGAGAAGTTGTTTTGCGTCACCTGGTATTGTGCGCGTCCCTCTGCCGTATCGATGCCGTTGGCACCAATTAAGCCGCTTTGTGCCACAAAGGTATGATCAGGTTTGCTGTGCAACAGCGTGAAGGCGTTGTCAGAATCCAACTCCGCATCATATTGCGGGAGCTCGGCATGGACAACATCACCGCCTTGCGTATCAATTTTCAGTGTTAAAACGTCAGTGTTGATGGTGACAAGCTTGTCAGAGACAGGCTGTGCATCAAGAGACGTGGTATCACCGTCATTGCTGCTTGGCACGTCACTGTGAGTGGTTTGCTGCTGCTCAACGCCCTGTCCCTGCGGTTGCGGGGAGTCTGGTTTGTTCCATTCCATGTAAAGCATGAAAGAAACGAACAATAGGGCAATCAACAGGATATTGCGTTGGGAATCCATTGTTAATTGTCTCTGTTATGGTGGTCGCAAGGCGGCACAGGATCGTAACCGCCATCATTCAAAGGGTGGCATTTTAATAGACGTTTGCCTGCCAACCAACACCCTTTTATCACACCATGGGATTGAATCGCCATGATGGCGTAGTGAGAGCAGGTTGGTGTAAACCGGCATCGTGGTCCAATAAGTGGACTTATAACCAGTTGGTATCCCCGAATCAGCGCGATGAGCGCTTTTTGCGCGGCGGTCGCGACAAACGTTGCCATAACTTGTCCAATTCGTCTCGCAGCGCTTGATTGCTTAGGTTGTTAGCACTTTTTTTCGCGATCACCACAAAGTCTTTCGCCGGCAGTTGATGTTGACGTAAACGAAAGCTTTCGCGGACCACACGTTTAAAGCGGTTGCGATCAACAGCAAGTTTGATTTGCTTTTTCGGTACAGCTTGACCGAGACGTGGATGGCCGAGTGGGTTGTTTCTGGCGAGTATAGTTAAGTGCGGCGAACCGGCGCGATGCGGTTGCTGGAAGACGGCACTGAAATGTTCGGGAGTTAGCAGACGTAACTCCCGAGGATAAGCGAGCTTATTCACAAATCACTGCGGATTATTTAGAAAGCTGCTTGCGGCCTTTCGCACGGCGAGCGGCAATGACCTTACGGCCGTTCTTAGTCGCCATGCGCGCACGGAAACCGTGAGTGCGCTTACGCTTTAGAACTGAAGGTTGAAAAGTGCGTTTCATGGTTTCTACCTTTATTACTGATCAGTGTTAGGTTTGTTAACCCGACGTGGGAGGGTAGCACTAGGCTTGACTCCGACGCCTCTCAACAAAGAGGGCGGATTGTAGCCATTGACTAACGATTAGTCAATCACTAACCGACGCCACTCCGGGCGGTGAATTATAAGCACTTGGGCACAGATCGCAAGGATCGATCCCCAAGCGATCGTTGACTAGGGGATGATCCCGACTTGATTCAAAAACTTATGCAAACGGGGATCGTCGCATTGGTTAAATAACCAATCCGGTGTCCCTTGGGCAATAATATGGCCGTCGTTCATAAATACCACCCGATCCGCCACATCGCGAGCGAACTGCATTTCATGGGTGACCACCAGCATGGTTTGGTGGCGAGTGGCGAGCTTTTTCATCAACGCCAACACTTCGCCAACCCACTCTGGATCGAGGGCTGACGTGGGCTCATCAAACAGCAGCAGCTCAGCCTCCAGCGCCATCGCCCGGCCGATGCCAACCCGTTGCTGTTGTCCACCCGATAAAGAGGCCGGGTAATGATCCCCTTTATCGCCAAGCCCAATATCATCGAGAATTTGCTGGGCACGCTCATGGGCTTTGTCTTTCGCCCATCCCTTAACGGTGCGCAGCCCTTCGGCAATGTTGTCACGGGCATTGAGGTGAGCAAATAACGCATAATTTTGGAAAACAAAGCCAGTTTGACGCCGCAACGCCAGAATATCCTGCTTACGGGTGGCCATATTGCCGCTATCAACGCGTTGCTCCCCGATTTCGATGATCCCTTGCTCGGCACGCTCGAGAAAATTAATGCAACGCAATAAGGTCGATTTACCGGTGCCGCTAGGACCAATAATGCAAACTATTTCGCCTCGGTCGATAGTGAGGTCGATGCCGTCGAGCACCGCAACGCCTTGATAGATTTTTTTTAGCTTTTCTATCTTTATCATCGTTGATACGCCTTATTAAGGTGTGCCTCTGCCCAATACTGAACACGCGTTAATGCCACAACCACGGCCCAATAGATGAGTGCCACCGCTAAGTAGGCTTCAAAGAACTTGAAGCTGGATGACGCTTCCATTTGCGCTTGTGCCATGATTTCCGCGACCCCGAGCGTAAAGGCGAGTGACGTGGCTTTAATCATATCAATGAAGTAGTTCATCAACGATGGCAGGGCAATACGCACCGCTTGCGGCAAGATGATGCGTTGCATCGCTTGGCGGGTGGTCATGCCCACCGCCAGACTGGCTTCCATCTGGCTGCGATCCACCCCGGTAATGGCGGCGCGGATTGACTCGGCCATGTACGCAGAAAAATGCAGACTAATTCCGATCACTGCGGCGGTAAAAGCTTCCATTCCCACTAAGGCGGGGATGACCTGAGGGAGACCGTAATAAAGTAGAAACAGTTGCACCAATAGCGGGGTGCCACGGAAGAAGCTAATAAAGATCTGTGCAATACCATTGAGCCCAGGGATGCGAAACACGCGAATCAAGGCTATCGCCACTGCCAAGGCGAGGGCGAAGATGAGGCCCAGTACAGCCATCTCCATGGTGATCCCCAAATAACGCAGCAGCAGGGGAAACAAGGAGGCCATGTAATCAAAATCGAACGCCATGATTGACCTTTAAACAAAAAAGCCCGCCTGCGCGGGCTTATTAAATGAAAGTAAACACTTACTTTTTAGTGATATCGCCACCGAACCATTTGGTTGAGATATCCGCCAAGGTGCCGTCCTCACGCATCGCGTTTAGCGCAGCATTGACTTCATCACGTAAGCGTTGACCACGCTCTGAGTCGACAAACGGCCATGCATTAGCAATGGTTTCAAAAGGTTGTCCAGCTAATTGTAGGGGCAGACCGGACTCTTTGATCAATTGTAGCGCGGAGAGGCGATCCATAATAAAGGCATCAGCACGACCCAAGGCCACATCGTGTTCAATCCCGGTTTCGTAGGTTTTGATGTTGATATCATCAGCGGCTGGGTGTTCACGCAACAGTTGTTCAAAGTTCGAGCCTAAGTTAACGGCCACGGTTTTACCCTTCAGATCGGCGACCGAGTTAATGGCATCATTGCCTTTACGAACCGTGATTTGTGCGCCGTCCACCACATACGGGTCAGTGAATAGATATTTCGCTTGGCGCTCATCGGTGATGGTGATTTGGTTTGAAATGGTGTCGATACGGCCGGTTTGTAACAGACCAAACAGTCCTGAGAAGTTAGCGGTGACATACTCCACATCGTAGTCGTTGCGCTCGCCAATCTCATCCCACAAATCGACTTCGAAACCTTGTAGCTGGTCTTGTTTAACAAACGTAAACGGAAAGTAGCGGCCAGACATGCCCACTTTTACTGTTTCAGAAGCAAAGGCGGGGGCAGTGAGAATCATGCTCACGCTGAGCAGGGCGTTGATGAACCATTTAGTCATGAAAAGCTCCGTAGTAACCACATCGATATTGATAAGGTGCGTAATATAGAGGGTGGCAGTGGCAGGCGAGAAATACCTTCTTGTTATGAGTAATAACTTATTCACCGAAGTTGTCGTGTAATTCCTGGGATAAACCCCACATTGATCAAAATTATGCACAAGGAAAGAACAGGATCATTGGCCAATCTGATCCTATTCTTGTGAGTAAAACATGGGTTTGCTGTGGCGATCTCACGTATTTCTGTGGGATCTATGTGAATAACTCGGATCTTATTCACTGATTTCGGGATCTTGTGGGTAGCGATCTGGGCGCGACAGGAGTACCATTGTGGCCTTTCTCTTTTCGGTACAACTGCGTGGAGTCAAACGTGTCATCATCGCTTTGGTTGCAGTGTCTTGAACGTCTTCAAGATGATTTACCTGCGACAGAATTCAGTATGTGGGTACGGCCACTTCAAGCCGAGCTCAATGACAATACGTTGACCCTCTTTGCCCCAAACCGTTTTGTGCTTGATTGGGTGCGAGATAAGTATCTGCATCAAATTAATCAATTACTGAACGAGTTTTGTGGTGTCGACGTACCCATGCTGCGCTTTGAGGTGGGGAGCAAACCGGTTGCCGCAACGCCACAAGCTGCCCCTGCCGGGCCTGCTGCTGCGCCCGCTCCGCAACAAGCGGCGCCAGCGCCGCCGCAAGGACGAGTGTGGGAGCCTGCTCCCTCACCGGTGCAATCGGATGTTAATCATCGCTCCAACGTCAACCCCAAACACAAGTTCAATAACTTTGTTGAGGGTAAATCGAACCAGTTAGCCTTGGCAGCCGCGCGTCAGGTGTCGGATAACCCGGGGGCGGCCTATAATCCCCTTTTTCTTTATGGCGGAACGGGCTTAGGTAAAACGCACTTGTTGCATGCGGTGGGTAATGCCATTTCTGATCGCAAAGCGGATGCGCGCGTGGTGTACATGCACTCAGAGCGCTTTGTGCAAGATATGGTGAAAGCGCTGCAAAATAATGCTATCGAAGAGTTTAAGCGTTATTACCGCAGTGTCGATGCGCTATTGATTGATGATATCCAATTCTTTGCCAACAAAGAGCGCTCGCAAGAAGAATTCTTCCATACCTTTAATGCGTTGCTTGAGGGTAACCAGCAAATCATTCTCACCTCCGACCGCTATCCCAAAGAGATAAACGGGGTCGAGGACCGCTTAAAATCGCGGTTTGGTTGGGGGCTGACAGTCGCGATTGAGCCGCCAGAGCTGGAAACCCGGGTGGCGATTTTAATGAAAAAAGCGGAAGACCATGCCATTCGTTTACCTGATGAAGTGGCCTTTTTTATTGCGAAAAGACTGCGTTCTAACGTGCGTGAACTTGAAGGGGCGCTTAACCGCGTGATCGCCAATGCCAACTTTACCGGCCGTGCGATCACCATAGATTTCGTCCGAGAAGCGTTGCGGGATTTGCTCGCCTTGCAAGAAAAGTTGGTCACCATTGATAATATCCAGAAAACCGTGGCTGAATATTATAAAATCAAGATGGCAGACTTGTTGTCTAAGCGTCGGTCTCGCTCAGTGGCGCGACCCCGCCAGATGGCGATGGCGCTAGCAAAAGAGCTGACCAACCACAGCTTACCGGAAATTGGTGATGCATTTGGCGGTCGTGACCATACCACCGTATTGCATGCTTGTCGTAAGATTGAGCAGCTGCGTGAAGAAAGTCACGATATTAAAGAAGACTACTCTAACCTGATTCGAACGTTGTCGTCCTAATTATGAAATTTACTCTTACGCGTGAGCAATTACTTCAACCGCTTCAGCAAGTTTCTGGGGCACTAGGCGGGCGTAGTACCTTGCCGATTTTAAGTAACCTATTGATTGAAGTGGCGGAGCAGCAACTCAAGCTGACGGCGACCGATATGGAGGTCGAGCTCAATGCCACCGCACCGCTGGACGGTGAGCATCTTGATGGGGCGATCACTGTGCCTTCGCGTAAGTTTATGGATATCATCAAAGGTTTACATAGCGAAGCTCGTATCACTGTGGCGCAAGAAGGTGACCGCGTGGTGGTGCGAGCGGGACGAAGCCGCTTTACATTATCGACCTTACCGGCTTCAGATTATCCCAACATCGAAGACTGGCATGCCGAAGTGAGCTTACAAGTACCGCAAAGCAAGCTGGGTCATCTGATTGACGCCACGCAGTTTTCGATGGCGAACCAAGATGTACGCTATTATCTCAATGGACTCTTATTCGAAACCGATGGGCATACGCTGCGCACCGTTGGGACGGACGGCCACCGGATGGCGGTGTGTCATTTATCCATGGAAGAGGCGTTGCCCGCACAACAAGTGATTGTGCCACGTAAAGGCGTCAGTGAGTTGGCGCGTTTGCTCGATGATAGCGAGCACCCGGTGAATATCCAAATTGGCGCGTCTAATATTCGTGCGGTGGTGGGCAATGTGACCTTTACCTCTAAATTGGTTGATGGACGCTTTCCTGATTATCGGCGTGTGTTGCCACAATCCACTTCCCGAACGCTTGAGGTCGACTGTGCTGAGCTCAAGCAAGCATTGTCATTAGCCGCGGTATTATCGAACGAGAAATTTCGCGGCGTGCGAATGAATATTGAAGGTAGCGAGCTGCGTATCTCCGCCAACAACCCTGAGCAAGAAGAAGCGGAAGAGTTTTTGGAAGTCGACTATCAAGGTGAGCCAATCGAAATCGGTTTTAATGTCAGTTACGTGCTCGATGTGCTCAATGTTTTACGTTGTGACAAGGTGCGTTTTTCGATGACAGACGCGGTGGGCAGTACCTTGATTGAGGACTGCGATCGCGAAGACGCCATGTATGTTGTGATGCCAATTCGCCTCTAGGTTATGGCGCTATCACGACTGGTCGTCCACGACTTTCGAAATATTGAAGCCTGCGATATTGAGTTGTCGTCAGGCTTTAACTTTTTAATTGGCCCCAATGGCAGTGGTAAAACCAGTGTATTGGAAGCCATCCACTTTCTCGGTCATGGGCGCTCCTTTCGTAGCGCGCTTAACAGCCGAGTGATTCGTCATCAGCAACCCAATCTTACGGTACATGGTCGTGTAAAAACGCAAGATGGGATCTTGCTTCCGGTCGGCATTCAAAAGCGCCGAGACGGCAGTGCAGATGTTAAAATTGGTCAAGAAAAAGGGCAAAAGCTGGTGGCCCTGGCCAAAGTGCTGCCATTGCAATTGATCACCCCTGAAGGTTTTGAGTTATTAACCGATGGGCCCAAGTTTCGTCGTGCGTTTATCGATTGGGGGGTGTTTCATTCTGAGCCAGGGTTTTTTGAAGCTTGGACACGAGTGAAGCGCCTAACGAAGCAACGCAACGCCGCGTTGAAAACAGCGCGCCACTATGGCGATATTCAAGTATGGGATACGGAACTAGCACGCCTTGCCGAACAAATCAGCGCATGGCGTCAGGCTTACGTTGATGCGGTTTCCGCGCGAGCGACGGCATTATGCCAAGCATTTCTTCCCGAGTTTTCCATCCAGTTTCGTTTTTACCAAGGATGGGAGCGAGGCGCAGACTATCAGGCATTGTTGGCGGCGAACTTTGAGCGCGACCAGCAAATGGGATACACGGTATCAGGGCCGCATAAAGCCGATTTGCGCATCAAGGTGGCAGGTACGCCAGTCGATGATGTGCTATCGCGCGGACAGTTAAAGTTAATGGTGTGTGCACTTCGGCTTGCACAAGGCCAGTTGTATAGCGAGGAGCAAGGTATCGCTTGTATCTACTTAATCGATGACTTTGCCTCCGAATTAGACAGTCGCCGGCGAGCACTATTGGCCAGTGAGTTGACCCGCATTGGGGCTCAGGTTTTTGTTAGCGCCATTAGTGCCGATCAAGTCGCGGAAATTTGCGACGAAAATAGTAAGATGTTTCATGTGGAACATGGCAAAATTAACGCAGGATAAATAAGCGAGAGTAACTCAATGTCCAACGAATACGATTCATCGAGTATCAAGGTACTGAAGGGCTTGGATGCCGTGCGTAAGCGTCCGGGAATGTATATCGGCGATACCGACGATGGTACCGGCCTGCACCACATGGTGTTTGAGGTGGTCGATAACTCGATCGATGAAGCACTGGCCGGACATTGTAATGATATCGTGGCGACCATCCACGAGGATGGCTCGGTATCGGTTCGCGACGATGGTCGTGGTATCCCGGTCGATATTCATGAGGAAGAAGGTGTATCGGCCGCACAAGTGATCATGACCGTCCTCCACGCCGGCGGTAAGTTTGATGACAACTCTTATAAAGTCTCTGGCGGCCTTCACGGGGTGGGGGTGTCGGTGGTCAACGCCTTGTCAGAAAAACTCGAGTTGACTATTTGGCGTAATGGCCATGTTCACCAGCTTAATTTTGCGCACGGTGAGCCTCTAGGACCGCTGGCTGAAATGGGTGAGACCGACCAAACCGGTACCCGTATTCGTTTCTGGCCAAGTGAAGAGACTTTCTCTGATATCAACTTCAACTATGACGTGCTTGCCAAGCGCTTGCGTGAGTTGTCTTTCCTTAATTCGGGTGTCTCCATCAAGTTGATTGACGAGCGCGAAGAAGACAAAGCGGACCACTTTAAATACGAAGGGGGCATCCGCGCGTTTGTCGAACACCTCAACAACAAGAAGACCTCCATCCACCCATCCGTTTTCCACTTTGAGCATACTCGGGAAGACGGGGTTAGCGTTGAAGTGGCGATGCAGTGGAACGATGGCTATCAAGAAAACATCTACTGCTTTACCAACAATATTCCGCAGCGCGATGGTGGTACTCACCTTGCGGGTTTTCGTGGCGCATTGACACGTACGCTCAATAGCTTCATGGACAAAGAAGGTTATTCCAAAAAAGCCAAAGCCGCGACGTCTGGCGATGATGCCCGTGAAGGCTTGACCGCGGTGGTCTCGGTGAAAGTACCGGATCCCAAGTTCTCCAGCCAGACCAAAGACAAACTGGTGTCATCGGAAGTGAAATCGGCGGTTGAATCCGCCATGAGCAGCCACTTATCAGACTTTCTTATTGAGCACCCTGCCGATGCGAAAGTAGTGTGTACCAAGATCATTGACGCTGCCCGTGCGCGTGATGCGGCACGTAAAGCACGTGAAATGACGCGTCGTAAAGGCGCGTTGGATTTAGCTGGCCTTCCCGGCAAGCTTGCCGATTGCCAGGAAAAAGATCCGGCGCTATCTGAACTCTACATTGTGGAGGGTGACTCTGCAGGCGGCTCAGCCAAGCAGGGGCGCAACCGTAAGAACCAAGCGATTTTGCCGCTCAAAGGTAAGATCCTCAACGTCGAGAAAGCCCGTTTTGATAAGATGTTGTCCTCGCAAGAAGTGGCGACACTGATCACTGCAATGGGGTGCGGGATTGGCCGGGAAGAGTACGATCCGGACAAGCTACGTTATCACAGCATCATCATCATGACCGATGCGGATGTCGACGGCTCGCATATTCGTACCTTGCTGCTGACCTTCTTCTATCGCCAAATGCCAGAGCTAATTGAGCGAGGCTATATTTATATTGCTCAACCACCGCTTTATAAAGTGAAAAAGGGCAAGCAAGAGCAATACATCAAAGATGACGAGGCGATGGAGCAGTATCAGGTGGCATTGGCGTTGGAGAATGCGTCATTGTTCGTGAACCCAGATGCGCCAGCGATGCACGGCGAGTCACTTGAGAAGTTGGTGAAAGAGTACAATGGTGTGCTCAAGCTGATTCAGCGTATGAAGCGTCGCTATCCCGCCGCGCTACTCAATGAGCTACTTTATCAACCGCGTTTGTCAGTCGATGATCTGCGCGACGAGTGGGCGGCTAAGCAATGGGTAGAAAACATTGTTGGGATTTTGAATCGTAAGTCGACGGGTGAAAGCCAGTATCAGGCATCATGCCGACTCGATGAAGAGCATCAGGTATGGGTGCCAGAGCTGGTGGTGCGCACCCATGGTGTCGATTATAAATACTTAGTGAGCTATGACTTCCTGAACTCGAAAGAGTACGGTCGAATCGCAAGCCTATCGGAAACCTTAAATGATCTCCTGGATGAAGGGGCGTATGTTAAGCGCGGTGAACGTACGCAATCGGTAGAGAGCTTTGAGCAAGCTCTCAACTGGTTAATCAAAGAGTCAACCCGTGGTGTGTCTCGTCAGCGCTATAAAGGTTTGGGAGAGATGAACCCAGAGCAGCTTTGGGAAACCACTATGGATCCTGAAGGTCGTCGTATGATGCAGGTGACGATTCAGGATGCGGTTGCCGCGGATGAGTTGTTTACCACCTTGATGGGTGATCAAGTTGAGCCACGTCGTGCGTTTATCGAAAATAATGCGCTGAAAGTAGAAAACCTCGATGTATAAGTGATAAATCAACTGTTTATCAACAATTAAGGCCAGCATTGCTGGCCTTTTTCATGCCTGTTTGGGAGGCAAATCGCAACATGTAACTGTTTTTATATACAGTATTTTTGGCGTGAGTACACTTATCATTCCCTTAACGACAAAATGATAGGAATCCTGATGTCTATAAAAACGCGCGCTAATCTCCAATTGGTTTATGTTTCTGATATTGACCGTTCTGTGGGTTTCTATCAGCAACTGTTTCAATGTGATCCTGTCTTTACCAGTCCCAGGTATGTGGCGTTTTCTGCCTCTGAGCAGGGAGATGCCTTATTCGCGTTGTGGACAGGCGGCGAGCAGCCCTCACCCTCGATGACACGACTGAGTGAAATTGGCATTATGGTGCCTACCAATGATGACGTTGATGCCGTTTTTGACCAATGGTCGAACAACCTAACCATCAATGTTGTGCAAGCTCCTTACGATGATGTGTTTGGTCGAACATTCGTGATTCAAGACCCTGATGGGCATCTCGTGCGCGTTGCGCCGCTTGATTAAGCATATCGCTATTCCAATAAGGAGCAATTATGATTGACCATCTAAGTACCTACGCAACGAACTTCTCGGCAACTAAAGAGTTCTATCGTTCGGTGTTTGAACCGCTTGGCTATGCGATCCAAATGGAGTTTGTTGCAGAATGGAATACTGATTTTCCGACCCAGCGAATGTGTGCTTTTGGACCAAGCGATCGGCCCATCTTTTGGGTGATAGAAACCCAGACTCCCTATACCCCTCGTCATATAGCATTTTCATCACCAACAAGAGGGACAGTGGAGGCGTTTTACGATGCTGGAATGGAGGCTGGGGGAATCGATAATGGTAAGCCAGGTCTGAGGCCTATGTATCACAACCATTACTTTGGGGCATTTCTTATTGACCCAGACGGCAATAACATTGAAGCGGTATGTCATCATCCAGAGCCGTAGTTTATTAAAGCGGTCAGAGGTATTTGAACGTACCCGTATGGGTAGATAAAACGGTAACACGTCTGGCGATGATAAAAATCGTTCGATGAGGCTTGAAATCAAATTACCCAACCCTATATACAGTAATGAGGCGATGCCATTGGGTCGCCGGGGGCTTGTCCAGGTTGGAAAGCCGTAGATAACATTTTATTGCTTCATAGGAAGGATAAGATTATGCGTAACTTTGATTTCTCTCCACTCTATCGTACCGCGATTGGCTTTGACCGTTTGTTTGATTTGGTTGAAAACACGAATGCGTCAAATGCAGGTGGTTTTCCTCCTTACAATATTGAGCAAGGCAAAGAGAACCAATACCGAATCACAATGGCGGTAGCAGGCTTTAGCCAAGACGAAGTAGACATTACCCAACAAAAGAACAGCCTAACGGTTGCGGGTAAAAAAGCCAGCCGTAATCAAGATACGAAGTTCTTGTATCAGGGCATTGCTGAGCGTGACTTCGAACGCAAGTTCCACCTCGACGATCATATTAAAGTGACGGGGGCGGAAATGGAAAACGGTATGCTTCATATTGATTTGGTGCGTGAGGTGCCTGAAGAGGAGAAACCTCGTCGTATCGAAATCGGTAGCCGTTTACTCGAAAACGTTGAGTAAGTGTCGGCCATAACGATACGAAAAAGGAGAGGGCAGCACCGCTGCCCTTTTTTGTGGCTAGCGAATCGTGGTGTTCAGATTCACTAGCTGGCTTCAATTCTTCGTATTAAAGACACGTTCTTTCACTCGCCGCTGTTGGTGAATAGCCCTTGCGAATGAAGGTGAACGTTGAACCCACGATTGTAGCCTGGCCGAAAAGATTCTCCGTAGATTCGTGGACTTGAATAAGATTCGCACAGATTGGAGTCGATAGGTTTCACGTGAAACATTTGGATTGTCTTAATAGAACGATCTAATACTATTTGCCAAGCCAAGCCAAGCCAAGCCAAGCCAAGCCAAGCCAAGCCAAGCCAAGCCAAGCCAAGCCAAGCCAAGCCAAGCCAAGCCAAGCCAAACCAAATGATTGTTCACACTGCGCCGTATTACCCCTTTTGGAAATATGGGGTGCAGAATGGTTCGATAGTTAGATCAAGCGACCGGTGATTAAGGCTTAAGCTGACGAAAGGAGAAAGTAGTCCGTCAGCAGAAGAAGGTAGGTTAGGAAGGTAGGTTAGATAGAGGCCAATTAGGAAAATGTTATGGCGCATTTTCTCGTTGCCAGAGGTCTAATGAAAGGTTTCACGTGGAACATGTATGTATCTGTGTTCCACGTGAAACCAAAACTTATCCTTCGTCGTAGGCGCGCGCGACTTCTTCAGCAATCACTTTTATACCTTGTTGCATAGCATCATCCTCTTGGACATAGTTCATGCGTATGCATTGCTTAGCATGATCCCAGCCTTCGTGATCGACACCAATAAAGAAATACTCTCCGGGGACAACCAGTACACCGCGGGCTTTTAAGCGTTTATATAACTCTTGGGTAGAGATTGGGAGCTCGTTAAACCAGAGCCACAGGAAGATAGCTCCTTCTGGCTTATGAACACGAACTCGCTCATCATTAATGGTCTCAAGCACCATCTTTAATGTGCGCTGTGACTTTTGCTGGTAGAAAGGACGAACGACGTCTTTGCTTAAGCGTAAAAGATCACCGCGTTCTATCATTGCTAGTGCCATTGCTGGCCCCACACTGTTTGGCGACAGGCTGACGATACCATTGATGTTGGACATCGCATTGATCACCGTTTCATTGGCAATCACAATCCCGCAACGCACACCAGGCAAACCTAGCTTACTGAGGCTCGAGCAGAGTATGGTGTTGTCATTCCAGAACGGTGCAACGTCTTCAAAAATAATATCCGGGAAGGGCGTGCCATAAGCGTTATCGATGATCAGAGGAATATTGTTGTCGCGTGCGAGTTGGTCCAGTTGTTGGATTTCGCTATCGGTTAGCACATTCCCGGTCGGGTTAGTCGGGCGGGAAGCACAGATGGCGCCAATGCTTTCATCAATCGTTAGGCGGCTAAAGTCGACGTGGTATTTGAATTGGCGGTTATCCAATAATTCAATGTCAGGTTGGTAGCTAACAAAGATATCGTCGTTGATACCGGCGTCACCATAGCCGATATACTCGGGGGCGAGGGGCAACAAGATTTTTTTGTGGCTGCCATCGGCGTAGCGTCCCGCTAATAGGTTAAACAGATAAAAGAATGCACTTTGGCTGCCATTGGTCAGCATGATGTTTTTGCTTGACAGCTGCCAGCCATAAGTCTTATTCAGCAGCTCGGCGAGGGCATTGAGTAATGCCGATTTTCCTTGTGGACCATCGTAGTTTGCCATGGCGTGAACGAGACTACCGTCGTCGAGCATTGATTGGCTTAGCGTCTTAAAGTAGTCGAGCATTTCCGGGATCGCCGCGGGGTTGCCGCCCCCCAACATAATGGCGTCTGGATTACGTAAGCCGTCATTAAGATCGTCCATTAATTGTGTGATGCCCGAGTGATTGGCGAACTTCTCGCCAAAGTGAGTGACTTCCATGATTACTGCCTTTAAATATCTGTATCGATGTTGTGGTTAAGCTGCAATCAACATACAACAATCTATTGTGTAAAAGAAAGCATGGTAAGTTTGTTATCGTCTCGTCATTAAAGGGTATGGTTGACGGGGTTGTTACGTTATCGGTACACACTAGGGCGAAAGTCGCTTAGAGGGGTAGAAATCCAAGTGTTCCACGTGAAACCAACTCGGCTTGGCTCGACAAACAGGGTGATTAGCGTCATTAAATTGGGTAGCCAACGAGGCTGAGAGCTGGTAGCAAGGTAGATGAGAATTGGTAGCGAAGAGGGGCGTCCGCGTATCAACACCCAAAAAAAGCCCCGCGTCATAGCGGGGCTGAATCGTGTGTTGCTGATAATTACTTCTGTAGAACAGAAATATCTGCCACGTTGAGGAACTGCTCACGGATAAGGTGAAGCATCGCCAAACGGTTGGCTTTCAGTGCAGGATCATCTGCCATAACCATCACGTTATCAAAGAAGGTATCAACCGGTGTACGCAATTGCGCCAGCTCCGTCAACGCGCCTTGATAATCGCTGTCAGCAAATAAAGGTTTAACCGCAGCGACTTTCTCAGCGACCACGTCCGCCAATGCTTTTTCAGCGTCTTCTTGTAGCAAGCTAGTATCGACGCTGCTAGGGAGCTCGCCGTCATACTTGGCCAAGATATTGCCTACACGCTTGTTGGCCGCGGCAAGTGCTTCGGCTTCTTCAAGACTGCGGAAGTGCGACACCGCTTTAACGCGGCTGTCAAAATCAGCAGGCTTGGTTGGACGACGTGCCAACACGGCTTGGATGATATCAACGCTATAGCCCATATCTTGGTACCAAGCGCGGAAACGACCTAGCATAAAGTCGAGGACATCCGCCTCTACCTCTTTGTGAGTCAGACGGTCATCGTACTGAGCTTTGGCATCACGGATGAGGTCGACAAGCTCAAGCTGATAGCCGTTCTCGACGATAATACGTAGAACGCCTAACGCGGCCCGACGCAGGGCGAAGGGGTCGCTCCCTTTCGGTGCTTGACCAATACCAAAGATGCCCACGATGGTATCCATTTTGTCAGCCATCGCGAGTGCTGAAGAGACCGGCGTGGTAGGTAGCTTATCACCGGCAAAGCGCGGCCAGTATTGCTCATTCAGTGCCAGCGCTACGGCTTCGGGCTCGCCATCATGACGCGCATAGTGCATGCCCATCACGCCTTGGGTTTCGGTGAACTCAAACACCATCGAGGTCATGAGATCGCACTTAGCCAGTTGGCCCGCGCGCTCAGTGTGTGACTTGTCGGCGCCGATACGCTCTGCAATCTGTCCTGCGAGTGCAGTAATGCGATCGGTTTTATCTTTGATGGTACCTAATTGCTTTTGGAATACCGCGCTATCAAGCTCTGGCAGGCGATCAATCAATGGGCGCTTGCGGTCAGTATCAAAGAAGAACTCCGCATCCGCGAGGCGAGGACGCACGACTTTTTCATTCCCTGAGATAACCTGCGCCGGATCTTTCGATTCAATGTTCGACACGAAGATGAACTTGGGCAGTAGCTCGCCGTTAGCGTCATAAACCGGGAAGTACTTTTGGTCGCCTTTCATGGTGTACACCAGCGCTTCTGATGGCACCTTAAGGAACTTGTCCTCGAAAGAGGCCGTCAGTACCACTGGCCATTCTACCAGTGAGGTGACTTCTTCAACCAAGTCTTCATCAAGCTCAGCAATCCCGCCAACTGCGTCAGCCGCTGCTTTGGCATCTTTAATAATCAACGCCTTACGCTTTTCATAATCGGCCATGACTTTACCTTCACGCTCAAGACGCTCTGGGTATTGGTCAGCATGATCCAGCGTTAGGCTCGATACACCCATAAAGCGGTGACCTCGAATCACGCGATCAGACGCCACGCCTAGGATAGTGCCTTCAATCAAGGTGTCCCCATACAGCATCACCAAGGTTTTCACTGGGCGGATAAACTGGGTGTCTTTGTCACCCCAGCGCATGGGTTTAGGAATAGGCAGCTTGCCTAGGGCGTTATCGGCCAGTACCGGCAATAAGGTGTCGATGGCTTGACCGGGTACGTGTTGACGATACAGCAACCATTCACCTTTATCGGTTTTTAGGCGCTCGGCCTCGCTCACGTCAATCCCGTTACCGCGCGCCCAACCCATGGCCGCTTTGGTGGGGTTGCCATCTGCGTCAAAGGCGGCACTGACCGCAGGACCGCGCTTCTCAACCACTTTATCTGGCTGGCGATCGCTCAACGCCGCCACTTTAAGTGCTAAGCGACGTGGGGAGGCGTACCAAGTAATGCCTTGGTGGCTCAGATCAGCGTCTTTCAATTGTGCGTCGAATTGGCTGGCAAAAGCTTCAGCCAAGGTGCGCAAGGCTGTGGGTGGTAGCTCTTCAGTGCCGAGCTCAATCAGGAAATTTTGCGTTGCCATGATGCTCCCTTATTTGGTGTGTCGGCACATCGGGAAGCCCAGCGCTTCGCGAGATGCGTAGTAGGCTTCGGCGACACGTTTAGTCAGTGTGCGAATGCGCAGAATATAGCGTTGACGTTCAGTCACTGAGATGGCTTTACGCGCATCCAGCAGGTTGAACGCATGACCGGCTTTTAGGATCTGTTCGTAAGCAGGCAAAGGGAGCGGCTGCTCGAGATCCAGAAGCTTGGTACTTTCGGCTTCGCACTGATCAAAGTAGCGGAACAGAAAATCAACATCAGCGTGTTCAAAGTTATAGGTCGATTGCTCCACTTCGTTTTGGTGGAAAATATCGCCGTAGGTGACTTTGCCAAATGGGCCATCGGTCCAAACCAGATCATACACAGAATCGACTTCTTGAATGTACATCGCCAGACGTTCGATACCGTAGGTAATCTCACCGGTGACCGGTTTACATTCCAATCCGCCGACTTGCTGGAAGTAGGTAAACTGGGTGATCTCCATCCCGTTCAGCCAGACTTCCCAGCCGAGGCCCCAAGCGCCAAGCGTTGGGTTTTCCCAGTTATCTTCCACAAAGCGAATGTCGTGGACTTCTGGGTCAATTCCCAGCACTCGCAGCGAGCCTAAATACAGCTCTTGAATGTTATCGGGTGACGGCTTCAGGATGGTTTGAAACTGGTAGTAGTGCTGCAGACGGTTCGGGTTCTCGCCATAACGCCCATCGGTAGGACGACGAGAAGGTTGAACGTAAGCCGCTGCAATGGGCTCTGGACCAAGTGCACGCAAGCATGTCATTGGGTGGGAGGTACCTGCACCCACTTCCATGTCTAGCGGCTGAACAATAGTACAGCCTTGCTGGGCCCAATAATCCTGCAGCGCGAGGATCATACCCTGAAAGGTTTTGATATCGAATTTATGCATTGTCAGGTTCGCGCGAGTTGATGAATGGAGAAAATAGCTGGCAATTATAACTCGCAGCGCGCTCAAGCAGTAGGGGGCTGGCGGATTTTTGTGCGCCTTTGAGGCGCTTATTTTCTCCGTGCAGGGGCAAGAGGAATAGAAGTTGCCAAGCGATTGTTCAAATCGTACACTAGCGCCGTCTTGGGGAGTAGTCGACCACTGCACAGTCAGTGGGGCAATCATCAACATAGTTGAAGCAAAATCTTCATGGTGATTGCAAGCCTGCCATTAGGTGCTCTGGGCTTGACGAGACCAACGACAATCGCACGAACCGGGGTGGGGCGTGTGTTGTCGTGGTTGAATCATAATAAGCCCTGCCCCAGATGAGCAATGTCATGAGCGTTCTTGCCATTTCTATCTCTACCGTCACCTTGGCGGAAATCGGGGATAAAACCCAACTACTATCGCTGGCGTTAGCGACACGTTTTCGTAAACCTGCGGTGATTATCAGTGCCATTTTATTGGCGACGTTAGTCAATCACGCCATTGCTGCTTGGCTCGGCGTGGTTGCGGCCGATATTCTGACCGATACCGTATTGCATATTATTTTGATCATCAGTTTTGGCGTGATGGCGGTATGGATGCTGATCCCGGATAAGCTTGAGGATGAAGGTATTCAGGGCAAAAGCGCGTTTTGGGCGAGCTTCAGTGCGTTCTTTGTCGCAGAAATTGGCGATAAAACCCAGCTCGCCACGACCGCATTGGGCGCACAGTTTAATGAAGCGTTGTGGGTGGTAGTGATTGGATCAACCATTGGTATGTTGCTAGCCAATGTCCCTGTGGTGCTGGCGGGTGATAAAATTCAGCGCCATGTCCCGCTTGCTGTCGTGCGGGTGCTCGCGGCGGCGATGTTTGCCGCATTGGCTGTGCTCGATACTTGGTATCTACTGAGCTAACGCAGGACAATGATGAATGAGTAAGGGTTGGCGTTATGCCAGCCCTTTTTTGATCAAAAACTGAAACGGCACGCTCTCTGTTTGGGCTGCGATAAGGGTGTGATCCATAAAACGACAAAAGCTGGGAATATCACGCGTGGTTGAGGGATCATCGGCGGTAATCAGCAAGGTTTGTCCCTCGTCCATATGACGGATACGTTTACGTACCATCATTACAGGCTCCGGGCAGCGCAGGCCTAAGGCATCAAGTTGAAGATCGGCGTGGTCAAAAGCGAGTGTCATTATTTTTACCTCAAAAAGTGTCGACCTGATCATACTTATGGCGACAAATTATTCAAACAGGGTTGCGCTTGTAAATGAGTTGTGTAAATTATTTAACAAGTCGTTAACGAAAGGCGGGATCATGAGAAAAGCACAAACGAGCACATTGAGCTTGGCTTATGGACACCGTATCGCTGCTTACACAGGGCTTAGCGGACTCGCTTTTTGGGGATTAACGCACAGTCATGAGCACACTCTCTTGGCAACACTAGCAATCTGCGCCGCAGCCTTGGGGTTATTGGTAGAAGCCTTATCGACCTCAACGCCACGCTCGCAGCCTGACTAGGCTAACTCACTCAACAGCTACACTCACTCCCAGTTTTCTTGGGCTTCCCCGCTCTTCGAGCGGGATTTTTTTTGTCTGCACGTCGCCAATAAAGGCCAACCCGTAATAAAGATTGGCCTTTTTGCGCGGATTAGTCTTGGTGAGCGATCTCGATAACGACGCGGCCTTTCACCTCGCCCTGAATAATTTTATCCGCATACTCTGGGGTTTGCGCCAGTGCGATGGTGTGGCACGCCTGTTCAAAGTAACTGGCGGGCAATAGCTTGGTCAGTGACTGCCACGCAGCTTGACGTTGCGCTTTCGGGCAAGAGACTGAATCGACACCTTGCAATCGCACATTGCGCAAAATAAACGGCATCACAGTGGCGGGTAAATCGAAACCGCCGGCAAGGCCGCATGCGGCAACTGTGCCACCGTACTGGATTTGTGAAAGGACATTGGCGAGCATTTGACTGCCCACGGTATCAATTGCGCCTGCCCACTGTTGCTTGTCCAGCGGGCGACCTGGTGCGCTAAAGGACTCACGCGGTTGCACTTCGTCAGCGCCTAGTTGCTTAAGCCACGCTTGGTTGGCTTCAAGTCGGCCTGTGACGGCACTGACGCGATAGCCCAACGCATGCAATAAGGTGACCGCGACAGAGCCAACGCCGCCACTGGCACCGGTGACTAACACTGGGCCATCTTCAGGTTTGACGCCACCATCGATTAAGGCTTGCACACATAACATCGCGGTAAACCCCGCGGTGCCTACCATCATTGCTTGTTGCGCAGTGAGCCCCTCAGGAAGGGGAACGAGCCAGTCGCCATTAACACGCGCTTTCTCTGCCATGCCTCCCCAGTGTGCTTCACCGACGCCCCAACCAGTGAGCACCACTTTATCTCCGGGTTGATAGTCGGGGTGTTGGCTATCGGCAACTGTGCCGGCAAAGTCGATCCCTGGCACCATGGGGAATTGGCGAACAATCTTACCTTTGCCGGTAATGGCTAAGCCGTCTTTATAATTGAGGGAGCTGAAATCAACATTGACGGTGACATTGCCTTCTGGAAGAAGGTCATCATCGAGTGAGGTGATTTTGGCGAGGGTTTGCTTTTCGTGTTGTTCAAGGACAAGCGCGTTAAACATGGCATTCTCCCGGTTGAAGTCAGTGAGTGGCCATACTAGGCCAGATGATGTTACCACCACATGCGTTACATCAATCACTATGCGATTGCGTGCGGGATGACGCAAGCCAAAAAAAGAGCGGACGTAGCCGCTCTTTATTGATGAAAGTGCGCATTGTGGTTAGACGCGTTCGAACACTGTCGCAATCCCCTGACCGAGACCAATGCACATGGTCGCTAAGCCTAAGGTAGCATCTTGGCGCTCCATTTGATGTAGTAAGGTGGTCGAGATGCGTGCGCCGGAACAGCCTAGCGGGTGACCCAGTGCAATTGCACCACCGTTGAGGTTAACTTTGTCATCCACTTTATCCATCAGGCCAAGATCTTTGACACAAGGCAGAGACTGGGCGGCAAATGCCTCATTCAGTTCGACCAAGTCAATGTCATCGATGCTTAGGCCCGCACGTTTGAGCGCTTTTTTGGTCGCTGGGACCGGACCATATCCCATAATGGATGGGTCACAGCCGGCGACGCCCATGGCACGGATACGTGCACGGATAGGCAGCCCCAAGGCTTTGGCCTTTTCTTCACTCATCACCAACATTGCAGAGGCACCATCCGATAGTGCCGACGACGAGCCAGCGGTTACTGTGCCATTGGCAGGGTCAAAGGCGGGGCGTAAACCAGCGAGGCTCTCTACGGTGGTTTCTGGACGAATCACTTCATCGTCTTCCACCAAAGTGAGTAAGCCATCGGCATCATGGCCCTCAATAGGCGCAATCTCATCTCTAAAACGGCCTTCCACGGTGGCGGCATGCGCACGGGCATGAGAACGAGCGGCAAACTGGTCTTGCATTTCACGACTGATGCCATGCATGCGACCGAGCATTTCTGCGGTAAGTCCCATCATGCCAGCGGCTTTAGCGACTGACTTAGATAAGCCAGGGTGGAAGTCGACACCATGGTTCATTGGCACGTGGCCCATGTGTTCGACACCACCAATCAAGAAGGTGTCGCCATCACCGACCATGATTGCGCGAGCCGCATCGTGCAGTGCCTGCATCGACGAGCCACACAGGCGGTTGACCGTGGTGGCACCCACGCTATGTGGAATGCCAGCAAGGAGCGCCGCATTACGGGCAATGTTGAAACCTTGCTCGAGCGTTTGTTGTACACAGCCCCAGTAGATGTCTTCAATACTGGTGCTGTCTACCCCAGGGTTACGTACCAATAGAGACTTCATTAGGTGCGCGGATAGATCTTCAGCACGAACGTGGCGAAACACACCGCCTTTCGAACGGCCCATGGGGGTACGGATACAGTCAACGATCACTACATTGTTCATTGTTCTCTCCTTAAACTTAGGCTGATTGCGGTGCGTTGACCGGTGTGACATCAAAGTAAGCCTGTTTATCGCTGGCACGACGTTTCATATCCGTAGGAACATGATACAAAGCGCCGAGCTCAGAGAATTTGTCAGCCATGGCGACGTAGTTATCAACACCCAAAGTATCGACATAACGGAAGGCACCGCCTCGGAATGGCGGGAAGCCGATACCGTAAACCAAAGCAATGTCTGCTTCTGCCGGAGAGGCAATGATGTTTTCTTCCAAACAGCGGGCGACTTCGTTGATCATCGGCACCATCATGCGAGCGATAATATCCTCGTCACTGATCTCTGCTTGACCCCCTTCAATTACGGGTGCGAGCAAAGCAGGGACGGCTTCATCGGCTTCTTTTTTCGGCTTGCCTTTTTTGTCTGTGGTGTAGCGGTAGAAGCCTTTGCCATTCTTCTGACCAAAGCGCTCGGCCTCAAACATCACATCAATGGCATCGCGGCCAGACTTACTCATGCGGTCTGGGAAGCCTTCTGCCATCACTGCCTGCGCATGATGTGCGGTATCAATACCGACCACGTCAAGCAGATACGCCGGACCCATCGGCCAGCCAAATTGTTTTTCCATGATTTTATCAATGCGCTGGAAGTCCACCCCGTCACGAAGTAGCAAGCTAAAGGCATGGAAGTAGGGGAACAATACACGGTTGACGAAAAAGCCGGGGCAGTCGTTGACGACCACGGGCGACTTACCCATCTTGGCGGCGTAAGCCACCACGCGTGCGATGGTTTCATCAGAGGTTTTCTCGCCACGAATCACTTCCACTAATGGCATGCGATGAACCGGGTTAAAGAAGTGCATGCCACAGAAGTTTTCTGGACGGGCCAATGACTTCGCCAGTGTATTGATAGGAATGGTAGAGGTGTTGGACGCAATGACCGTGTCGTCACTGACTAGCGCTTCGACTTCTTTGAGGACGCTGGTTTTCACTTTCGGGTTCTCGACCACGGCCTCGACGATCACGTCACTTTGCTCAATGCCCGCATAGTGAAGACTTGGGGTGATTGACGACAATACTTGGCCCATTTTAAAACCATCGACACGACCACGCTCTAGCTGCTTATTCAGCAGCTTGGTTGCTTCTTTCATACCGAGGTCGAGTGAGGCTTGGGCGATGTCTTTCATCATCACCGGCACGCCTTTCAGTGCCGATTGATAGGCAATGCCGCCGCCCATGATGCCTGCGCCTAATACCGCACCACGTTGTGTATCTTTACCTTGTTTGGCAGCTTTTTTCGCGTTGCCTTTGATGACCTGGTCATTGAGGAAAATGCCCACCAAGGCTTGTGCGACATCGGTTTTGGCTAGCTTGACGAAATAGCGGTTTTCAACCTCAAGTGCCTCATCGCGTGTCATCCCTGCGGCTTCTTCAATGGCCGTCACTGCCGTCATTGGAGCCGGATAATGTTTCCCTGCAACTTGTGCCACCATGCCTTTGGCCATGGTAAAGCTCATCGCTGCCTCGGTGCGGTTAAGCTTCAGTGGTTGTTTTTTCTGTTGGCGACGGCTTTGCCAGTCAATTTTTTCGTCGATCGCTTGGCCTAGCATTCGAATCGCCGCGTCACGCAGGTGCGCGTTATCGACAACGGCATCCACTACGCCTTCTTTTAATGCCGCGGACGCGCGTTTTTCTTTCCCAGCAGTGATGATTTCCATCGCGGTATCGGCGCCGATAAGTCGAGGCAAGCGCACGGTACCACCGAAGCCGGGCATAATACCGAGCTTGGTTTCAGGAAGACCGATACGCGCGTCCTGACCTGCTACACGTAAATCGGTCGCGAGTATGCACTCACAGCCACCGCCGAGTGCATGGCCATTGACGGCACTAAGGGTGGGATAGGGTAAATCTTCTAAACGATTGAAAATGGCATTGGCGCGAGATACCCAATCAGACAGTTCTTGGTCGGGTTTGGCAAACAATCCGAGAAATTCGGTAATGTCTGCGCCGACAATAAAGGCTGATTTAGCAGAGGTCAGCAGCAGTCCTTTAATATCATCGCGACCCGACAAGGCATCGAGGGCTTGGTCTAAGCTTTCTAGCGTTGCCAGATCCAATTTGTTGACAGAACCTTGGCTGTCTAGGGTCAGTTCTGCAATGCCGTTATCCAAAGCACGAACTGATAGGTTATCTCCTTGGTAGATCATGGTTGTTCTCCACGTTGGCAGTACCATCCTGGTTGAATAGTGTTCTGGTTAGACCAGATGCGACCTAGTGTGGATCATTGTTATAAGAAATGACAACCAAAAGTTAAACAAATGTTTAAAATATGTGGTGTGGGTTGTTTTTACTGTGGTCGAGTCCCTGTCGTGCTTGAGGGAATATGATACAGTGCATCGCTGAGACATAAAGGTTGTACCATGATGCCTATCACCCCATACGCAGTGCCTGCTGACACCGTGAGGCACGAGCTTGAAATCAAAAAAAGCCGGTTTATTACGTATCTTGCTCATACGCCCGGAGAACAAGAGGCAAAGCAATTTATTCAATCGTTGCGAGAAGCGTATCCTGATGCACGGCATCACTGCTGGGCATTTGTCGCAGGCCGGCCTGAATCTTCCGTGCAATGGGGGTGTGGCGATGATGGTGAGCCAGCGGGAACGGCAGGCAAGCCGATGCTTGCGCAGTTATCTGGTGCGAACGTCGGTGAGATTTGTGCCGTGGTAGTACGCTATTTTGGCGGGATTAAACTGGGTACTGGGGGCTTGGTCAAAGCGTATGGCAGTAGTGTGCAGCAAGCCCTGGGCCTTTTGACCACGCGAGAAGTGGCAGTGACAGTCCCTTACACGATAAGCTGTGAATATGCTCACATTGATACGATAGAATCGCTACTCAAGCAGTACGATGGCGTTCAGCTCGATGCAGAATTCAGCCATAATGTGCGATTGAGTGTGCGTATCGATGCGCGCTATATCGATGTGTTTCTTGAAGCACTTAAAAATCAAACCCGCGGACAAGCAAGCGCGCACCCGTTAGAACATAAGACAACGTCAGGCACTTAGCCTGCTTTACGTGTAACGACGAGACGGTAGAAAGTCGCTACCGCCGATAAGAGGGCCACGTCAGGCTATGCAATTTCGTTCCATTACCCGCATTGTCGGACTCCTGCTGGCCCTGTTCAGCATCACCATGTTAGCGCCTGCATTGGTTGCGTTTATCTATCGTGATGGTGCGGGCTATCCTTTTGTTTTGACGTTTTTTCTACTACTCGCGGGTGGCGGGTTACTTTGGTTCCCCAATCGAAATTATCGGCATGAACTCAAAGCACGTGATGGCTTTTTGATTGTTGTATTATTCTGGACGGTGATCGGCAGTGCAGGGGCAGTTCCGTTGATGCTGTCTGAACAGCCCGATCTTTCCGTGAGCGAGGCGTTTTTTGAGTCCTTTTCTGGTTTAACCACGACGGGCGCAACCGTCATTGTGGGGCTAGATGAGTTACCTAAAGCGATTTTGTTCTATCGGCAGTTGCTACAGTGGTTTGGTGGTATGGGGATCATTGTCCTGGCGGTGGCCATCTTACCGGTACTCGGCATCGGGGGGATGCAGCTTTATCGCGCCGAGATCCCTGGCCCCGTGAAAGATACCAAGATGACACCTCGGATCGCTGAGACTGCCAAGGTGCTCTGGTACATTTATCTGACTTTAACCGTAAGTTGTGCCTTGGCCTACTGGCTGGCGGGCATGTCTGCCTTTGATGCCATTGGGCACAGCTTTTCGACCGTTGCCATCGGCGGGTTCTCAACCCATGATGCCAGCATTGGTCACTTTGATAGCACTGCGGTTAATCTCATCACTGTGGTGTTTCTGTTGATCTCTGCGTGTAACTTTTCTCTCCATTTCGCCGCCTTTGCCAATAATGGGCTCAATCTAAAGTTTTACTTGCGTGATCCAGAATTTCGCGCGTTTTTGGTGATTCAGTTCCTACTATGGCTGGTGGTGTTTACCATGCTGAGCGGGCATCAGGTTTATGAGAGCGCCACAGAAACCTTCACCCAGGCGCTATTTCAGTCGGTATCAATATCAACCACCGCGGGGTATACCACCACAACCTTTGCCCATTGGCCGTTGTTCCTCCCCGTTTTACTCTTGTTCTCGTCATTTATTGGTGGGTGTGCAGGCTCGACCGGTGGCGGGATGAAGGTCATTCGTATCTTGCTGTTGTCACTCCAAGGAACGCGAGAATTGAAACGCTTGGTGCACCCTCGCGCGGTATACACCATCAAAGTGGGTAATAAGGCGCTACGGCAGCAAGTGGTTGATGCCGTATGGGGGTTCTTCTCCGCCTACGCGCTGGTATTTGTCATTTGTATGTTGGCCTTGATAGCCACTGGCATTGAAGAGCTAACGGCGTTTTCAGCCGTTGCAGCGACCCTCAATAACCTAGGCCCAGGGCTAGGCGAAGTGGCTGCTCACTTTGGCGATATTAATGACACGGCGAAGTGGGTATTGATCCTTGCCATGCTATTCGGTCGTTTAGAAATATTCACATTATTGGTTTTATTTACTCCCACATTCTGGCGGAGCTAGCCGTATGGGGAAGGAGAGGACATGAGCGAGCAAAGCAACGCAACGCAAAAAGTCTTACTGCTACATTCCAGCCGAGAAGGGCAGACCAAGAAAATCCTGCATTTTATCGAGCAACAGCTGGGGGTTTCGGCGCAGTGTGAGGTGAAAGATATTCATCAGCGGCCAGACATTGATCTCAGCCAATACGATCGGATACTGATTGGTGCGTCTATTCGCTATGGCCATTTTAATAAAAAGCTATATCAATTCATTGATGCGCATGCAGATCAGCTTAAAACCGTGAAAGCAGCATTTTTTAGTGTCAATCTCACCGCGCGTAAACCGGGGAAAGATACGCCAGAAACCAGCGCTTATAGCCGTAAGTTTATCGAAAAGTCACCCTGGACCCCCGAACTGCATGGTGTCTTTGCCGGCGCACTCTACTATCCACGTTATAAATGGTTTGATCGAGTGATGATTCGCTTCATCATGCATATCACGGGTGGGGAGACGGATACGACCAAAGAGGTTGAATACACGGATTGGCGAAAAGTGGCGGAATTTAGCGAGCAATTTGCCCGCTTTTAGGCCATAACGCTGATTGTTTGACCGAACGGCGACTTTTTCTAAAAAAAGTCGCTTTTTAGTCTTGCGAAGGTGAGTGGTTTCTCTATAATGCGCCTCCATCGACACGGCACGCAGGGCAAGCGTTCAGCGGCCATGTCGGGGCAAAAAATCAAATAAAAATAAACGCTTGACGTGAGTTTTTAAAAGATTAAGATGGCCGGCCTACTTAACGCCAAGCGTTAGGGGAGTCAAAAAGAGGTTTTATTTCACCCGGCGGGTTGAAAATAAAAGATAAAATTTCTTCTTGACTTTAACGGCAAGGCGCGTAAGATACGCAGCCCTGACCAAGCGAAGCGCAGCTTCGCAACGTCAACGCTCTTTAACAATTTGACCTATGCAATCTGTGTGGGCACTCGTTGAGAATAGACAAAGAGATTTATTCGATGAACTGAGTGACCAAACGACAACTTTTACAGTTGTTCGGCACAGTCAATTCGTTTGTCTCGCAAGAGACGAACAAAACAGTATTTATCGAGCCGTTTGTCTTTCCTTTTGGGAAAGCAAACACCAAAACTTAAATTGAAGAGTTTGATCATGGCTCAGATTGAACGCTGGCGGCAGGCCTAACACATGCAAGTCGAGCGGAAACGGCAGTATTGAAGCTTCGGTGGATTTACTGGACGTCGAGCGGCGGACGGGTGAGTA
>NZ_MUEW01000014.1:0-70176 GCF_001995655.1 Salinivibrio sp. IB868
TATGCGGTATTAGCCGTCGTTTCCAACGGTTATCCCCCTCGTCAGGGCAGGTTCCCAGCCGTTACTCACCCGTCCGCCGCTCGACGTCCAGTAAATCCACCRAAGCTTCAATACTGCCGTTTCCGCTCGACTTGCATGTGTTAGGCCTGCCGCCAGCGTTCAATCTGAGCCATGATCAAACTCTTCAATTWAAGTTTTTTCGAAACCGAAGTTTCAGCTCAATGAATACTGATTACTGTTTCTCTCCGAAGAGAAAAACGAATTGACTGTGCCGAACAACTGTAAAAGTTGTCGTTTGGTCACTCAGTTCATCGAATAAATCTTTTTGTCTATTCTCAACGAGTGCCCACACAGATTGCATAGGTCAAATTGTTAAAGAGCGTGTTGACTGAGTGGTTGGCATTTCGTGACTTGCGTCTCGTTGCCCCGTCAACAGGAAGCGCAGTATAGAGATCTCAGTTTTTCCCGCAACCCCTTTTTGCAAAAAAAATGTCACCTGAACAAAAAGCGTACAGAGCAAGATATTTTGCCTACTTTACCTGCTATATTTTGCCGCTCGTGTTCACCTTGGCTTACATGTCCGATCGTGTCTTTCACTCTTCTCTACTCAAAATGAGGCATACATCATAAAAATTGGCTGGTAGCATAGCTCACCTGTTTCTCACTTGGGAGTCATCGATATGAAGCATTGGCTTTTTCTAGGGTTTGCTATTGTGGCAGAGGTGATTGCAACCGCATCACTCAAAAACAGTGACGGCTTTTCTAAGCTCGTTCCTTCGATATTAGTGGTAGTGGGATACAGTTTCTCTTTCTATCTACTCGCCCTCACTTTACGCGCCATTCCTGTAGGCATCGCCTATGCGATATGGGCGGGCGCGGGCGTGACATTGATAGCGCTCATTGGCTGGTTGGTGTTCGACCAGAAGCTCGATACGCCGGCGGTGATTGGGATGACACTGATTGTTGCCGGTGTGGCCGTGATGAACTTATTCTCATCCACTTCAACACACTGACGATTAAAATCGATCCTGGCAGCACACAACGAAAAAACCCAGCCGAAGCTGGGTTTTTCATTTCTGAGGGAAAGGCGATTACATCATGCCGCCCATTCCGCCCATGCCACCCATACCAGCAGCCGCGCCCATATCAGCACCGCCGTCTTTTTGTGGCAGATCGGTAACCATGGCTTCCGTCGTGATCATCAGACCCGCAACAGAGGCAGCGAACTGTAGTGCACTACGTGTCACCTTGGTTGGGTCAAGGATGCCCATCTCAATCATGTCACCGTATTCGCCGGTTGATGCATTGTAGCCAAAGTGGTTGTCGCCAGATTTCACTTTGTTAGCAACCACTGAGTCTTCATCACCCGCGTTAGTCGCGATTTGACGAAGTGGTGATTCCATGGCGCGCAGTGCAACACGGATGCCGACGTTTTGCTCTTCGTTGTCACCTTTCAGCTCGCCAACTTTGCTCGCCGCACGGATTAAGGCAACACCGCCACCGGCAACCACGCCTTCTTCAACCGCCGCACGTGTTGCATGCAGAGCATCTTCAACGCGATCTTTCTTCTCTTTCATTTCGACTTCGGTCGCTGCGCCGACTTTGATCACTGCAACACCGCCAGCCAGTTTCGCGACGCGCTCTTGCAGTTTTTCTTTGTCGTAGTCTGAGGTTGCTTCTTCGATTTGTTGACGAATCTGTGCAACACGCCCTTCAATCGCCGCTTCCTCACCGACACCATCAACGATAGTGGTGTTGTCTTTAGTGACAGTGACGCGCTTCGCTTGACCTAGGTCTTCCAGCGTCACTTTCTCTAGATCCATGCCGATTTCTTCAGAAACCACAGTGCCTGCCGTCAAGGTTGCGATATCTTGCAGCATCGCTTTACGACGGTCACCAAAGCCAGGCGCTTTCACGGCAGCGACTTTGACGATGCCACGCATGTTGTTGACAACCAATGTCGCCAGCGCTTCACCTTCAAGGTCTTCTGCAATGATCAGCAGAGGACGAGACGCTTTTGAAACCGCTTCTAGCGTTGGTAGCAGCTCGCGGATGTTCGACACTTTTTTGTCGATCAGTAGGATAAATGGGTTATCCAGTTCAACGTTACCGGCTTCTTGGTTATTGATGAAGTAAGGAGATAGGTAACCACGATCGAACTGCATGCCTTCTACGACGCTCAGTTCGTCTTGCAGTGATTGACCTTCTTCCACGGTGATCACGCCGTCACGACCCACTTTTTCCATCGCTTGAGCGATGATCTTACCAACGGTGTGGTCAGAGTTCGCTGAAATCGTGCCCACTTGCTCGATGGCATTATTGCTGGTGCAAGGCGCTGACAGGTTTTTCAGCTCTTCCACCGCGGCCACAACCGCTTTATCGATACCGCGCTTCAGATCCATTGGGTTCATGCCCGCTGCAACCGCTTTCAAGCCTTCATTGACGATAGATTGCGCCAATACAGTTGCAGTTGTCGTACCGTCACCCGCCGCGTCGTTTGACTGCGACGCCACCTCTTTCACCATTTGTGCGCCCATGTTCTGGAACTTGTCTTCCAGTTCAATTTCACGGGCAACAGAGACACCATCTTTGGTGATGGTTGGGGCACCGAATGATTTGTCTAGTACTACGTTACGGCCTTTAGGGCCCAGTGTGACTTTCACGGCATCAGCCAGAACATTTACACCTTCGAGCATTTTCGCACGCGCGTCGTCACTAAATTTAACGTCTTTAGCAGCCATGATTCTATTCCTTTCTTAATTTATTGATTGGAGGTGAAATGAATTATTCAACGATTGCCATGATGTCGCTTTCAGACAAGATCAGAACTTCTTGACCCTCGATTTTTTCCGTCTTGGTGCCAAAGCCTTCAGAGAAGATAACAGTGTCACCCACTTGAACGTCCAATGGCTGCACGTTGCCGTTTTCAAGAATACGGCCTTTGCCTACCGCCAGCACTTTGCCGCGGGTAGACTTTTCTGCAGCAGAACCAGTTAACACGATGCCGCCTGCTGATTTAGACTCAGCTTCTTGGCGCTCAACGATAACGCGATCATGTAGTGGACGAATGTTCATCGGTCGTCTCCTGAATTAGTAATGATGTTCCGTTTGATGAAGTAAGTATGCACACAGGCCGTACATGCGTCCGGTTCCTGATGTAACTCCCTATGTGGGGACGCCCTTTTTCTTTCCCAAGGGTTTTACAGCAATTTTTTTGTTTTTTTAGACTGGCAACTTTCTCCAATTGTGAGGATCCGCTAGGGTAAGCCGTCCCAACCCAGTGATAAGCGATTATGAACGACAAACACGGGCTGCTATCCGCCCCGATCAACCTCACATTGCGTAAGATGACCGTACCCATGGTATTTGGGCTGTTCGCGATCATCATGTTCAATGTGGTGGATACCTTCTTTATTTCACTGCTTGGCACGGAAGCACTCGCCGCGGTGAGCTTCACCTTTCCCATCACCTTTGCGGTCAACTCCATCACGCTCGGATTAGGCGTGGGTATTGCTGCCTTGGTCGCGCGATTACTCGGCCAGGGCGATCATCAAGATGCCGCGCGGGTGTCGAGTCACGGTTTGATCTTGGCGGTATTCATGGTAATGGCCGTCGGCTGGTTAGGGGCCGCTACCATCAATCCGGTGTTCTCCGCACTCGGGGCAAGCGACAACTTATTGCCGTTAATCCACGACTATATGCAGGTGTGGTATCTCACTATTCCATTGCTCGTCGTGCCGATGGCAGGGAACGCGGCTATCCGCGCCACGGGCGATACGAAAACGCCGGCGAAAATCATGATGGTCTCCGGCCTGATTAATGGAGCGCTCGACCCCTTACTGATTTTTGGCTTGGGCCCATTTCCAGAACTGGGAGTGCAAGGGGCGGCCATCGCCAGTGCCGTCAGTTGGGCGGGGGCATTAGTTGCCGCGCTGAGTATACTAATTCGCCGTGAGCGACTGCTGATGGCGCCGCAATGGACCAAGCTAGCGACTGACGTGCGTCAGATCCTCAAAATTGGCATGCCGGCTGGAATGACCAATGCCTTAAACCCAGCCGCAGGCGCCATTTTAATGATGATGCTCGCCTCACAGGGAACAGAAAGCGTTGCCGCCTATGGCGCCGCTCAGCGTATTGAAGCCATTTTATTAATTGTGATGATGGCGATGACGTCATCGCTCACGCCCTTAATGTCGCAAAACTTTGGTGCGCAATACCATCAACGGGCCTTTCAAGCGCTGTTTAGCGCGATGCGCTTTGCCATCTTGTTTCAATTTGCCTTGTACTTGTCGCTGTGGCCTTTTATCGATTTGATTGCGGATGTATTCAGTGACGATGTACGGGTTCAACAAGAAATTGCCCACTATTTAATGGTGGTCCCGGCAAGTTACGGCTTACAAGGCACCTTGATGTTATTGGTCGGCGGCCTGAATGCGATGAAGCGTTCGCTGCATTCGTTCGCCTGCAACCTCGTCCGTTTGTTTGTCTTCTTGGTGCCCTGTGCATGGTTGGGCGGCATGATCAACGGCACCCATGGCCTGTTTGCGGGCATCGCCATTGCCAACCTGCTGGCGGGTATTATGGCGTACCTCTATGCTGTGGTGTTGCGCCGTCAGACACTCGCGGCATCATTGCCCGTCTGAGCCAGCTCTTGAACGCGATGCTGCAGAGCATCTAGCGCCTGATAAAGCGCTTGATACTGCGCCGCACTGAGTCCCTCGAGCATGGCTTTTTCCCACTCCAGTACTTTGGGAACAATGGTCTGGTAATGGGTGCGGCCTTTGTCGGTCAAATGGACTAACGCGGCGCGTTGATCACCTTGGCATGCGCGTCGCTCTACCAACTGATGCTGCTCTAAACGGGTAAGCAAGCGCGACACTTTCACTTTATCCAGCCGTGTTTCTGCGGCTAAATCTTTCGCCATCACGCCATCCCGTGCCCCCAAAGAGGCCAGCACGCGCCACTCAGGGCGCGATAATCCAAACTCTGCTTCATAACGTGCCGCAAGACTATCGGCCACCAACTCCGCCGTGTGAACCAGCTTATAAGGCAAAAAGCTATCGAGCGTTAAATGAGGAAGGGTCATATCAATTAGTTTCAAGTGAAATCATATAACCTACTTTACGAGAGGCTTCGATAAGATGCAAAGGTAGTGCTTTGTTTACACTTAAGGTTTTTAAGCGGCAAAAATACTGAACACACAAGGTAAAACATTTGTTAACACCACGTTGCTTTTTCTCGTCTCTGATCGCTAGTATAAACAGATAGATTGTTTCTTTTGAAACTATTTGGCGGTCCCAGTGAGCTCGGCCGCCCAGCACAAGGAGCGAGTTATGCGAAAGTGGTTTTCATTCCCCATTCGTGAAGGGGATGCCTCTCGTCAAGCCCACTGCGACTTTCCCGAGGGAACCTACGAGCGCGAGTGTGGCAAAGAAGGCTTTTTTGGCCCGGCCAGTCATATGTATCACCGCCATCCCCCGACGGGCTGGAGCGAGTGGGAAGGGCCATTGCGACCGCATGCTTTTGACACCAACCGAGTTGAAACCCAAGGCACGTCGCCAATGGATGCACCGGTGCTGTTATCCAATGCCAACGTTCAGGTTCGCTTATGGCGCACCGATACCGCCATGTCTTATCTGGTGCGCAACAGCGATGGCGACGATTGCTTGTTTGTCCATCAGGGCGAAGGCTCGCTGTATTGCGATTATGGCCACTTGCGCTATAGCAAAGGCGATTATTTGATCATTCCTCGCGCCACCAGCTGGCGACTGGTGCCGGATGAGGCCACCACCTTGTTGATGATTGAAGCGACACACGGCTCCTACATGAGCGCCGAACGAGGCATTGTCGGCGAACATGCGGTGTTTGACCCCGCGGTGTTAGAACATGCACGCATTGACGATAGCTTTAAAGCCCAGCAATCCGACAGCGAAAGTTGGCAGGTGATGATCAAATCGCGCCAGCAGCTTAACCGTGTCACCTATCCTTACAACCCACTCGATGCGGTGGGCTGGAAAGGTAACCTCACCGTATTCCGACTCAACTGGCGAGATATCCGTCCGTTAATGAGCCATCGTTATCACTTGCCGCCATCGGCGCACACTACCTTTGTCGCGCAAGGTTTTGTGATTTGTACCTTTGTCCCCCGCCCGATCGAGTCCGATCCTGGCGCACTGAAGGTGCCTTTCTACCACAATAACGATGACTATGATGAGGTGCTTTTCTATCACCAAGGTGACTTTTTCAGCCGCGATAACATTGATGCCGGCATGGTGACCTTACACCCTTGTGGCTTCCCACATGGTCCTCACCCAAAAGCCTTTGCCGCGGGCAAAAAGCATCAGAAAAAAGAGACCGATGAAGTGGCGGTGATGATCGATACCCGCATGCCACTTGATATGGGCGACGCGGCGAAAGCCACCGAGCTGACCGATTATGTTTACTCTTGGCGCACGCCAAGTGACGCAGAATAGCGAAGGAGAAAGCAATGAAACTGGCTTCACTCAAACACGGACGTGATGGCAAATTGATTTTGGTCTCTCGTGACCTTACTCGCGCCGTCCACGCCGACGATATTGCGCCCACACTACAAGCGGCGCTCGATAACTGGGCGACCCTTGCGCCCAAACTGACTCAGCGCTACGACGCGCTCAACGACAACCAAGTCAGTGAGTCCTTTGCCTTTGACCCAAGTGTCTGCGACTCACCACTGCCCCGCGCCTATCAGTGGGCGGATGGTAGTGCCTACGTTAACCACGTTGAACTGGTGCGCAAAGCACGCGGCGCACAAATGCCTGAGAGTTTTTGGACCGACCCACTGATGTATCAAGGCATGTCTGATGGCTTTCTCGGCCCACGTGACGAGATTGAATTGGTCGATGATGCGTGGGGCTGTGACTTTGAAGCCGAGCTTGCCGTCGTCACCGATGATGTGCCCATGCACCTTAGTGCTGACAAAGCGGGCCAACACATTAAACTGCTGATGCTGGTCAACGACGTTTCACTGCGCAACCTGATCCCCGGCGAGCTTGCCAAAGGGTTCGGCTTTTTCCAATCCAAGCCCGCCTCTGCATTTTCACCGGTAGCGGTTACCCCAGATGAGCTGGGCGATCACTGGCGCGATCATAAAGTCCACTTACCGATGCATGTCACCCTCAACGGCGAATGGTTCGGGTCACCCGAGGCCGGTGTCGATATGACTTTTGATTTTGCCGAGCTGGTCGCGCATGTGGCGAAAAGCCGCCATGTCAGTGCGGGGACCATTATTGGCTCCGGTACTGTGTCCAACACCGATCGCAGCAAAGGCTCGTGCTGCTTAGCCGAAAAGCGCATGCTGGAAATTATCGACCAAGGCGAGGCAAAAACTCCGTTTATGACCTTTGGCGATAGCGTCACCATCGATATGCGCGACAGCCAAGATGCGTCTATTTTCGGCGCCATTGAGCAAACTGTGACCCGTTACATCCCGGAGTAACCTTGATGCGCGCCTAGTACCTCTGGGCGCGCTTTACGTTGACGCCGCCTAGGAGCTTGTATGCTGCTTTATGATTACAGTAAGTCGACCGCGGCCTACCGCGTCCGCATCGCCCTTGGCCTTAAAGGCCTCACCTACCAACGAGAAACCGTGTCCCTGCTGGATAAACACCAGCACAGCGACGCCTATCTTTCGCTCAACCCCGCCGGTTTAGTGCCTACCTTGGTCGATGGCGACGTCACCTTGAGCCAATCGCTCGCCATTATCGAATACCTCGACGAGCGCTATCCACAGGTCAAACTGCTCCCCAGTGATCCAGTGCAAAAAGCCCAGTGTCGATCACTGGCGCTCGACATTGCCTGTGATGTGCATCCACTCAATAACTTGCGGGTTCTGCAATACTTAACCGGCCCCTTTGGCCACAGTGATGACGACAAAATCACTTGGTATCACCATTGGCTAAAACAAGGGTTCGATGGTTTGGAAGCCAAATTACAAGGATTAGACAGCTCCTTTATTGGCGGCGAAGCGCCCAATTTGGCCGATATTTGTTTGGTCGCGCAGCTGTTTAATGCACGCCGATTTGCGTTTGATTTAACGGCCTACCCAACCCTGACGCGCATTGAATCACAATGCCAAGCGCTGGATGCATTTATACAGGCACACCCTGATAAGAGCTAAGGAGAGGACATGAAAGACGGATTGTTGTGGGCGCCGGATAAGGAACGTCAAACCCACACCTTACTCGCCGCGTTTATCCGTGCCGTGAATCAAGATCACGACACCCAGCTGAGTGGCTATGACGATCTTTATGCATGGTCAGTACGCCAAAGCGGCGATTTTTGGCAACAGTTATGGCAATTTGCTGGCGTGATCGGCGATCCGGGCGAGAGAGTGTGCGATATCGACCCCGAGCACCCTAATCGGGATAGCCAGTGGTTTCCCACCGCACGTCTGAACTATGCCGAAAACCTGCTCAAGCACGCAGAGCAATATGCCGACCAACCGGCGATGATTTTTAGCGGTGAGCATGAGGTAGCACGCACCCTCACTTGGCGTGAGCTCGTCGATCAGGTGGCGGCCATCCGTCACTACCTAGATACGCAAGGCGTTCAACCAGGCGATGTGGTTGCCGGCTATTTACCCAACCTACCGGAAACCGTGATTGCGATGCTTGCCACCGCGGCACTAGGCGCGATTTGGACCTCAACTTCACCGGACTTTGGCGTCGACAGTGTATTAGACCGTTTTGGCCAAACCGAGCCCAAAGTGCTGTTTACCACCGATCACTATCATTACAACGGCAAAACCTATGACTGCCTGAATAAAGCGCAGCAGGTGGTGGATAATGTGCCAGCCATTGAGCGCTTAGTGGTGATCCCTTTTGATGGCGATCGACCTTCTTTACCTGCTGGCGTGGATAACTGGCAAGACTTATTAGCCAAGGACGCGCCGCCGCTTCGCTTTACCCGCGTGGCGTTCAATGCTCCACTCTTTGTGCTGTACTCTTCCGGCACCACGGGTAAGCCCAAGTGCATTATTCATTCGGTGGGGGGGATATTGCTCAATCATTTGAAAGAGCATCAGCTCCATTCGGATGTGCGCCCCGGCGATCGCTTTTTCTATTTCACCACCTGCGGCTGGATGATGTGGAATTGGCAAGTCAGCGCTTTAGCAAGTGGCGCGACCTTGGTGCTTTATGATGGCTCGCCGTTTTATCCGGATGCGGGAGTACTTTGGCGACTGGCCGAGCGGCACCAGCTCACCCTTTTTGGCACGGCGGCGAAATACTTAGAGGCATTGGAAAAACAAGGTGTGGCGCCAAAAGATGATTACTCGCTGGCGTCGTTACGTGTCCTGTGTTCGACCGGCTCGGTACTTGCGCCCGAGCAGTTTGATTATGTCTATCAAAAGATAAAGTCCGATCTGCAGTTAAGCTCGATTGCGGGCGGCACCGACATTTGTGGCTGTTTTGTTCTTGGCAGCCCACTGTCACCGGTTTATCGCGGCGAAAGCCAAAAGCGAGGCTTGGCGCTCGATGTACAAGTGTTTAACGCCCAAGGGCAAGCGGTTGAAGAGCAGAAAGGGGAGCTGGTGTGTTGTAATAGCTTCCCCAATCAGCCGGTTGGCTTTTGGCACGATACCGATGGCCGCCGCTACCACAATGCCTATTGGAACAAGATTGATGATATCTGGTTTCATGGTGACTATGTACGCCTGACCGCACAAGGTGGCATGGTGTTCTATGGCCGGTCTGATGCGGTATTAAACCCAGGCGGGGTACGAATTGGTACGGCGGAAATCTATCGCCATGTGAATCAGCTTAGCGAGATCATGGATTCGGTGGTCATTGGTCAGCAATGGCAAAATGATGTCCGCGTGGTGCTATTCGTCAAACTCGCCGCCGGAGTGACACTGGATGAGTCACTCAAGCAAACCATCAAAAAAACCATCCGCACCCAGTGCACGCCGCGTCACGTTCCCGCCGTAATTGCCGAGGTGAGCGATATTCCACGAACCAAGTCAGGGAAACTGGCCGAGTTAGCGGTGCGCGATGTGGTCCATGGCCAAGACGTGGCGCAGTTAAGTGCGCTGGACAACCCAGCATCACTCGACCAATACCGTCAGCGCCCCGAGCTCACCGAGTAAGCGGGAAGCCATGATCGAAAAAGGCCGCATCCTCATGCGGCCTTTCGGCTGGGTTTAGCCCCAACATGACTTAGCGCAGGCGATGGTCATCATCATCGTCATCTTTACGCTCATATTCCCCCTCAAAGGTGTTGCCATCGTCACCACGGCCTCCGCGACGGAACGGGTCCTCCCCAAAAGGACCTTGCGCATTGCCCCCTTGATGGAAGTTACCTTGGCTAAAGCTCGCTTGAGACACAGTGACGCGCTTCATCACTTGTTTGGCGAGCGCGGCTCGCGGCCCAGGCAAAAGCACCAACATCCCCATCGCATCGGTCATGAAACCTGGCGTTAACAGCAGCACACCGGCGACGGCCAGCATCACGCCTTCAAGGATTTGCTGGGCGGGTAACTCACCGCGGTTGAGCCTATCTTGCACCGAAGCCAGAGTCATCAGTCCTTGACTCCGTACCAAAGAGGCGCCGACGAATGCGGTGATCAAAACCAGCGCCAGTGTTGGCCACAATCCCAACCAACCACCAACCTGAATGAACAGGCCGATTTCAATCACTGGGACCAGAATAAATAGCAGCAATAAGATTGGAAACACGATTCACCTCGCGCTGGAAATGGACTGTTCATCCTAACATCAAAATCCGCCAAAAGCCGAACAACGAAACCGAATTTAGCCCTTGAATCAAAGTGCAAGAAAGCGCATTTTGTCTGTGCGCCATGCTACAGCTGTGACCGGGGTCAGCCCTTTTCACCGCATTATATGCTGTAATGGCGGCTGAAAGGATGTAACAGATAATACATCCAGCCAAAATCTCTGAGGAATGGATTCTACAGCAAAATTTGTGGCGACGTTTTAATCATTATAATAACTTGATGTTAAGGCCAACGCATGTCTCAGACGATTATAACACCCAATGAAACCTCAACCCTAACCACAGCAACCCGTTTAGAAGAAGATTTACTCGGCCAACGCGCGGTACCTGCCGATGCCTACTACGGCATCCATACGCTGCGGGCGATCGAAAACTTTACTATTTCCGGCACCCGGATTTCTGATATCCCCGATTTCGTACGCGGCATGGTTTACACCAAAAAAGCCGCCGCGATGGCAAACCAAGAGCTCGGCGTGATCCCCGCAGATGTCGGCGATTACATCATCAAAGCCTGCGACCAAATCCTACAAACAGGCAAATGCATGGATCAATTCCCCTCGGACGTCTTTCAAGGCGGCGCTGGGACGTCAGTCAACATGAATGCCAATGAGGTGATTGCCAACCTTGCGCTTGAGCTGATGGGGCACGAAAAAGGTGACTATGATGTGATTAATCCCAACGATCACGTCAATAAGAGCCAATCGACCAATTGTGCCTACCCCACCGGTTTTCGTATTGCCGTTTACAACAGCATTCTAAAATTAATGGATGCGATTGATTATCTGCAAAAAGAATTCGACGCCAAGGCCGAAGCCTATGCACACGTGATCAAAATGGGCCGCACCCAGCTGCAGGATGCGGTGCCGATGACGGTCGGGCAAGAGTTCAAAGCCTTCTCAGTGCTACTGCGCGAGGAGATTAAAAACATCAAATACACCGCAGCGTTACTGTTAGAGGTAAACCTCGGCGCGACCGCGATTGGTACTAAGTTGAATGCCGCCGAAGGCTATCAACAACTGGCGGTAAAACGCCTGGCTGAAATCACGGGCTTACCCTGTATCCCGGCCGAAGATTTGATTGAAGCCACGTCAGACTGTGGGTCCTATGTGATGGTGCATGGTGCGCTAAAACGCCTGGCAGTGAAACTATCGAAGATTTGTAACGACCTCCGTCTACTTTCCTCGGGCCCACGTGCGGGGCTCAATGAAATTAACCTACCCGAAATGCAGGCCGGTTCATCCATCATGCCCGCTAAGGTTAACCCGGTGATCCCAGAAGTGGTGAATCAGGTTTGCTACCGGGTAATGGGGAATGACACCACCATCACCTTTGCCGCCGAAGCCGGTCAGCTCCAGCTTAACGTGATGGAGCCCGTCATTGGGCAGGCGCTGTTTGAGTCTATCTCGATTTTAGCCAATGGTTGCCGCAATCTCGGTGAAAAATGTGTGAGCGGGATTACCGTTAACCAAGCGGTGTGCGAGCACTATGTGCATAACTCGATTGGCATCATCACTTATCTTAACCCCTTTATCGGCCACCACGAGGGCGATATTGTCGGTAAGATTTGTGCTGAAACAGGTAAGAGCGTTAAAGAAGTGGTGCTCGAACGCGGTTTAATGACCGAGGGGGAGCTGGACGAGATCTTCTCGGTTGAAAACCTGATGCATCCTAAGTATCGCGGTAAACGTTTTAACGCGTAGTGGGTCAGTCATCGTAGTGGGTCACTCACAACAGACACCGACGACCGATAGAGACAACAAAGGGCGCTGAAAGCGCCCTTCTTTTATACCGTAAACCGCCGTTACAGCACCTGCGTAATCAGCAAACCACAAGCGATACTGAACACCATACTCAGCAAGCCTGGTGCCATAAAGCTGTGATTAAAAATGTACTTACCTATCCGCGTGGTGCCGGTTCGGTCAAAGTCGATGGAGGCAATGATAGGCCCGTAGTTAGGAATAAAGAAGTAGCCATTCACCGCTACAAAGGTCGCAATAATCATCGAAGGCGGCAGCCCCAAGGTAATCGCCACCGGCACCAATACCGCTGTCGTGGCACCTTGACTGTTCACCATCACTGACAAGGCGAACAGCGCAAACGCAAATGTCCATGGCGCCATTTCTACCAAGCCAGACACCGCCTCTTTCACCATCTCACCATGGCCACCAATCAAGGTATCACCTAGCCACGCAATACCAAAGATAGCGACAATGGCACGCATCCCAGCATGGAATACCGAGCCTTGGCTAATCGCATTGCCATCTGGCTTACAGGTCAAAATGATCAGTGCACCGACTGACAACATCACGATTTCAATGGTATGCGCCATTCCCATTGGCTCGCCATCAAAGGCCGGTCGCAGGGTTGGGAATGCCCCCATGACGACGACCGCTAAAGCACCAAATAAGAACAAGCCAACCGATTTCTTCGCTGCTGGCGTGACTTCGATATCTTCAACGGCCAAATCCGCTTCCATTTCTCGGCGAAAGTCAGGGTCTTGCAGGCGACGTTGATATTCAGGATCGTCTTTAAGCTCTTTACCTAGCTTATTGACGATCACACACGCCAAAGCAAGGCCAATAAAGGTGCTAGGAATGGTGACCGACAGCACATCGGTAAGGGTAATGCCTTGCGGCTCTAAAAAGGCCACACAGGCAACCACCGCTGCCGCGATGGGGCTGGCTACAATCGCAAATTGCGAGGCAATGACCGCCATACCCAAAGGGCGAGCCGGACGAATGCCGCTTTTGCGACTGACTTCAGCAATCACCGGCAATACCGAATAGGCAACGTGTCCGGTTCCCGCCATCATGGTGAAGACATAAGTCACTAAAGGGGCAACAAAGGTAATGTGACGTGGGTTTTTACGTAATATATTGGTGGCAATTTTAATTAAAAAATCCAAGCCACCTGCAGCTTGCATGGTTGCTGCAGCGGCGACCACCGCCATGATCATCAGCAACACGTCGATAGGTGGATGCGTGGGTTGCAAACCGAAACCAAAACTGAGTACCGCGAGCCCGACCCCGCCCATCACACCTAAACCAATGCCGCCGATACGGGCACCGATTAAGATGCAGCTGAGTACCACTAATAACTCAACCAAGAACATAACTTTCTCCTACTTTGGATAGACGTCCCCACACGCCCGTTCACATGCATTCATTGTCTTATGGCACGCACAGGGCGTATTGGGGCGTAGATACGATATGACGATTCCTCCGTCTGCTTACCACCACCGATAAGCACCATCCTTGGTGGGAGATGTGAGCAACCGCGCTCAGCACCATGGCCAAATCCTAACCAGGTACAGTCACGCGCATGTTGATTCAGGTAAGAAAAAGTAACACTTTTCGCGAACTGACAACAAAAAGTTCAGAAATTGAGATCTTTCACCTAGACACTGATGGACTTTTCATCCTCCTTAGTAAGTGTTATGTTATATCATAACAAGCAATAGGGAGTCGTTATGAAAGCCAATATCCACCCCGAATATCGTTCTGTCGTTTTTCATGACACCAGCGTTGACGCCTATTTTATTGTCGGCTCAACCTTGCAAACATCACGTACCATCGAGTGGCAAGATGGCAAAACCTATCCTTACTACCCGCTAGATATCTCAAGCGCATCACACCCGGTGTATACCGGAAAGCAACGAGCGACGAACAAAGAAGGCCGTGTTGCCCACTTTGCGCGTAAGTTTGGCCAAGTCGGTCGCCGCAAAAAGGAACAGGCATGAAAGTCGTCAATTCACTAAAAAGTGCCCGTCAACGCCATCCTGACTGTCAAGTCGTTCGGCGTCGCGGACGCATGTTCGTCATTTGCAAAACCAATCCACGTTTTAAGGCGGTGCAAGGCCGCGCAAAAAAACGCAGCTAAGCGTCGGCGACGCACTGCCACTGATGTGGCAGTGCCTCACGATGTGAGCACATCTTGAGGTCATCATTTCCTTTTTCGAGGCGAGTCATGGTATGTGTGTATACTCATCCTATCTGCCGCAAAAGGAAAAAGTATGAAACTGGGTCGTCGCTTCACGCTGGCTGCTGGATTATTGATTGCTGCACTGGGTGCCAGTGCGCTTTATATTGCGCGAACCCACCAAGCGACAGTGCCACCGACAACCTCTGCTACCGCACCGCCATTTATCACCGTCAACTCGCAAGAAGCACTTGATGCAGAGCTCGCCAGCGCTGCGGCTAATCAACAAATCGCCTTGGTTGATTACTACGCCGATTGGTGCATTCCGTGTAAACAATTCGCCCAAAAAACCTTCACGGATCCGGCTGTGGCTCAGCAGCTCAGCCGTATGCACCGCATTAAAGTGGATCTGAGTGAAAATCGTCCTGATGATTTTGCGTTAATGCGCACCCAAGACGTGGCCGGGCTACCCACACTCGACTTTTGGTTGCCCAATGGAGAGCGTCATGCGACAGCTCGCATTACCGGCTTTTTAGCACCTCAAGCTTTCATTACTCACCTACGCCAGTATGGATTGAAACATGAAGTAAAAAGCGAGCAATGATCAATCTCTTAGTTCTCTTGTTACAAAATTGATAAACCCCATATCTGGTGGTAGCTTTATTGAAAACAAAGGGAAGATAGCCGCATTATGGAAGCGCAACACACCATCGTTATCGCTGATGATCATCCACTGTTTCGGAACGCCCTCTTTCAATCCGTGCATATGGCGATAAGCGGAGCCAACCTGCTAGAGGCAGACAGCTTAGACAGTTTAAATCAAATCTTAGCGCGAGATGCTGAGGTCGACTTGGTGCTGCTCGACCTAAAAATGCCTGGCGCGAATGGCATGTCAGGGCTGATTGCGCTGCGTCACCAGTATCCAACCCTACCGATTGTGGTGATCTCTGCCAGTGAAGAGCCGAGTGTGATCCGTCAGGTACGCGCTCATGGCGCCTTTGGCTTTATTCCCAAATCCAGCGATATGCGTGCGTTGGTACAGTCGTTAACCCAAGTGCTCGACGGCACGCCTTGCTTTCCAGATAATCTCGGCGAAGACGATGAGAGCGAAAGCTTATCTGACAAACTCGCCACACTGACCCCACAGCAGTACAAAGTATTGCGAATGCTTTGCGATGGCTTGCTGAATAAGCAGATCGCTTATGACTTAGCGGTATCCGAAGCGACCATTAAAGCCCACATGACGGCTATATTTCGCAAACTGGGCGTGAAAAACCGCACTCAGGCGGTGATTTTATTGCAGCAATCTAATATCGAACTTTGATACGCTAGCGCTCTAGACACCGACTTTGGAGCGCCTATGTTAAGTATTCTTGCTACGCAATTCGTGATTTTATGGGCCGTGATCGACCCTGTCGGTAGCGTGCCCATCTATCTGTCGCAAACCAGCCACATGTCCGCCAAACAAAAGCGCCGCGTCGCGGTGAAAGCCGTGGCAATTGCCTTTGCCATTTTGCTGTTCTTTTTAATTGTCGGTCAGATTTTGCTTGAAGCCATGCAAATCCCGTTACCCGCATTCCAAGCGGCCGGTGGCTTGGTGTTGCTATTGTTTTCCCTCACCATGATTTTCGGTGAAGGAAAACCCGGCCAAGAAGCCAAAATGCTGAGTGAAGACGTTGATAAAGCAGAAATTGCCGCCACCGCGGTTTATCCACTCGCCGTCCCTTCTATTGCCTCCCCCGGTGCCATGATGGCGGTAGTCATGCTCACAGATAACAATCGGTATGCCATTGCGGAACAAGCGGTGACCGCTGGAGTGATGTTTGTTGTTTTGGTCGCGACCTTGGTCTTACTCCTCGGCGCCAATGTGATTCACAAAGTGATTGGGAATGTGGGGGCGTCGATTATCAGCCGCGTCATGGGGCTGATCCTTGCCTCGGTCGCCGTTGCGAATTTACTCGAAGGCATCCAAAAGTTTTATCACCTCAGTTAGACCTTTGGCGAAAGACTTGGCTGGCTCAACCCGAGTCAGCCGTACCTAGCTCACAAAAACCCTGCTTTTTCCGCTCATTATCGCTGACTGCGCTCGACTAAAGTTGCAATGTCGCTTCGTCCATCCCCTGCTATCGTCTTCAAGTAACATTCCATTAACGTGCTAAACAAGGAGAAGGCGATGGCGTTTCAAAGCAAGGAACACGCGAAAGCCTACTGGGACAGAAACGTAAAACTGATGATCAGTCTGCTGATTGTCTGGTTTGTTGTCTCATTCGGCTGTGGGATCTTATTCGTGGATGCCCTCAATACTATTCAAATTGGTGGCTACAAACTTGGGTTTTGGTTTGCTCAGCAGGGATCGATTTATACCTTCCTCGGCATCATATTTGTGTATGCCAAACAAATGCGCAAACTCGATCGCGAGTTCGGCGTGGACGACGAGTAAGAGGACTAACACATGGATTTAAGAACCATTACTTATATTGTTGTCGGGTTCACGTTCGCCCTCTATATTGGGATTGCGATCTGGGCACGCGCAGGCTCCACCAAAGAGTTCTATGTCGCCGGTGGCGGGGTGAACCCAGTGGCGAACGGGATGGCGACCGCTGCCGACTGGATGTCAGCTGCCTCGTTCATTTCTATGGCCGGCTTAATCGCGTTTATGGGCTATGGGGGCTCGGTCTTTTTGATGGGCTGGACGGGCGGCTTCGTGCTCCTCGCACTGTTGCTCGCCCCTTACCTACGTAAGTTTGGCAAGTTTACCGTGCCAGAGTTTGTCGGTGAACGCTTCTATTCAAAAACCGCGCGCATTGTTGCCGTTGTTTGTTTGATCATCGCCTCCGTCACCTATGTTATCGGCCAGATGAAAGGGGTGGGCGTCGCCTTTGGCCGCTTCTTGGAAGTCGACTATTCCACCGGGCTATTAATCGGTATGGTCATTGTCTTTATGTATTCCGTGATGGGCGGGATGAAGGGCATTACCTACACCCAAATTGCTCAGTATTGCGTGCTCATTTTAGCTTACACTATTCCCGCAATCTTCATCTCCCTCAAACTGACGGGTAACCCATTCCCACAGCTTGGTTTAGGTAGCACCATGGCGGGGACGGATCAGTACTTGCTCGACCGACTCGATCAGGTGGTGACCGAACTCGGCTTTGTCGAATACACCACCGCCGTGCGGGGTAGTACACTCAACATGTTTGCCTACACCATGTCACTGATGATAGGTACGGCCGGTTTACCCCACGTTATTATTCGCTTTTTCACCGTCCCTAAGGTGCGTGATGCACGGACATCTGCCGGTTGGGCACTGTTCTTTATCGCGATTTTGTATACCTCAGCACCTGCGGTGGCGGCAATGGCGCGCTTGAACTTAATGGACACGGTGAATCTACCGAACGGTGACAACCTCGCCTATGACCAGCGTCCAGACTGGTTTAAGAACTGGGAAACCACCGGGCTGCTAGGCTTTGAAGACAAAAACGGTGATCAGAAAATTCAATACACCTCGAATGCAGAAACCAATGAGCTACGTGTTGACCGCGACATCATGGTGCTGGCCAACCCAGAGATTGCCAAGCTACCTAACTGGGTGATTGCCCTGGTCGCCGCCGGTGGCTTAGCCGCGGCACTGTCGACTGCCGCCGGGTTGTTGCTTGCGATATCGTCAGCCATATCCCACGACTTAATTAAAGGGGTCGTCAATCCGAATATCAGCGAAAAAGGCGAGCTGCTGGCAAGCCGGATATCTATGGCATTAGCCATCGCTGGGGCCGGCTACTTAGGGCTCAACCCACCAGGCTTTGCGGCCGGGACGGTGGCACTGGCGTTCGGCTTAGCCGCGTCATCGATTTTCCCGGTACTCATGATGGGGATCTTTACCAAGACCATTAACAAAGAAGGGGCGATTGCCGGTATGGTCGCGGGGATCAGCGTCACCCTGTTCTACGTATTCCAACACAAGGGGATTTTGTTTATCTCTGACTGGACATACTTAGAAAGCCTCGGTAGCAACTGGATACTGGGTATCGAGCCAAATGCCTTTGGCGCAGTAGGGGCCGTGTGCAACTTTGCCGTGGCGATCATTGTCTCGCGCATGACGAAAGAAACACCGCAAGAGGTGCAAGATTTGGTCGAGCATGTTCGTATGCCGTCTGGAGCCGGTGATGCGCAATCACACTAATCCCGTGTTAACCTATCAAGCCCCTGCGGGGGCTTTTATACTGTTGGTTACGACCAGCCAAGGAGAGGCATGATGTCAACGGTCACGCGTTTACTCACCAATAAACATGTGGTTATTGCGATGCTGGTTGCGCCAGTGTTAGCGGTGATCGCCTATTTTGCCGTCGATGCCAGTGTGTCTGAGACGCCCAAAGCCGCTCAGCCAGGGCAAAGCTATCCGCTGGCGGTCCGTTCTAATTGCCGTTATACCAGCGGGTTTTGTCAGCTCGAAAATGGCGATATGAAACTCAAACTGGAATCGCAAGGCGTCGAAAACAACCGGCTAACGCTGCGGTTGGTCAGCGAGCTGCCCCTGGAAGGCGCACAAATCGGCCTGACAAACATCGCACCGCAAACCATGCAAATCCGCGATGAACAAGGCATGACCTGGACGGTCTCTCTGCCAGCACCACGCAGCGAAGAGACGCAAATCCGCCTGGCCGTGAGTATGAAAGGGAGCCACTATTATGCCGAAACGCCAGTGACCTTTATCGAACATAAAACGTTTTATACCGAGCACCAACAGGCGCAGGATGCGTCATAATGTGAGACGGTTGCCATTCACGCGTCAATTGACATCAACGATGTTCGGATCGCCGCTACGATGGTGGCGATTTTGTTTTCATACGCTTGCTCTGTCAGCCAATGACTCACATCCGCCCACCCATCACCGTCTAGGTGTGCCAATTCATCAACCTCGATATGCCCATCAACAGGGTTAAAGTGCCCTGCCACTTTAACAATACCCACATCTGTTTCTAGGCGCGGTAGGGTAAAAGGGGTCATCGTTTTCCTCGCTGTTGTAATAATGCACGCAACTTAAGCGGCTTTACCGGTTTAGAGAGATACATAAAGCCTAGTCCAGTCACGGTCTGTTGTGTCTCGGCGCTGCGGTCAGCACTGATGATCACCCCCTGAAAGCAGCACCCTACTTTTAGTTGGCATTGTTGTAGCACTTGCAACCCCGTTTGCTGGTTCGTTAAGTGATAGTCACTCAGGACAAACTCAGGCTGCCATTGCTCGCCGATCGTCTTGATCGCACCACTCACGTCAGGGGCGCAGCGAACGTCGCATCCCCACCGTGATAAAAGCTGCGCCATCCCATCCAAGATGTCTTGCTCATTGTCCACACATAAGACACGGCAACCTTCGAGCTCTCGCGCCGATGAGGTGGCAGGCGCCACAGGACTTGGCTCGACCTTTTCCGCTTGGCTCGCATTCACTGTCATTGAGAACACCGTGCCCCGACCCGGCCAGGATTTCAACGCCAGAGGCTGAGAGAGGATTTGGCTAATGCCCTTCGCGATCGCCAACCCTAAGCCCAACCCCTGCTCGGCGCCTTCGTGATCAATGCGTGTGAACTCTTGAAAGATATCTTGCTGACGATCGACAGGGATCCCGTCGCCATCGTCCCACACCTCAATGCGGTAGTCGCGCCCTGCCCGTCGCACACCTAACAACACTCGGCCCTCAGGGTTGTAGCGAAAGGCATTGGTCAAAAAGTTTTGCAGCACCCGGCGCAGCAAGTTCTTATCAGACTGAACAAACACCTGGCTGGTCACAACGCGAAAGTCCAACCCCTGGCGGCGAGCCAGTACGCCAAACTCCGCCTCTAGCGCATGAAACACCTCGCTTAATGCAAAGGTCTCGATACGTGCTTTCATTTTGCCCGACTCCAGGCGTGAGATATCGAGCAAATCACCAATCAACACTTCCGCACTTTCTAGTGCGCTTTCTATGTGCTGAGCAACGGCTTCAGTATCTCGGTTTGCCGCCATCTCACTGAGTGACGAAGCAAACAAACGTGCAGCATTAAGTGGCTGCATCAAATCGTGACTGACCGCGGCCAAAAAGCGACTCTTCGACTGTGAGGCGGATTCAGCCTTGCGGGTCGCATCAATCAATCGGCTATTTAGCCGCTCTAATTCACGCGTTCGCTCAGTCACCCGCGCTTCAAGGGTTTCATTAGACTGCTTGAGCGCCGCTTCCGCATCCCGAAACGCGGTGATATCGGTAAATGTCATTACAAAACCACCGCCCGGCATCGGGTTGCCCTGCAGCTCAATCACTCGTCCGTCTGGATGCACTCGCGAAGAGGTATGCGGTTTTCGTCGTGTTAAGTGCAGCACTCGCTTGCTGACATGCTCTTCCGGATCACCCGGCCCACAAAGTCCGCGCTGAGCATTGAATCGGATTAAGTCCGCGACCGGTCGCCCGACCTGGATAAGCCCAGGTGGAAATTGAAACATATCAATGTAGCGCTGATTCCATGCCACCAGCCGCAGTTGCTTGTCCACCACAGAGATCCCTTGGTTGATATGCTCGATAGCCCCTTGCAGTAATCCCCGCGAGAAATCAAACAGCTCAGAGGCCTCATCAACAATGGTGGCAATTTCTTCCAACTGCATATTGCGCCCCTGAAGGGCCGATGAAAGGACTAAGCGTGCCGACGACGAACCAAACACGCCTGCCAACACCCGCTCGGTATGACGGATCAGCGGTGCGCTGGCTTGTTGTTGGGGCAYCAGCTCTTCACCACGCTGCTCTGCAAATTGGCTAAACGCCTGGCGCATGCGCCGGCGACCCACGAAGCGAGCCGCGAGCATCTCCAGCTCCGCCACTGTCACCCGGCTTTGATACAAGCGAGCATCATCGTTTTCCGGCAGTGGCATGCCAACAAACGCGGCGGCCTGTAAACGCTCACTCAGTGATGGTCGCGTGAGTAAAGAAACCACCACAAAGCCAAGAGCATTCATTAACACACTGAAGGCCAGGCCCCAATCCACAGTATTGAGGTGAGTAAACGGTGAAAAATCGGGAGGGGTGATAAGCCAAATCAATAGGTTAGATTGGCCATCTCCTGCCAGCATGCCGGTTTGGGTCATCATGGTCACCAACCACAGTGAAAACCCCACGAGTAAGCCAGCATATACGCCTTTTTTGTTGCCTTGACGCCAGTACAAGGCGCCAATCATCGCAGGGGCAAACTGAGCAATGGCCGCAAAGGAGAGAAAGCCAATTTCCGATAACGTGGGCACAGTGAGGATCAGATGATAGAAGCCCCACGCGGCAATTAAGATCAAAAAGATCAGCGCACGGCGAACATTAAGTAACAGCCCAGAGAACTGCGCAAAGTTACGGGATTTCAGCTTCATTCGCCGCAACAACAGTGGCATCACCAGATCGTTCGATACCATGATCGCCAACGCAATGGTTGAAACAATCACCATCCCGCTGGCAGCCGATGCGCCCCCCATAAAAGCCAGTAGCGCCATCCCCTCAGCCCCTACCGATAGCGGCAGCCGAATCACATACGTATCAGCAGGTGCCCCAGGTAACAACGCTTGCCCCGCATAGGCGAGCGGTAGCACAAAAATCAGCATCAGTAACAAATAGGTCGGGAAGACTTTACGCGCCGTATTCAAATCACTCGCGCGCGTGTTTTCCACCACCATGGTGTGAAACTGGCGCGGCAAGCAAATGATTGCCGCCCCTGTGAGCAAGGTGTGAATGATTAAGCTGCCCACATCCGGGCGACCAATCACGCCAGAGTCCTCAAGACTCACGGGCAAGCTGGGCGCTTGGAATAGCAGCCATACCACAAAAATACCCACCCCGAGAAACGCGACCAGCTTGACGATCGACTCGAAAGCGACCGCCATCATCATCCCTCGGTGGTGCTCCGTACTGTCAATATGACGCGTACCAAATAACACGGTAAATGCGGCCAAGGAGATACACACGAGCCAGGCGATTTGGGGCTGTGCCAAGCCAATGCTTTGCCCCAGCTCTGGCGACAGAACATCGAGCCCCATGGCAATACCGCGCAGTTGCAACGCGATATAGGGCAGCACACCGACCACGGCAATCAAGGTCACCATCACCGCTAAGCCCTGCGATTTGCCATATCGCGCCGCAATAAAGTCGGCAATGGAGGTAATGTGCTCGCGCTTGGCGATCAAGATCATTCGGGCAAGAAAACGCCACCCAAGGGTAAACACCAAGATAGGGGCAAGATAAATCGGTAGGAATGACCATGGTGAGCTGGACGCTTGGCCAACCGTGCCAAAAAAGGTCCAAGAGGTGCAATACACCGCGATAGAAAGGCTATAAATCCACGGGCGCCATGAGCGTAACCAGCGCGGTTGACGATCACCATACCAAGCAATCGCGAACAGTGCGCCCATATAAAGCAGTGAAACAGAGACAATTACCCAGCCTTGTGTCATGGCTCCCTTCCTGACGCAATCCTTTGCCGAACCCTTGAGCTGGGTGTAACACGGTATCGGCGCCCACTCAATCGTCTCGTATTCGCTTTGTGGGCACCTTAGCTAACTTTACTGCAAGCCTAATCGTGGTTTATTACAGCTTAGGCCTGTTTATGCCACCTTAGCTTGCTTGGCACGCCAAAATGCCGGCTCACGCAGGGGTAAAACGAAAACAGGCAACGCAAGCAGCGCCATGGTATAAAAAGTGCCAGAGGGCGATACAGCATAAATCCACCCACTTGCCGTGGTCAGCGCCGCCACCACTGCGCCCATTGGTAGCGCATTGTACGCCGCTTGTGTGGCCACCAATCGCGCCCCACACTCGCGCTGAATGTACTGCATCGCGCCAAGGTGTGCGCCGGCAAACGTAATGCCATGAAGCAGTTGCACCAGTATCACAGGCACCGCAGCGGTCGTCGTCCCTGTGATCCCCCAGCGCAGCAATACACCCACAGCCGCCAATTGGAACAAGGCTTTTGATGACCAGCCATTAAAAAGCCGCGCCCCCAAGGCAAATACTGCCACTTCCGCGACAACCCCGAGGCTCCACAAATAGCCCACGATGCTCTCGCTATATCCAGCCTGCTTCCAGTAGATCGCACTAAAACTGTAATACGCTGCGTGGCTGCCTTGCAGCAGGGAGGCGATTAACAAGAACACGACCACCTGACGGTCGCGGAAAAGCTGACGCATCGAGACTTTGCTATTGGTCATATCGTGCTCGCTTTGTGGCATCAATGTCGGTCGACGCAACGTCAGTAGCAAACAGGCAGACAAGCCGCCAATCGCGATCCAGGGAATAATCGCCGCCGATTGCTCGGTCACCAGCCATCCGGTCAAACTCGACCCAACAATAAAGGCTATCGATCCCCAAAGGCGAGTTCGACCATAGTCGATAACTTTATGGCGCGCATAATAGTTGGCGAGCGCATCTGACAGCGGGACGGAGGGACCAATGGCTAAATTAAATAACACGGTCACCAAAGCCAGCCACCACACATTGGCACCCATCATAGGATGCAAGGCACACGTCACTAACGCCATGAGTGTCAAGGCCCGCAGGGCCGGCAACAAGGCTTCAACCTGTTGTACGCGCGGTGTGAACACTAAGTTGGCCACACAACGGGTTGCAAAACCAAGCCCAATCAAGGTGCCGATCACGCCTGAATTGAGACCAAGATACTCAAACCAAACCGCCCAAAACGGGAGATACACACCATAGGAAAAAAAGAAACCGCCAAAGTATTCTGACAGCCAGCGAAACGGGGAACATTGGGTTAAGGTCATCTCATTACTTCACATTAAGATAGATACCCGCTAAGTGTCGCAGCTCTGTGCGAGGAAAAAAAGACACGCGCGCCACGATTGTCGACAAATACATGGTGGTGACCAGTCCAGGTGCATGACTGGCTAGACTAAAGTCGGCTAGCGAGATCGGAAAGGGTGAGACACACTGTGAATATCACAGTGAGGAGTGCGACTATGCCTGAACCTTTTGACACCTCTCATGCGCCCTTTGACTGCCTAACCGCATCACAAGTCAAACAATGCCGCCAAGCACTCGACGTTGCCTACTTTCGCCGTGGCGACACCCTGATCCAGCCCGGTGATACGGGCGAGCAGCTCTTTATCATTATCAAAGGCAGCGTGGAAGAAGTGTCAGAAGACGGCAAGGAAGTGTTTTCTCATTACACCACCGACGACTTATTCGACGTGCCAGCACTGCTTAATGGCACCGCCAAACATCGATACCGCGCGCTAGAAGATACCCTCTGCCACCTGTTACCCGCCGAGGTGTTCCTCGCCATTTATCATCATAATCACGCGTTTCGAGGCTACTTTGATACCAACCTTCAGCGCCGACAAGCACTGATGGTGCAAGCTCGTCAGCAACAAAATCTCGCCGAGTTTATGCTGACAAGAATTGATGACAGCAATATTCAACCTGCCTTGTGTGTCTCCCCCGACGTGCCCCTGTATGCCGCTACCGCCCAGATGAAAGCGGAGCGCTGTGACTGCGCCTTGGTCGATGATGAAAATGGCGACTGCGGTATTATCACCCGCACCAATTTGCTTCATGCGCTCGTGCTCGAGGGCTACGATCAATCCGTGCCTGTTGGCGAAGTGGCCACACGTCCGGTGATCAGTGTGGAACGCGGCGACTTTCTCTTTCACGCCATGATTAAGATGACACGCCAGCGCGTAAAACGTGTCCGGGTCGTCAATGAACACGGAAACACCGCAGGGATGCTCGATCTTCCTCAGGTACTGAGCCTCTTTTCGACTCACTCTCACGTGCTTAACTTACAGATTGCCCGCGCACAGACCATCGACGAACTGGTGATCGCCGCAAACAGCCAGAGCAAGCTGGTACACACCTTATTTAACAATGGCATTCATACCCGCTTTGTGATGCAGCTTATCGCCACGGTGAATGAGCAAATCATGGAAAAAGCCTTTCGCTTGTTAGTGCCCGAGGCTTACCAACGTCAGTGCTGCTTGGTGGTCATGGGCTCTGAAGGGCGCGGCGAGCAAGTACTCAAAACCGACCAAGACAACGCCTTGATTCTCGCCGACGATCTCAACTGGCCCGATTGCCAGCAAGTGATGGAGACCTTTTCACATACACTGTATCAACTCGGTTACCCGCCCTGTCCGGGTCACGTGATGGTCAGTAATCCCAAGTGGGTAAAAACCGCCACGCAATGGCAGCAAACCGTGCGTAATCTGGCACAAAGTGCCAACCATCAAAGTGTCATGGACTTGGCGATCCTTGCTGACAGCCAGCCGATCGCTGGCGATCTGAGTCTGATTGATGCGATCCAAGCACCACTCAAAGACAGCTTGACCGACAATATGTTGACGCTCAACACCTTTGTCCGTCCTGCGCTAGCCTTTCGCGTTCCTTTGACCGTATTTGGCTCCCTCAAAAGCAGCAAAGAAGGGCTGGATATCAAAAAAGGGGGGATTTTTCCCATCGTCCATGGCGTACGTACCATGAGCTTGGAAAAAGGTGTACCACACACCAACACCTTTGAGCGGCTGGAGCAGCTTGCCAACCTAGGGGCACTGGCGGAAGAAACGGCGGAAAACCTCTCCGAAGCCTTGAAGCTATTTATCCGATTACGTTTAAGACAACAATTGAGTGGCGAACCACAAAGCAACTACCTCGACGTAGCTCAACTCCCTTCTAGCGAACGCGACTTACTGCGCCACGGGCTGCATGTGGTGAAAAAGTTCAAAGAGTCACTCGCTTTCCATTATCACGTGAGGGATTAATTTGAATTGGCTGACTCGGCATTGGTACCGTCATCGTCTACGACACTCACCCTATCGGGACTTATTTTTGCCCCCTGACTCAAGCACGCTGATTTCACTGGACTGTGAAACGACCAGCTTGGATCCGCACCGTGCAGAGCTGGTTACGATTGCGGCCACTCCGATTAAAGGCAATCGGATCCTCACCAGTCACGCTCTCACCTTGACACTGGCCGCGCCAGAGAGTCTGAGCGCCGGCTCGGTCAGAATTCATCGTCTGCGCCACCAGGATCTGGTTCACGGTGTCACTGCAGATCAAGCAATCACCGCACTGGTCGACTTTATTGGTAATCATCCATTGGTCGGCTATCACATTCGTTATGATAAAAGTATTCTCGATCGCTACGCGCGGCATTTTCTCGGCTTTCCTCTCCCCAACCCTCTGATTGAAGTCAGTGATATTTATCAACGCAAACTCGATCGCCTGCTACCTAATGCCTATCACGACATCAGCATGGAAGCCATTAGTCGTCACCTCGATGTCCCTTTGCCGGCCCGGCATGATGCATTGGATGATGCGCTCGCCGCCGCATTGATTTATGTCCGCCTCACCCAAGGTGAGATGCCCATGCTGCAATCCAAATAACGCATCGAAGCCGCGACTTGCGCACGAACGCAAAGACAAAGTGGGATCTAGCCCCCACTATCTGGCCTGACAACTGCGCAAATCGCTTAAAAATCAATGGGGTCATCCTAAAGTCTAATTGTCGGAAGTCCCGATATGTCACACCTTTACTGCATGGTTTTCGTTTGCCAGGCAGCGGTAACGCCTGACATCTCATGACATGGAAGCGCCGCGTGGAGCATCGCGGACACGAGGAGAAACAGGATGAGCGATAGTCACGTATACCCCGTCATGCCTTCAATAGCACGAAAGGCACACGCGGATGAAGCCAAGTATCAAGCACTCTATCAGCAGTCAGTGGCCGACCCAGAAGGCTTTTGGCGCGAGCACGGGCAAATTCTGGATTGGATGACGCCTTATACCAAAGTCAAACACACCTCGTTTGATACCGGCCACGTGGATATCCGCTGGTTTGAAGATGGCACACTCAACGTCGCAGCCAACTGTATCGATCGTCACCTCAAGGCGCGAGGCGATCAGGTTGCCTTGATTTGGGAAGGCGACGACCCCAAAGACGATGCCACGCTCACCTATCACCAACTCCACCAGCAGGTATGCCAATTTGCCAATGTCCTAAAAGATAACGGCGTAAGAAAAGGCGATGTGGTGTGTCTTTATATGCCGATGGTGATGGAAGCCGCCGTCGCGATGCTGGCGTGCGCCCGTATCGGTGCGGTGCATACCGTGGTATTTGGCGGCTTTTCTCCCGAAGCATTGGCCGGTCGGATTATTGACTCCAATGCCAAAGTGGTGGTGACAGCCGATGAAGGGATACGTGGTGGCCGTGCGGTGCCCCTGAAGAAAAACGTCGATGATGCCCTAGCAAACCCCAAAGTGAAATCGATTGAAAAAGTGGTGGTGTACCAACGCACCGGGGGACACATTGACTGGCACAGTCATCGTGATGTGTGGTGGCACGAGGCCGCCGCGAAGGTGTCAGACGACTGCCCCGCCGAAGAGATGAAAGCCGAAGACCCTTTGTTTATTCTTTACACATCAGGCTCCACAGGCACCCCAAAAGGGGTACTGCACACGACCGGTGGCTATCTGGTGTACGCGGCGATGACCTTTAAGTATGTCTTCGACTATCAAGAGGGAGACGTGTTCTGGTGTACCGCAGATGTCGGCTGGATCACCGGTCACAGCTACCTTGTCTATGGTCCGCTTGCCAATGGTGCGAAAACAATCTTATTTGAAGGTGTCCCCACTTATCCAAGCACGGCACGAATGAGCGAAGTGGTCGATAAGCACCAAGTGAATATTCTTTACACCGCGCCCACCGCGATTCGCGCACTGATGGCAAAAGGCAACGAAGCGGTCGCTGGCACCCAACGCGACTCACTGCGGATCATGGGCTCGGTGGGTGAACCCATCAACCCAGAGGCTTGGGAGTGGTATCACAGCACCATAGGGAACCAAGCCTGTCCGATTGTCGACACTTGGTGGCAAACAGAAACCGGTGGGATCTTGATTACCCCGCTACCGGGCGCCACCGCGTTGAAACCAGGCTCAGCAACCCGTCCTTTCTTTGGCGTACAGCCTGCATTAGTGGATAACATGGGCAATATACTCGACGGTGCCACCGAGGGTAATCTGGTCATGCTTGACTCGTGGCCAGGACAAATGCGCACCGTCTTCGGTGATCATGACCGCTTTGAGCAAACCTACTTTTCCACCTTTAAAGGGATGTACTTTACCGGCGATGGGGCGCGTCGCGATGAAGATGGCTATTACTGGATAACCGGCCGTGTCGATGATGTCCTCAATATCTCGGGGCACCGGATGGGAACGGCAGAGATCGAGTCGGCGCTCGTCGCATTCGATAAAATTGCCGAAGCCGCGATTGTTGGTGTGCCACACGATATCAAAGGCCAAGCGATCTATGCGTATATCACCCTCAATGCGGGTGAAGTGCCCAGCGCCGAACTCCACAAGGAAGTCAAAGAGTGGGTGCGCAAAGAGATTGGCCCCATTGCGACACCCGACTTCATCCACTGGACGGATGCACTGCCTAAAACCCGTTCAGGCAAGATCATGCGTCGCATTCTGCGCAAAATCGCCACCGGTGATACCGGTAGTCTTGGCGATACCTCCACATTGGCCGATCCTAGTGTGGTCGATAAGCTTATCGCAGAAAAAGAAAGTGTGGTTTAACCCTAACGAAAGATTGCTTAGCAACCTTTGCCGCCTTCGGGCGGCTTTTTTGATCCCCAGCACACGGTAAACTGAACTCTTTCCCTCCCTCGCAATCACACAAAAAGTAGGGACTTGCGGTGTCATCCCGCATCAAACCGCCGACGAGCAACCCTTTTGATATCGCTAACAGACAAACTGTGCTGATTAGACCAGTATTTTGCTGCGATTTGCGCTGAAGTCTCTATAATTGCTGTCAGTAAGGACAAAATTGCATGGTATGCGCCGTCATAACATGTCCATCGGCTGGAATCCGCGTTAAGCTGCACAATAACAGCGAATAGGAGAAGTAAGCGTCAAGATGTCTACAAGAAACCAAGTTTTAGTGTTAAATGGCCCAAACCTTAATTTGCTCGGTCAGCGTGAGCCCGAACATTACGGCGCCCAAACGCTTGGCCAAATCATGGCGGCTCTCGAGGCACAAGCCACGACCTTGGGGCTCAATCTTGAACACTTTCAATCCAATAGCGAAGCTAGCCTTATCGATAAAATCCACCAAGCGATGGAGACCGTGGATTTTATCATCATCAACCCAGCCGCGCTGACCCACACCTCCGTAGCCCTGCGTGACGCTTTACTGGGTGTGAGTATCCCCTTTATCGAAGTGCATTTGTCGAATGTTTATGCCCGAGAGCCCTTCCGGCATCACTCGTACTTATCAGACAAAGCCGTCGGGGTGCTCAGCGGGTTTGGCGCTGATGGTTATGAATTCGCCTTAACAGCGGCCGCGCGTCATTTAGCGTTTGCGGCTGAGTAAAACAAAACATATAGAAGAGACCTATCATGGATATCCGTAAGATTAAGAAACTGATCGAACTTGTTGAAGAGTCTGGCATCTCCGAGCTAGAAATTGCCGAAGGTGAAGAGTCAGTTCGTATCAGCCGCTCTTCCCCTGCTGCACCGGTACAAATGGCCGCCCCGCAATACGCGGCACCAGCGGCCCCGGCCCCCGCGCCAGCCGCCCCTGAAGCGCCGGCTGCTGAGCCTGCAAGTGCACCACAACCGACGGGACACCAAGTGCTTTCCCCAATGGTCGGTACCTTCTATCGCGCTCCAAGCCCTGAGTCTGCCGCATTTGTTGAAGTCGGCAGCCAGGTGAATGAAGGCGATGCCCTGTGCATTGTCGAAGCGATGAAGATGATGAACCAAATCCAAGCCGACAAGAGCGGTGTGGTCAAAGCGATTCTATGTGAAGACGGTCAGCCCGTTGAATTCGACGAACCACTCGTGATCATCGAATAAGCGAGGGCGCATGTTAGATAAAATTGTAATTGCTAACCGCGGTGAAATTGCACTGCGCATTTTACGTGCGTGTAAAGAGCTGGGGATTAAAACCGTCGCGGTGCACTCTACCGCAGACCGTGATCTTAAACACGTGTTGCTCGCCGATGAAACCGTGTGTATTGGCCCGGCGCCAAGCAACCAAAGTTACCTCAACATTCCCCGCATTATCAGCGCGGCTGAAATTACCGGCGCGGTGGCGATTCACCCCGGTTACGGATTCTTATCCGAAAACGCGGATTTTGCCGAACAAGTTGAGCGTTCAGGGTTTGTCTTTGTCGGCCCCAAAGCTGACACCATCCGTCTGATGGGCGATAAGGTGTCGGCCATTGAAGCAATGAAAAAAGCAGGGGTGCCCTGTGTGCCTGGTTCAGACGGTCCATTGGGCAGCGATCAGGAAAAAAACAAAACCATTGCTAAGCGCATTGGCTATCCGGTAATCATCAAAGCATCAGGCGGCGGCGGTGGCCGGGGAATGCGCGTGGTTCGCTCCGAAGCTGAACTGGTTGATGCGATTGCGATGACCCGTGCTGAAGCCAAATCGGCATTCAGCAACGACATGGTTTACATGGAAAAATTCCTGGAAAATCCACGCCATGTTGAAGTACAGGTGCTCGCCGACGGTCAAGGCGGGGCGATTCACCTGGGTGAGCGAGATTGCTCGATGCAGCGTCGCCATCAAAAAGTGGTTGAGGAAGCGCCAGCCCCTGGTATTACCGCAGAGATGCGAAAATTCATTGGCGAACGTTGCTGCCGCGCATGCGTTGAAATTGGCTATCGCGGCGCAGGTACCTTTGAGTTCTTATATGAAAACGGCGAGTTCTACTTTATTGAAATGAACACTCGCATTCAGGTCGAGCACCCCGTTACCGAAATGGTGACCGGGGTTGACTTGGTCAAAGAGCAACTGCGTATTGCAGCAGGTCAACCTCTGTCGTTCACCCAAGACGACATCCAAATTCGTGGCCATGCGGTTGAATGCCGGATCAACGCTGAAGATCCAGAGCGATTTATCCCTAGTCCAGGGAAGATTGAACGCTTCCACTCGCCAGGTGGGATGGGCGTGCGTTGGGAGTCACATGTGTACGCAGGCTATCAAGTACCGCCCCACTATGACTCCATGGTCGGCAAGCTTATCTGTTACGGAGAGAACCGCGATGTCGCCATTGCGCGCATGCGTAATGCCCTCGCGGAAACCGTCATTGATGGGATTAAAACCAATATTCCTCTACAACTCGATATTATGAATGACGAGCACTTCCAACATGGGGGCGCTAACATTCATTACCTCGAGAAAAAGCTTGGTTTGTCGTAATGGCATCTTGGCACTAGAAGCGATATAACCGCTTCAAGGTAAGCACAAAACCGCCGTCAATCGGCGGTTTTTTTATCCTTTTTAGCGTGATTATCTTGCGAGCTCTCTTAAGCCTTTGCAGGCTGACCTTTATCTCTCGCTTGACCGGCCAACTTAAAATCATTCAAGGTTTCTTTTAGGTACAACGACTGACTCATCAGTTGCGCCGCAATATCTGCCGTTTGCGTCGCCTGCTCACTGGCGGTGTGGCTTTGACCATTTATTTGCTCCACCGACTCACTCATGTCTTTGGTCACATTGGCCTGCTCATCCGCCGCTGTCGCCACTTCACTCCCCATTACCTTAACTTGATTCACTTTATCAAAGATGTCTGCCAGTACCGCGCGCGATTCCGCCACCACTGCCAGCGTTTCTTGCGCCATGTGGTTATTACTTAGCACTCGTTCAGAGGAGTGATGGATCCCCGTATGTAGCCCCTCTAGCATGGTTTTTATATCACGGGTCGCCTGTTGGGTGCGCTGCGCTAGGCTCCGTACTTCATCGGCGACGACGGCAAAACCTCGCCCCTGCTCTCCGGCTCTCGCAGCCTCGATAGCCGCATTCAGAGCCAGTAAGTTGGTTTGCTCGGCAATGTCACTGATTGTTTGTGTCACCTGAGTAATTTTTTGACTTTCTTCAGCACTGGCTTGAATGTGTGCAATGGTCTGCTCCAACTCTTGGATAAAGTCAGTCATGCTGGTGGTCGCACGGCCGACCACATCGGCCCCCTCACTCGCACGCCCTTGCGTGAGGGAGATAATGTCGGCAGTACGGTTCATGTTTTGTGCCACTTGCTCAATGGTGGCACTCATTTGCGTCATCGCGCTGGCAACATGGGTGATCTGTGACGATTGCGTGCTCATGTTGTCTTGCACGCTACGGCCGCGTGCCGCCAGATGATCCGCATGTGCGAGGAGCACTTGGGTGTTCTCCACCACTTGACCGATGATCGCGCCAAACCGTGCTTTCACCATGCGGTAATTATCATTGAGTTCACCCAATTCATCATGACGAACCGGTTCATCCCCAGAGACAAGGTTCCCTGAAGCTAAGTGTTTCAACGCCTCACTGGTCTCTTTGATTGCGCCAATTACACGGGTTTGCATCACCCAAGTCATACCTGCCGTGAGCAGCAGCAGTGTCGCCATCACGCCGAACAAAGAGAATTGCCCCTGCCTGAGCGCCAGTCCCATACCTAAAGTACATAGCGCCAACGCCAACACAAAACAAAGGTTGAAAAAGAATCGCAACTGAAGACGCTGCATCAGAGGAGCCGGGGGGAGCGGGCGTGTCGGGTTGTCTCTCAGCTTGCGATACAGCGACTCAGCCTCCGCAACTTCATTGCGGCTAGGCTCGCTGCGCACAGATTGATAACCAACGATGTTCCCGTCTTTTACTACCGGTGACACAAAGGCGTTTACCCAATAGTGGTCACCGTTTTTACACCGATTTTTAACCATACCGCGCCAATTTTTACCGGCCTTAATGGTCTGCCAAAGGTCCTTGAACGCGGCCGGTGGCATATCAGGGTGGCGAACGAGATTATGGTCGCTGCCGATTAGCTCATCACGGCTATAACCGCATATTTCGATAAAGGCATCATTGGCGTATTGTATCTTGCCGTGAAGATCGGTTTTCGATACCAGTTCTCCTAAACCGTTAAACATCACCTCTTTTTGTGTCACTGGTCCCGTATCTCTCATTCTCCAATCCTTCGCTTATCCATGACAGTGAGGCGCAAAGCCGCCAAACTTGCGACCAGTCGCGGAGCAATAATGTAGTCAATAGCCATAATAAATAAAGGGCTATTTGCATAAAACCCGCGCTAACTTGCAAAAAATCCCACCCACCCTCAATGCTCATCATGCTGTCATCATCTTGTGCAGCGAGCACAGTATGGATCTGGTAAAATTGACGTATTCCTTTTCCGACACGAGACACACCATGCCTTGGATCCAACTCAAACTGAATGCAACGTCTGACAACGCCGAAGCGATTGGCGACCTGCTAATGGAAGAAACGGGCGCCCTATCTGTCACCTTCTTAGATGCCAAAGACACCCCGGTATTTGAGCCTTTACCCGGCGAAACGCGCTTGTGGGGCGAAACAGACATCATGGCCTTGTTCGATGCTCAAGCCGATATGGGCACGGTGTTAGCGGTATTACAAGCCAGTCCATTGCTGGCTGAAAACTTTGCTCATAAAGTCGAGCAGTTGGAAGACAAAGACTGGACACGCGCATGGATGGATAACTTTAAGCCAATTCAATTTGGCGAGCGGTTGTGGATCTGTCCAACTTGGTGTGAGGTACCTGATGACAACGCGGTGAACGTGATGCTCGACCCGGGCCTCGCCTTTGGCACCGGCTCGCACCCGACCACCGCACTATGCTTGGAATGGCTTGATAGTCTGGATTTAAGCGGCAAAACCGTGATTGATTTTGGCTGTGGCTCCGGCATTCTCGCGATTGCGGCGATTAAACTTGGGGCCGAGCGTGTGATTGGTATTGATATTGACCCACAAGCGCTGCTGGCATCAAAAGATAACGCCGAGCGCAATGGTGTCGCCGACCAACTTCACCTGTATCTTCCTAACGATCAACCGGCTGACTTAAACGCCGATGTGGTGGTGGCCAATATTCTTGCCGGACCATTGCGTGAATTATCGAGTGTCATCAAAGGCCTGATCAAACCCGGTGGTCAGCTGGCGATGTCTGGCGTGCTAGAAACTCAAGCGGATGACGTGGCGAACCATTACCGTGATAGTCTCACTATCGATCCGATTGTCGAGCGCGAAGAGTGGTGCCGGATCAGCGGTCATTTGCCCGAGTAACTGGCCAAATGATGATGCCATTGGCTTACCGCCCCTATTCACTGTCGTCGGTAAGCCATGGCTGACGTGCTACTCGAACTGCTTGATTAATCAGCGAAACACCATCGATACAAAAACTGCTGTAAAAATCAAGCCATCAATGCTCAAATATTGTCCTTTTCAGATGCTGAAAAAATGCGTAAAATGCGCGCCCTTGCTGACTCAGAGCGGCTGAAGAGGATTTAGAGCTTTTGCGTATCGGACCCTACACCCTGGATGTCCCCTTGATCGTTGCCCCAATGGCAGGCGTGACAGATAGACCATTTCGTGAGTTATGTCTTGCACATGGTGCGGGCATGGCTATTAGCGAAATGATGTCGTCGAATCCAGCGTTGTGGCGGACGAGCAAATCGCAAAAGCGCATGGTTCATATTGACGAATCCGGCCTGCGTTCAGTGCAAATCGCGGGGGCTGAACCCGAGCTTATGGCTGACGCAGCGCAGTTTTGTGTTGAAAACGGGGCGCAAATTATCGACATCAACATGGGTTGTCCGGTGAAGAAGGTCAATAAAAAGTTAGCAGGCTCTGCCTTGCTAACGCGGCCTGATCTCATTGAGCAAATCCTCAAAGCCACGGTAAACGCGGTGGATGTTCCCGTGACACTCAAAACGCGCACAGGCTGGGATCCGGACAATAAGAATTGTGTTGAGATCGCCCGGATGGCGGAAGATTGTGGCATCCAAGCCCTTGCACTGCATGGCCGCACGCGTGCCTGTATGTACAAAGGTGAAGCAGAATACGACAGCATTAAGGCTGCCAAGGCAGCGGTATCCATTCCGGTGATTGCCAATGGCGACATTGACTCACCAGAAAAAGCTCAGTATGTCCTCGACTACACGGGTGCGGATGCGGTAATGATTGGTCGCCCTGCTCAAGGACGCCCGTGGATTTTTCGCGAAATCCACCACTATCTCACCACAGGTGAGCACTTGCCTGCCCCTTCACTAGAAGAGGTTAGGACAATTTTGTTGGGTCATGTTCAAGAGCTTCATCAGTTTTATGGGGAGCTCAAAGGGTTACGTATTGCCCGTAAACACGTGGGCTGGTACCTAAAAGAGCATGACCAAATTGGCGACTTTCGCCGCACCTTCAACGCAATCGAAGATGCACCACAGCAGATCGATGCGCTGCAAGGCTACTTCGACAACGTTGCATAAATACGAGAAGAGCTGACAGAATATGTTCGAACAAAACCTGACTTCCGAAACATTGACAGTAACGACTGTAACTTCACAAGATCAAATTACGCAAAAGCCACTTCGTGACTCTGTAAAAGCGTCCTTGAAGAACTACCTCGCGCAATTGAATGGCCAGGAAGTCAACGATCTGTATGAGCTTGTCCTCGCAGAAGTTGAGCAGCCACTGCTGGATACCATCATGCAATACACGCGCGGTAACCAAACGCGCGCAGCCACCATGATGGGCATTAACCGCGGTACATTGCGTAAGAAACTGAAAAAATACGGCATGAACTAATCAACCATTGGTTTGGTTGTGATAAAACGGGCTAACCGTCAACCGGCTAGCCCGTTTTTGTTGCCTCTGACTGCGCATAAGTGCTCCCTCTTTAGCAGCATGAGTTGGAGTCCTCACTCTCCGCCAGGGTTTCCAATATCGAGCAATGGGTCGCGTCATCGTCGTCCATACCGCAGCAGGCGGCATTTAAACGTGTCAGTGCATGCTTGACCCGCTCAAGCGCCGCTATCTTCTCTGAGACCTCATTCAGGCGCCGCTGGGTGATCCCTTTTACTTCTGCACAAGTGTGTAAGGTCGCTTCTTCGCGAATGTCGGACAACTCGTGAATTTCATCAAGCGATAACCCCATCTCTTTGCCGCGCAAAATGAACATCACTTGGCTAATGGCCTCATCGGCATAAAGCCGGTATCCACCTTCGGTGCGCGCACTCGGCGCCAGCAAGCCTGATTTTTCATAAAAACGCAGTGTGTCGGTAGAGACACCACAGTGCTTGGCAAGCTCGCCAATTTGCAGCAATTTGGTCATCACCGCTCCTCTATCGTAATGCGATTGATCCTTCTTTTTGTAGCAAAGCCGCGACCTTATGACCAGCATTGCATGAGAACCAGAAAAAGCTGAAGTGTAAAAACAATAAAAGTGTCGCCATCAGCAAATAGCAATCGATTGCGCAAACAAAATCAGATAGAATATCGCCGCTTTGACAATTGGCGATTTAATAAAGCTTATCCATGTTGATAGACACGATGGGCTTTGATAAGCATTCAATCTGTCAGTGAAGAGAACTAAGCCATGGAAAATCTGCGTCCTATTCGTCGCGCGTTACTGAGCGTGTCTGATAAAACCGGTGTGGTCGAGTTTGCTCAAGCACTCGCCCAACGCGGTGTCGAACTGCTTTCGACCGGCGGCACGGCCCGTTTACTCGCAGAAAACGGCCTTGCGGTCACCGAAGTCTCCGAGCATACCGGCTTCCCAGAAATGATGGATGGCCGCGTGAAAACCCTCCATCCAAAAATTCACGGCGGCATTTTGGGCCGACGCGGTCAAGACGATGCGGTGATGGAAAGCCATCAGATCGCACCAATTGATATGGTGGTGGTGAATCTCTACCCGTTCGCACAAACCGTTGCCAACCCAGACTGCACACGTGAGCAAGCCATCGAAAATATCGATATCGGCGGTCCGACCATGGTACGTTCAGCGGCGAAAAACCATGCCGACGTCACCATTGTGGTGAACAGCCAAGACTATGATCGCGTGCTGACCGAGATGGATCAGCATCAGCACTCTTTGACACATACCACGCGCTTTGATTTAGCCATTGCCGCGTTTGAGCACACCGCGGCCTACGATGCCATGATTGCGAATTACTTTGGCACCCAAGTCCCTGCCTACCATCACGCCGAAGAGAGCCAAGACTCGCCATTCCCGCGCACCCTGACGCAACATTGGGTCAAAAAGCAAGACATGCGCTATGGCGAGAACAGCCATCAGGCAGGCGCGTTTTATACTGAAACTCAACCGCAAGAGGCCTCGGTAGCGACGGCGACCCAACTACAGGGCAAGGCGCTGTCTTATAACAATATCGCTGACACCGATGCGGCATTAGAGTGCGTGAAAGAGTTTGAACAGCCTGCTTGCGTGATTGTAAAGCACGCCAATCCCTGTGGCGTTGCCATCGGTGAAGACTTACTCAGCGCCTATCAACGTGCTTATCAAACCGATCCTACCTCAGCATTTGGTGGCATTATTGCCTTTAACCGTGAACTGGACAGCGACACGGCACACGCCATTGTCGAACGTCAATTTGTTGAAGTGATCATCGCCCCTCGCGTCAGTGACGCCGCCAAAGCGGTGGTCGCAGCGAAGAAGAATGTACGTCTTCTCGAGTGTGGTCAATGGCAAACGCGCACCACAGGTTGGGATAGCAAGCGGGTTAACGGCGGCTTGTTAGTCCAAGCCCGCGACCAAGGCATGGTCGGCTTAGACGATTTGCGTATTGTCACTGAGCGCCAGCCCACAGACAAAGAGCTAAACGATGCGCTATTTTGCTGGAAAGTGGCAAAATACGTGAAATCGAACGCGATTGTGTATGCTAAAGACAGCATGACCATTGGCGTCGGCGCCGGCCAAATGAGCCGCGTCTACTCGGCGAAAATAGCCGGTATTAAAGCGGCCGATGAGCATCTCGAAGTGGCCGGTAGCGTGATGGCCTCCGATGCTTTCTTCCCTTTCCGTGACGGCATTGATGCTGCGGCAAACGCTGGGATCACCTGCGTGATCCAACCGGGTGGTTCGATGCGTGATGAAGAAGTGATTGCCGCCGCCAATGAGCATGGCATGGCGATGGTCTTTACCGGTATGCGCCATTTCCGCCACTAAGTGGGTATGAAGGAGAAAACATGAAGGTATTAGTGATTGGTGGCGGTGGCCGTGAACATGCCCTGGCGTGGAAAGCCGCGCAGTCATCAAACGTTGAAATCGTATATTGCGCACCGGGCAATGCCGGCACCGCCCACGAGGAAAAAGTCAGCAATATCGCCATTGCTGCTGATGACGTTGAGGGATTGCTGGCCTTTGCGCGCGAGCAACAGATTGGCTTAACCATCGTGGGCCCAGAAGCGCCACTGGTCTTGGGCGTGGTCGATGCCTTCCGTGAACACGGCTTGGCTATCTTTGGCCCTACTCAAGCAGCGGCACAACTTGAAGGCTCAAAAGCCTTCAGTAAAGACTTTTTGGCACGTCACGGTATTCCCACCGCTGACTACCAAACCTTTTCTACGGTTGAGCCCGCGCTAGCCTACATCGCTGAAAAAGGTGCGCCCATTGTGGTCAAAGCCGATGGCTTGGCCGCCGGTAAGGGCGTCATTGTGGCAATGACCGAGCAAGAAGCCACCGACGCGGTACGCGATATGCTCTCGGGTAATGCATTTGGTGAAGCAGGCCACCGTGTGGTCATCGAGGAATTCCTGCAAGGTGAAGAAGCAAGCTTTATCGTCATGGTGGATGGCGAGCATGTGCTCCCCATGGCCACCAGCCAAGATCACAAACGGGTTGGTGAAGGCGATACCGGCCTGAATACCGGCGGGATGGGTGCATACTCACCCGCCCCTGTGGTGACCGATGCGATTCACCAACGCGTGATGGAAGAGGTGATCATGCCCACCGTGAAAGGGATGCACGAAGACGGTGTGCCCTACACCGGCTTTTTGTACGCAGGACTCATGATTACCGCCGATGGCACCCCAAAAGTGATCGAGTTTAACTGTCGCTTCGGCGATCCGGAAACCCAACCAATTATGATGCGCTTGCAATCTGACTTGGTTGCGCTTTGCTTGGCGGGCACAGAGGGACGCCTTGATAAGGTCGAGTCTCACTGGGATCCGCGTGCAGCCGTGGGTGTGGTCTTAGCCGCTGGCGGCTATCCAGGTGAGTATCGAAAAGGCGATCGTATCACTGGGTTGCCCACCGATAGTGAGACGGCCAAAGTGTTTCACGCAGGTACCGCGCTAAAAGACGGCGATATCGTGACCGCTGGCGGGCGTGTACTCTGTGCTACCGCATTAGGTGAGAATGTGACCACGGCAAAACAAGGGGCTGACGCGCTCGCGGCCTTGATTCATTGGCCCGGTTGTTTCTACCGCTGTGACATCGCCCACCGCGCCGTTTCACGCGAGCAAATGGCATAATTGTCGCAACACATGATATAAAAAATGCGCCAAGTAGGCGCATTTTTTCACCGCTCTTCACTTTACTCATCCAGTAAGCGAGGGCGCTGTAAACAACGCTTTTCCCCCTCGACATGTACCAAAAAGTCTATCTGGTCGCGACCGATACTTGGGCTCCCTCCTGCAATCACAAACGTGCCAGGCTGGTTGAGACGCTGCACTAAAGACGGTGTCATCGTCTCGGGAAACGCCCAACGCTGACGGTCGTCGTCGCAATCAAGCCAATATTCACCTTGTCGCTGCGCTTGCAGCACCGAGACATTGTTGGCTAATTGCGCCTGCGCTTGGTGCTCAATTTGATTCGCTTCTTGATACAGGCGGGATAAAGTCGCACTGTCTAAAGGCAACAGCGCATCACCTTGATGATAGCGCTGGAAAACCGGCTCACCATTGGCGTCAAACCGTACGTGCATCGAAAAGGGCACCAAGCGGTTATCGACCAGCTTTTTCCCTTCACGCTTTAACGCACGCAGACTACCCGCTCGCCAAGCATATTCACTGCGGTACTGACCGTAATCGCCTTGCCACGCTTTCTCCGCTAAACCGATAACCTGCCCTTGTTGGCTATCTAGCCAATAAACGGCGCGATAATCTCCCGCTGAGAATGCGGTAGTATGAGTGACGGGCTTTGGCGGCTTACCGCTAGAACAGCCTGTCAGTGCCATTACTAAGACAAGTATACAGAGGTAAAATCGCATGGCGGGCTCAGAGACAAAAACGCCATAGCAGGAGGCTATGGCGACATCAGCATGCGTGCTTACTTAACCGCGTCTTTTAACGCTTTACCTGCGACAAACGCAGGGACGTTTGCTGCAGCGATTTGAATTTCTTGACCCGTTTGTGGGTTACGACCGGTGCGTGCTGCACGGTGGTTAAGCTTAAACGTACCGAAGCCAATCAGTTGTACCTGCTCGCCTTCTTTTAAGGCGCCTTCAATACCGCCCAAAGTCGCTTCCAAAGCTGTTTTCGCTTGTGCTTTTGAAAGGTCTGCTTTTTCCGCGATCAGGTCGATCAGTTGGGTCTTGTTCATTATGTCTTCCCTTCTAGGTTTTTTAGAGACGAAGTCACTCTAATTCAAAAGAAGCCCGGCTGGCAAAGGTTTGTGGCGCTTGGTGAGACTATATGGAGGCTCTTTAACCACAAACTGAGCGCGATCTCACAATTTGTTGCGTTTTTTCTCAGTTGAATGGTTGTAAAAGCCCGCCAATGGCCTGATCTTTAGGGTGTTGATTGGCTTTTAACTCCGGAAACCTATGCTCATTCTGGTTCTTTTTATTTCGCTTTCTATTGGTGTCTCATTCATCTGCTCTGTGCTCGAAGCGATTTTGCTTAGTATCACCCCCAGCTACATAGCGAACCTGCGCCATCAAGCGCATCCTGCTGCCGAGCGGCTCAATGCGCTTAAGAAGGATATTGATCGCCCTTTGGCCTCCATTTTAACCCTCAATACCATCGCCCATACAGTCGGGGCAGCTGGCGCGGGGGCGCAAGCGGCTCACGTGTTTGGCGATGCGTGGGTCGGGGTTTTCTCTGCCGTATTGACGCTTGCGATTCTGCTTCTCTCAGAAATCATCCCTAAAACCATTGGCGCGAACTTCTGGCCGCAATTGGCACCTGGCGCGGCGCTGGTACTCAAGTGGATGGTGTGGGCGCTGACGCCATTCGTTTGGCTGTCTGAACAAATTACCAAGCGACTTAGTGCGGACACTACCCATGTTAAACTGCGGGACGAAATCTCAGCGATGGCGATGCTGGCCTCAGAAAGTGGAGAAATGGGTGAGGACGAAACGCAAATGCTTCATAACATGCTGAAGTTACGTGACCTGCCCGCAACACAGCTGATGACACCGCGCCCGGTCCTGTTTCGCATTCCTGCCGAGATGGATGTGAATACCTTCCTCGACGAACACGGTGACTGCCCATTCTCTCGCCCACTGGTTTACGGTGAACAGCGTGACGATATTCTAGGCTTTGTCCACAAGTCCAATATCTATGAAGCCAAAACCCAAGGCGCTGGCCAAACGCCGATAGGCAATCTCATGCGCCCCCTCGCGGTGATCCTTCCCGGCAACAGTGTTTTGCAAGCGTTTGATATATTGATGATCCGCCGCGCCCAGTTGGCGATGATTGTCGATGAATATGGCACGGTGCAAGGTATTATCACCTTGGAGGATGTGTTTGAGTACTTAACGGGGCGAGAAATCATCGATGAGGCGGACACGGTCACCGATATGCAACAACTCGCTTATCAGCGTTGGGATGCTTGGAAGAAGCAGCACAACATGATTGAAAGCCAAGATGACGATGAACCACCGGTGCAGCGACATACGGATGAGTCATGATCAGAAAAGGCGGCTTGCGCCGCCTTTTCTCGGATAAAGTGTGCTTACTCGACACTTAACCCAAGGTTACTCACGCCCGCCTCACGCAGCTCTTGACGAATGCTTTTGATCATCTCCACATCACGGCTTTCCGCACTTTTCAGCACGCGAAAAATGGCCCATTGGGCATCCCATTCTTCGCAAACCGCTTCAAACGTCTTTTGATTCTCATCCGTCACCGCCTCACCCGTTTGCGCCTCTTCTAGCTGCGCTACGCTGTGGATAGATTGCTGAGAGACTTTCAGGGTAATAGGGAGTATTTCATCACGATCCAACAGGGCGTGAAGAAGCTGAGACAAGGCGATGCAAGCATCAATTGCCGGGTAGGTCAGGTAAATGGCCTCATCGTCAGCCACCGGGATCAATGGCTCCAGCTTCTCCAGCTGCCGCTCAAAATCAATCTTGGCCGTTTTGACTGTTTGCGACTCCCACACTGCATCGAGAATATTGCGAAACGCTTGGGGATCAGCAAACTCGGTTTGCGCACAGTAAAGGGCATAGTTGGGCACCATACGCTCCACCAGCGCAGCCATAAAACAAATATGCTGCCAATTCTCACATTTTTCCAAACGTAGTTGTAAAGGGTTTCGTAACATAGCCAGTTGATCTTTAATAGCGAGAAGGAGTGTTATCCTCATAGAATGCGCTCAGTGTACTTGATTCCCCCCACCATAAAAAGGAGCCTTTGTGGATAAAATTTACGTTGTCAGCGAGCATGCCGAGACTTATCACCAGTTGATTGAAACGGCTCAGCTCCCCGATCTCGCTATCACCTCATCCGCAGAGGAGGCCAGTATCTGGTTGGCCGATCCGCCGCTTGCGGCCCCGCTATTGCCCAAAGCCAAGGCCTTGCGTTGGCTCCAGTCGACCTTTGCCGGTACCGATGCCCTGATTAAAGCCCCTTTCCGTCATTATCAACTCACCAACGTGCGCGGCATATTCGGGGCACTGATGGCCGAATATGTCTTCGGGTTTGTGCTCAATGAAAGCCGACATATTGGTCAGTACGCGAAGCAACAAGCGCAGTGTCACTGGCAGCCTCAGCCCTATCAGTCATTGCGAGGGCAAACGCTCGCCATCATAGGCACAGGGGCGATTGGCCAGCATATCGCGACCGTCGCACACGCCTTTGGCATGACGGTACTTGGCGTCAACCAAGATGGGCGGCCAGTCGATAGCTTTGATCACACACTGACGCTGCCAGCATTACAGCAACGCTTGGGCGAGGTAGATGTTTTGGTCAGTACCTTGCCCGCGACGCCAGCCACATACCAATGCCTGAATGCAGTTTTTTGGCAGCATGGGCAACATCTCTTGTTTATTAACGTTGGCCGTGGCGCGACCGTGGATGAGCTCGCCCTGCTCGACGCTTTAGACAACAAAAAACTACGCCTGGCGGTCTTGGATGTGATGCAACAAGAGCCGCTGCCGAAGCAGCACCCCTTTTGGACACACCCCAACGTGAGCGTGACGCCACATATTGCTGCCGTCAGTTTTCCTGAGCAGGTTTTTGCGCTCTTTGCGGATAATTATCGTCGCTGGCATGCAGGCCAGCCTCTGATTCACACTGTCGACTTTGACAAAGGGTACTAATGCTCTTTCCGGATTTAGACACGGCTTTAGCCGCAGCACGTGAATGCCGTTTGTGTCAGCATTGGCTAGCAGACGGCCCTCGGCCGGTGATCCAGGCCAGTGCTGACGCTCGCGTTCTGATTATCGGCCAAGCACCAGGTAGACGTGTCCATGAGAGTGGGCTGCCGTTTAATGACCCCAGTGGCGACCGCCTGCGTGAATGGCTGGGGGTCACACGTGAGCAGTTTTATCAGTCGGATTTATTTGCCATCATGCCTATGGGCTTTTGTTATCCCGGCAAAGGTAAATCGGGCGATCTACCGCCGGCGCGTATCTGCGCCCCCGTATGGCACCAGGCAATCAAAGCGCACCTTCCTCATGTTGCGGTAACCTTGCTGATTGGCCAATATGCACAGCAGTACTATTTAGCCAATAAACCCAAAACTTTGACCGAGACCGTCAAGCACTGGCAAAAGTGGGCCCCTCATACCTTTGCACTGCCTCACCCTTCTCCCAGAAATAGCTTATGGCTGCGCCGCAATCCGTGGTTTGAAGAGCAGGTGGTGCCCGCCATGCGTTATCACGTTCAACAGGCTTTATACGATTGAGGCTAAAAAGCACAACGCTCGCCAGACGGCGAGCGTGTTTGACTAATCGTGGTAAGGGCGCGAGAGTTCATGCACCGCGTCAATAAAGGCGCCTGCGTTTTCTGGCGGCACATCCAAATGAATGCCATGCCCAAGGTTAAACACATGGCCCGTGCCCTCTCCAAACCCTTCGAGGATGGTGGCGACCTCTTGGCGAATGCGCTCTGGGCTCGCATAGAGCATCGATGGATCCATATTGCCTTGCAGCGCCACTTTGTCGCCAATTCGCGCTTTGGCATCCGCAATGTTAATGGTCCAGTCTAGTCCCACACCGTCGCACCCTGTGGCCGCGATATGCTCTAACCACATCCCCGCATTTTTGGTGAACAAGGTAACAGGGACACGGCGACCGTCATTTTCGCGAATAAGGCCATCAACGATTTTCTGCATATACTGCAAAGAAAAGTCGTTGTAGTCGCGTGGCGTGAGCACGCCCCCCCAGGTATCAAACACCATAACCGACTGAGCGCCGGCCTTAATTTGCGCATTCAAATAACTGGTCACGCTGTCAGCGAGTTTATCGAGTAAGGCATGCAGAGTTTGAGGCTCGGCATACATCATCTTCTTAATTTTGGTAAAGGCTTTTGAGGTGCCACCTTCCACCATGTAGGTCGCCAAGGTCCACGGGCTTCCCGAAAAACCAATTAACGGCACGTCACCGTTTAACTCACGACGGATGGTACGTACCGCATTCATTACATACTGCAGTTCCCCTTCGGGATCAGGCATGCCAATTTTATCCACGTCGGCTTTACAAGTGATGGGGCGGGAAAACTTGGGTCCCTCGCCCGTTTCAAAGTACAGCCCGAGCCCCATCGCATCCGGAATGGTGAGGATGTCTGAGAACAAGATCGCCGCATCTAAATCGAAACGACGCAGTGGCTGCATGGTGACTTCGCAAGCCAGCTCGGCGTTTTTACACAATGACAAAAAATCCCCCGCTTGCGCACGCAATTCACGATACTCCGGTAGATAGCGACCCGCTTGGCGCATCATCCATACGGGGGTGCAATCGACTGACTGCTTGTAAAGGGCGCGTAAATAACGATCGTTTTTTAATTCGGTCATTGTGTTAAACCTGTGTGCGAATAGTGGCGCTCATTGTATCACTGTGCGGTAGCAACAAAAGCCAAGCTTTGTTAACAGGATCATAAAACTGTCACCTAGGGGCAGCAAAGGATTGCTGATCATTTAACCGCATGTTACAACCGACCCATAACGACAATAGGTCTACGAAAGACAATATGTTCGCATCTTACCCCGGCTCCCCTACGGCCGGGTTTTTTTATGCCTGCGCCCAGGTGCAACTGGCCTCAATCAAGCGTCGGGCAATCGTCCCCCTTGGCGCCACTGGCGGTAGGGCGTCGCAATCAAACCATTGTGCGTCACTGAGCTCTTCGTAGTCAGGCTTTAGCTCACCGCCCGCATACTCTGCTAAAAAGCCCATCATCAAATTAGAGGGAAACGCCCAAGGCTGGCTATCCATATAACGGATATTTTTAACCTGAATCCCCGTCTCCTCCTCGACCTCGCGCGCCACACACTGTTCGAGCGTTTCTCCGGGCTCGACGAACCCAGCAATCACGGTATACATCCCGGTTTTATGCCTTGGATGTTGTGCCAGTAGTAACCGCTTATCATCGCGCACCGCCACAATCACACACGGCGAGACACGCGGATAATCGTGACGCTGACAGTTAGCGCACCGCATCGCCACCGCCTGAGCGTCGAACGCAGTGCGCTGACCACAACGACCACAGAATGCTTGCTGCTGGCGCATATAATCGAGCTGAACCACACACCCCACTAATGCAAATAAGTCGGCTGACAGGGAGGGAAGTAAGTCTCGTAAACCCGCCATCTCATCATGGGGAAGCATCGGGTTACAATTAAATACCCCCACGACGGGCGTGTGCTGATAATCACCGACTGTTACGGTTTCACCGCCAGAAAAGGGTAACTGCGACAAGGGGATACATGGCAGCTCCCCTTTGGGTAGCCAGAGTTTGCCCTTGGTAATCGCGCACACATAGACGGCTTGTTGATTCTGAGACATGGTCACTTCCTTAGCCTTGCAGCTATACTTGAATACTGGCAATCTAGCTTTATAACGTGATGCAAAGGATTGAGCAGCCCGTTAATTTTCAGCTGGCCTTTTATAGTGCCATTCATTCGCTGATCGATCACGAGGATACCGATCATGCTGAGACAACTCGAACGAACCAAAGCACAATGGAGCGGTTACGACGAGGTTATCGATTACTGGCTCGAGCTACGTCGCCAACTGTTGGTGGAGTATTACAATGTGGCCGGCGTGGCCGCGAAAAAGAAGCAAGCCTTGCCAACCAAAGCCGAGCTTGACCGTTTTTGTGACTACCTAGTCGATTACATCTCCACCGGTCACTTCAAAATTTATAACATGGTCATGGAGCGTTGGCAGTCGACAGGCTTCTCTGCCACCAAAGAGACCGACAACCTCTATTTCCGTATTGTCGATACGACCGATCCACTGTTGGACTACAACGATAAATTTAGCGCGATCGACCTCGACGATGATGATTATGACGCCACGGATTTCGATCAAGATATGTCTGCGATTGGCGAGTGGTTAGAGCAGCGTTTTGAGTTAGAAGATACCCTAATTCGCGTCATTGCCGACAGCCTTGCTCACCCACCGGGTGCGTAAGTCAACCTGCCTGTCAGCTGTATAACGCCGCCAACCTAGGCGGCTTTTTTGTTGCTGTCGTCACTGACAACCCCACACGCCAGATAAACAAAAGGCACCTCCGAAGAGGTGCCTTTTTATTTCGCTGTGGGCGTTGATGTTATCAACGCTTCCACGCTTAGCTATCGTCGTTCAGACCCGCGTTCAGTAGTGCAGCAAGATCTTGCGAAGCTTGCTCTGCATCGACCTGAGGGGCTACTGGCTGCTCTGGCTCGGCACGTTTTGCTTGACGGTCTTTGTGATACGCGAAGCCGGTACCGGCTGGGATCAGACGACCCACAATCACGTTCTCTTTCAGACCACGCAAGTCATCACGCTTACCTGCCACGGCTGCTTCAGTCAGCACGCGCGTGGTTTCCTGGAACGATGCCGCTGAGATGAATGACTCAGTCGCCAACGAGGCTTTGGTGATACCCAGCAGATCACGACCAAAGGTCGCCGGCTGCTTGCCTTCCGCTTCGAGATCACGGTTAGCAATCATCACACGTGAGTATTCCACCTGCTCGCCTTCCAAGAACTCCGTATCACCGGCAGACTTAATGGTCACTTTACGCAGCATCTGACGCACGATGGTCTCGATGTGCTTATCGTTGATCTTAACACCCTGCAGACGGTAAACGTCTTGGACTTCGTTAGTGATGTATTCTGCTACCGCGTGAATGCCACGCAAACGCAGAATGTCGTGTGGTGATTCAGGACCGTCTGCGATCACATCACCTTTCTCGACTTTTTCACCTTCGAATACGTTGAGCTGACGCCATTTTGGAATCATCTCTTCGTAAGCTTTACCCTCTTCTGGCGTGATAATCAGGCGGCGCTTACCTTTGGTTTCTTTACCGAAGGAAACAGTACCTGTGATCTCTGCCAAGATAGCAGGCTCTTTTGGCTTACGTGCTTCAAACAGGTCAGCAACACGTGGTAGACCACCAGTGATATCCTTGGTACCGCCGCTTTCTTGCGGGATACGAGCAAGGGTGTCACCAATACCAACGCTTGCGCCGTCGTCCAGTTGAACGATCGCTTTACCAGGCAAGAAGTACTGAACTGGCATATCAGTGCCAGGTACCATCACATCGTTGCCTTGTGCATCCACCAACTTCACCGCAGGACGCTTGTCTTTACCGGATGATGGGCGCTCAGAGGCATCCATAACCACGATAGAAGACAGACCCGTGAGCTCGTCCGTTTGACGCTGCATAGTCGCACCATCAATCATATCCACGAAGCGAAGGCTACCTTCTACCTCAGTGATGATTGGCATGGTGTGTGGGTCCCAGTTAGCTACCACGTCGCCGGCTTCAACGGCTTCGCCGTCTTGCTTGCTCAGCATGGCACCGTAAGGGACTTTGTAGCTCTCTTTGGTACGGCCAAACTCATCCACAATGGTCATCTCTGACGCACGCGAGGTAATCACTAGCTTACCGTCGCTATTGGTCACAGATTTCACATTGTGCAGGTGCATAGAACCTTTGTTCTTCACCTGGATGTTGTTTTCTGCTGCTGCACGCGATGCCGCACCACCGATGTGGAAGGTACGCATGGTCAGCTGTGTGCCTGGCTCACCGATAGACTGTGCGGCGATAACACCCACAGACTCGCCGTGGTTAACCAAGTGACCACGTGCCAAGTCACGGCCGTAACAGTTCGCACAACAACCAAAGTCAGTTTCACAGGTCACGACAGAGCGCACTTTTACCTTGTCGACAGAGTGATGCTCAAGAATGTCACACCATTTCTCGTCCAACAGGGTGTTACGTGGCGCCAGCACTTCTTCTGTGCCCGGCTTAAGCACATCTTCAGCCACCACACGACCCAGCACACGCTCACGCAGGGCTTCTTTTACGTCCCCACCTTCGATAACCGCCATCATGTGGATACCACCTTCGGTACCACAATCGGTTTCGGTCACCACCACGTCTTGGGCAACGTCAACCAGGCGACGCGTCAGGTAGCCTGAGTTCGCTGTCTTCAGTGCGGTATCGGCGAGACCCTTACGCGCACCGTGCGTAGAGATAAAGTACTGCAGTACGTTCAGACCTTCACGGAAGTTCGCGGTGATTGGCGTTTCGATGATAGAGCCATCTGGCTTCGCCATCAGACCACGCATACCCGCCAGCTGACGGATCTGTGCGGCAGAACCACGCGCCCCGGAATCGGCCATCATATATACGCTGTTGAACGAGCTTTGCGTCTCTTCTTCACCGTCACGGTTAATCACTGTCTCATTAGACAGGTTATCCATCATGGCTTTCGCGACTTGCTCGTTCGCCGCCGCCCAAATATCGATCACTTTGTTATAGCGCTCACCAGCGGTCACCAGACCCGACTGGAATTGCTCTTGGATTTCCGCAACTTCGCTTTCAGCCGCTTCAATCAGATCGTATTTCGCTTGTGGGATCACCATGTCGTCGATGCCGACAGAGGTGCCCGATAGCGCGGAATAGGCAAAACCGGTGTACATGATTTGGTCAGCAAAGATAACCGTATCTTTCAGACCCAGCTTACGGTAGCACGTGTTGAGCAAATTAGAGATTTGCTTTTTGCCTAGCGGCTGGTTAACCAACTCGTAGGGCAGGCCGTCCGGAACAATAGTCCACAGCATGGCACGACCGACGGTGGTATCGACGAGCGCTTCTTTCTCAGTGCGTGCACCCATCTCATCGATATCGATTTGCTTGATGCGCACTTTTACACGGCTATGCAGTTCAGCATGACCGGTACGGTAAACTTTTTCAGCTTCGCCTGGACCTGCCAGGTACATGCCTTCGCCTTTGCCGTTCACCTTCTCACGGGTCATGTAATAAAGACCCAGTACCACGTCCTGAGACGGTACAATGATAGGATCACCCGATGCTGGCGAAAGAATGTTGTTGGTTGACATCATCAACGCACGCGCTTCGAGCTGCGCTTCCAGCGTCAGCGGTACGTGAACCGCCATCTGGTCACCATCGAAGTCGGCGTTATAGGCCGCACACACCAATGGGTGTAGCTGAATCGCCTTACCTTCGATAAGCACAGGTTCAAACGCTTGGATACCCAAACGGTGAAGCGTTGGTGCACGGTTTAGCAGCACAGGGTGTTCACGGATGACTTCATCCAAGATATCCCATACCACGGCTTCTTCGCGCTCAACCATCTTCTTGGCGGCTTTGATGGTGGTCGCCAGACCACGGGTCTCAAGCTTGCCGTAGATAAACGGTTTAAACAGCTCAAGTGCCATTTTCTTTGGCAGACCACACTGATGCAGGCGCAAGTATGGACCCACGGTAATCACCGAACGGCCAGAGTAATCAACACGTTTACCCAGCAGGTTCTGACGGAAACGACCCTGCTTACCTTTGATCATGTCAGCCAGCGATTTCAGCGGACGCTTATTCGAACCGGTGATCGCACGACCACGACGGCCGTTATCCAGCATCGCATCCACAGACTCTTGCAGCATGCGCTTTTCGTTGCGCACGATGATGTCTGGGGCAGCAAGATCAAGCAGGCGCTTCAAACGGTTGTTACGGTTGATCACGCGGCGATACAGATCGTTAAGATCTGACGTCGCAAAGCGACCACCATCCAACGGCACCAATGGACGCAGATCCGGCGGCAACACAGGCAGCACGGTCAGGATCATCCACTCAGGGTTGTTACCTGATTGCAAGAAGGATTCAACCAGCTTCAAACGCTTGGTGATCTTCTTACGCTTGGTCTCAGAGTTGGTCTCTTCGAGCTGCTCACGCATTTGTTCTGTCTCAACCGACAGATCCATGTTCGCCAGCAGTGCTTTGACTGCTTCAGCGCCCATGCGCGCGTCAAATTCGTCGCCCCACTCTTCGAGTGCGTCTAGATATTGTTCTTCAGACATCATCTGACCACGCTCGAGGTTGGTCATGCCTGGTTCAATAACAATGTACGACTCAAAGTAAAGCACGCGCTCGATGTCACGCAGTGGCATGTCCATCAGCAAGCCGATGCGCGATGGCAGCGACTTCAGGAACCAAATGTGGGCAACAGGAGAAGCCAGCTCAATGTGACCCATACGCTCACGGCGTACTTTGGTCTGAGTAACTTCAACGCCACATTTTTCACAAATGACGCCGCGGTGCTTGAGGCGCTTGTACTTACCGCAAAGACACTCATAGTCTTTGACCGGGCCAAAGATACGTGCACAGAACAAACCGTCACGTTCAGGCTTAAAGGTACGGTAGTTAATGGTTTCTGGCTTTTTCACTTCACCAAACGACCATGAACGAATCATGTCAGGTGAGGCAAGACCGATCTTGATTGAATCAAATTCTTCGGTCTTATGTTGTGCTTTCAGAAACTTAAGTAAGTCTTTCACAATCGGCTCCTGTGAGGAGTTGACCCATAAAGGCGCTGACCGGCAGCGCCTTCATATTCTTACCGGAGAGAGTAGCGCGTGGCTTACTCGTCTTCCAGCTCGATGTTGATACCCAACGAGCGGATTTCTTTCAGCAATACGTTGAAAGATTCCGGCATGCCCGGCTCCATACGATGGTCGCCATCAACGATGTTTTTATACATCTTGGTACGGCCATTAACGTCATCCGACTTCACGGTGAGCATTTCTTGCAGGGTATAGGCAGCACCGTATGCTTCCAGTGCCCATACTTCCATCTCACCGAAGCGCTGACCACCGAACTGTGCCTTACCACCCAGCGGCTGCTGAGTTACCAAGCTGTAAGAGCCTGTTGAACGGGCGTGCATCTTATCGTCAACAAGGTGGTTGAGTTTCAGCATGTACATGTAACCCACGGTTACTGGACGCTCAAACTTCTCACCCGTGCGGCCATCGTAAAGGTCAAGCTGACCTGACTCTGGCAAATCACCCAGTTTCAATAGCTCTTTGACAACCGGCTCAGGCGCACCATCAAAGACAGGAGACGCGGTTGGCAGACCATCACGCAGGTTATTGATCAACGTGCGAACTTCCTCGTCAGTCAGTTTACTGATGTCCACTTCCTGACGGGTCTCACCCAGATCATAGACCTTCTGCAAGAACTCACGGAATTTCGCCAGTTCCTGCTGCTCTTTGAGCATGCGATTGATCTTGTCACCAATACCTTTCGCCGCCAGACCCAAGTGTGTTTCTAGGATCTGACCGATGTTCATCCGCGAAGGAACACCCAGTGGGTTCAGCACTAAGTCAACAGGCTCGCCTGACTCGTCGTAAGGCATATCTTCGATCGGGTTGATCTTAGAGATAACACCTTTGTTACCGTGACGACCGGCCATCTTATCGCCTGGCTGAATGCGACGTTTCACCGCAAGGTAGACTTTAACAATCTTCAACACGCCTGGGGCAAGGTCATCACCTTGAGTGATCTTGCGACGCTTGGTGTCGAATTTCTTATCAAAGTCGGCTTTGATTTCGTCGTATTGCTCAGCCAATTGCTCAAGCTGGGTTTGCTGTGCTTCATCATCCAGCGTTTGCGTCAACATGGTCTGACGATCCATGCCGTCGAGCTGGTTGTCGGTATAACCGGCTTGAGAAAGCAGTGTGCGAACACGCGCCATCAGACCGCCTTCAAGGATAGAGAACTCCTCGGTCAGGTCTTTCTTGGCTTCTTTCAACTGCATTTCTTCGATTTCGAGTGCACGCTTGTCTTTCTCTACGCCATCGCGAGTAAAGACTTGTACATCGATAACCGTACCAGACACACCATTCGGTACACGCAGTGACGAGTCTTTCACGTCAGACGCTTTTTCACCGAAAATGGCACGCAGCAGCTTCTCTTCTGGTGTCAGTTGTGTTTCGCCTTTTGGCGTCACTTTGCCGACCATGATATCGCCGCCTTTCACTTCGGCACCGATATACACCACACCTGACTCATCCAGCTTAGACAGCGCAGCTTCACCCACGTTTGGAATATCCGCGGTGATTTCTTCGCTACCCAGCTTGGTGTCACGCGCCACACAAGACAGCTCTTGAATGTGGATAGTGGTCAAACGGTCTTCCTGAGCAACACGCTCAGAAATAAGGATGGAATCCTCAAAGTTGTAACCATTCCACGGCATAAACGCGATACGCATGTTCTGACCCAGTGCCAGCTCGCCCAAGTCAGTCGATGGGCCGTCAGCCAGTACATCACCTTTTGCCACTTCGTGGCCCGGCATCACTGTTGGACGCTGGTTAATACAGGTGTTCTGGTTAGAACGTGTGTATTTGATCAAGCTGTAGATGTCGATACCGGCTTCGCCTGGTACCAATTCATCTTCATTCACTTTTACTACGATACGTGAGGCGTCAACGGACTGAATGGTACCGCCACGTTTTGCTACCGCGGTAACACCCGAGTCAACGGCGACATTACGCTCGATACCCGTACCAACCAGCGGCTTTTGCGCACGCAATGTTGGCACGGCCTGACGTTGCATGTTCGCGCCCATCAAGGCACGGTTCGCATCGTCATGCTCAAGGAACGGGATCAGAGAAGCAGCCACCGATACGACCTGGTTGGTCGCAACGTCCATGTACTGGACATGGTCTCGTGGGTGCAAGCCTGATTCGCCTGTCTTACGCGCCGTGATCAGTTCGTCAGTGAATGAGCCATCTTCATTTAACGCGGCGTTTGCCTGCGCAATGACGTAGTGACCTTCTTCAATTGCTGACAAGTAATCGATTTGATTCGTCACTTTACCGTCAACGACTTTCCGGTAAGGTGTTTCGAGGAAGCCATAAGCGTTGCAACGCGCAAACGCAGACAGTGAGTTAATCAGACCGATGTTCGGCCCTTCCGGTGTTTCGATCGGACAAAGACGACCGTAGTGCGTCGCATGAACGTCACGCACTTCAAAGCCGGCGCGCTCACGCGTCAGACCACCTGGACCCAAGGCAGAGATACGACGCTTATGCGTCACCTCAGACAATGGGTTGTTTTGGTCCATAAACTGTGACAGCTGCGAAGAACCAAAGAACTCTTTCACTGCCGCAGAGATAGGCTTGGCGTTAATCAAGTCTTGTGGCATCACGTTATCGAGATCGCCCAAGCTCAAACGCTCTTTAACGGCACGCTCTACACGTACCAAACCAACACGGAACTGGTTTTCTGCCATTTCACCCACAGAGCGAATACGGCGGTTACCCAGGTGATCAATATCGTCCACTTCACCAATACCGTTACGGATATGGATAAGTTTACGCATCACCTCGATGATGTCTTCTTTGCTCAGTACGCCAGGCCCGGTGAGGTCGTCACGACCCAACGAGCTGTTGAACTTCATACGACCAACAGATGATAAATCATAGCGGTCATCTGAGAAGAACAGGCTCTCAAACAGTTGCTCGGCTGCTTCACGCGTTGGCGGCTCGCCAGGACGCATCATGCGATAGATTTCGACTAGCGCCGTGAGACGATCCGTGGTGTTGTCGATACGCAAGGTATCGGACATGTACGGGCCATGGTCCAGGTCATTGGTAAACAGGGTTTCGATACGTTTGTGACCTGCTTGCGACAACTGCGCCAGTGTCTCCAGGCTGACCTCTTGGTTAGCCGAGACAATCACTTCACCTGTGTCCTGATTGACATACTCACGCGCAGAAATCTTGCCCGCAATGTACTCAACTGGCACTTCGATGTGATCAACGTTATCTTTCGTCAACTGACGGATATGACGCGCAGTGATTCGACGACCCTGCTCCACGTAGACTTTACCGTCCGCTTCGATATCAAAGCTGGCGGTTTCGCCACGTAGACGCTCAGGCACCAGTTCCATCACCAGAGACTTGCCTTTTACTTCGAAAACAACTTTTTCGAAGAACAGGTCTAGGATCTCTTCAGTGGTGTATTCCAGCGCACGCAGAATAATCGAAGCTGGCAGCTTACGACGACGATCGATACGAACGTATACGATATCCTTAGGATCGAATTCGAAATCCAACCATGAACCACGGTATGGGATCACGCGTGCGTTATATAGCACTTTTCCTGAGGAATGGGTTTTACCCTTATCGCTGTCGAAAAAGACGCCCGGACTACGGTGCAGCTGGGATACGATAACCCTCTCAGTACCATTGATGACAAAGGTACCATTTTCAGTCATGAGCGGAATTTCGCCCATATAGACTTCTTGTTCTTTGATGTCTTTAACGGTACCAGCCGGGGCATCCTTATCAAACATCACCAAGCGCAGTTTGACGCGTAGTGGGGCCGAATAGGTTACGCCGCGAATTTGGCATTCTTTGACATCGAAAACTGGCTCACCGAGACGATAGCTAACGTATTGCAGCTCGGAATTGCCGTTGTAGCTCTGAATTGGAAAGACAGAGCGAAAGGCAGCTTCAAGACCGTATTGCCCTTCTGGATCCTGCTCGATAAAGTTCTTAAAAGATTCAAGCTGGATCGACAGCAAGTATGGCACGTCCAGAACTTGCGGACGCTTACCAAAATCCTTACGGATACGCTTTTTCTCGGTATAAGAGTAAACCATAGGGTTCCTCAGCTCGCTGATAAGTGACCCAAACTGTCCAGTACAAGGGACAGTGACTAAACAACCACCGTTTAGTGTAGGAAAATCAAAGCGCTTGCTTTGATTTTTTTTGCATGGTCAGCAGTGATAAAACGGGGTGAAAATTTCACTACTGCCCTACAGCGCAAAAAGGCCGGTGGCTTTTTAGCCACCAGCCAATGCCTTTTCAGGCTAGGAAATTAAGTATAAATTACTTAACTTCAACAGAAGCACCAGCTTCTTCTAGCTGAGCTTTAAGCGCGTCAGCTTCTTCTTTCTCAACACCTTCTTTCAGAGGTGCAGGCGCGCCGTCAACAAGCGCTTTCGCTTCTTTCAGGCCTAGACCAGTTGCGCCACGTACCGCTTTGATAACGGCTACTTTGTTCGCACCCGCTTCAGTTAGGATAACGTCAAATTCGGTTTGCTCTTCAGCCGCGCCGCCTTCAGCAGCACCGCCAGCAACAACGGCTGCTGCCGCTGATACGCCGAATTTTTCTTCCATAGCTTCGATAAGCTCAACAACTTGCATTACAGACATGTCTGCAATTGCGTCTAGGATTTGCTCGTTAGTGATAGACATAACAATTCTCTTTAAAGTCAACAATAAAAGGATTAAGCAACCAAATTAAACGGGCGATTAGGCCGCGTCTTTTTGATCGCGAACAGCGGCGATAGTACGAACCAGCTTGCCGGCAGAAGCTTCTTTCAAGCCCATCATTAGGCGTGCAATTGCTTCGTCGTACGTTGGCAGTGTCGCCAGTACCTCTGGGTCAGTGATCGCGCCTTCGAATGCAGCAGATTTAACCTCAAACTCTTTGTTTTCTTTTGCGAAGTCTTTGAAAAGACGCGCAGCGGCACCTGGGTGCTCGTTAGAAAACGCAATCAGAGTTGGGCCAACAAAAGTGTCTTGCAGACACTCATACTCAGTGCCTTCAACTGCACGGCGAGCCAGTGTGTTACGCACAACTTTCATGTAAACGCCCGCTTCACGCGCTTTTTTACGTAGAGAAGTCATTGCGTCAACGGCAACACCGCGAGAATCAGCAACTACTGCAGACAGGGCTCCACTGGCAGCTTCGTTGACTTCAGCAACAATTGCTTTTTTGTCTTGAAGGTTTAAAGCCATTTGGATTTGCTCCTGGATTGTTTAACACCACTCTCTACAGCCTTGCAGAGAGAGCTTGTACGGTGCAGATCCAAGAAAGACGAGAAATCTATCATGTTCTGGCACCGTCTACGTAGGAAATATTAAGTTCGTAATGAACGCCTACGGTCTTGGACGAAGTTTGCCGAAGCAAACTCAGCCATAAAATTGTCAAGCGAGAGAGTATAAACTACTCACTCGCTTGTCGCAATTAGTTAACGCTTGCTTCCAAAGAGTTCTGGTCTAGAGAAACACCAGCACCCATGGTTGTTGAAAGGCTAACTTTCTTGATGTAAGTACCTTTAGCTGAAGTTGGCTTCGCCTTCTTCAGTGCCACCAACAGCGCTTCCAGGTTTTCTTTCAGGCTGTCTGCGTCAAAGTCAACTTTACCGATGGTGGTATGAACGATGCCGTTCTTATCATTACGGTAACGAACCTGACCTGCTTTCGCGTTTTTAACCGCTTCAGCAACGTTAGGCGTGACAGTACCCACTTTCGGGTTTGGCATCAGGCCACGTGGGCCTAGGATGGTACCTAGCTGGCCAACAACGCGCATTGCGTCTGGTGAAGCGACGACGACGTCAAAGTTCATTTCGCCTTTCTTCACTTGCTCAGCAAGATCTTCCATACCTACGATATCAGCACCCGCTTCTTTCGCCGCGTCAGCGTTCGCACCTTGTGTGAACACAGCAACACGGATGTCACGGCCTGTACCGTTAGGCAGTACAGTCGCGCCACGAACGTTTTGGTCTGATTTACGAGCATCGATGCCAAGGTTGACAGAAACATCAACACTTTCAACGAATTTTGCAGTCGCCAGTTCCTTCAGTAGAGCAACGGCTTCGTTGATGTCGTACTCTTTGGTCACATCAACTTTTTCGCGGATTACGCGCATGCGCTTAGTCATTTTAGCCATTGTCTTAACCCTCTACGTTCAGGCCCATTGAACGGGCAGTACCCGCAATGGAGCGTTTCATCGCTTCGATGTCCGCACCGGTCATGTCTGCCGCTTTGGTTTCTGCGATCTCTTGGATCTGCGCGTCAGTCACGGTACCCACTTTTTCAGTGTTCGGACGACCTGAACCAGATTTCACGCCTGCTGCTTTCTTAAGAAGAATCGCGGCTGGCGGAGTCTTGGTTACGAAGGTGAAAGAACGGTCACTGTATACAGTGATAACAACTGGAGTTGGTAGACCTTTCTCGATAGATTCGGTCTTCGCGTTAAACGCTTTACAGAACTCCATGATGTTCACACCGTGTTGACCCAGAGCAGGACCAACCGGTGGCGATGGGTTAGCTGCACCCGCTGCAACTTGCAGCTTGATGTAAGCTTCTACTTTCTTTGCCATTATTCAATTACCTTATTTTGGGTACTAACGTCTATCTTGCGATAAACTCCCCGTTTAACAAAAGGGCGCGAAATTATAGTCAAATTTCGCGCCCTTGCCAACCATTAGCGGTGCTTTTTTGATCAGGTTTTTTCTACCTGACCGAATTCCAGCTCAACAGGGGTCGCGCGGCCGAATATAGACACCGAGACTTTAAGGCGGTTCTTATCGTAGTCAACTTGCTCTACGACACCATTAAAGTCTGCAAACGGTCCTTCGGTCACACGCACCACTTCGCCCGCTTCAAACACGGTTTTATGAACCGGAGACTCGCTCGCTTTTTCTAAGCGATTGAGAATAGAGTCCGCTTCTTTATCAGAAATAGGTGCTGGGCGATCTGAGGTGCCACCAATGAAACCCATCACACGTGGCACACCACGTACCAAGTGCCAAGATTCATCGTTCATCACCATTTGGACGAGCACATAACCTGGGAAGAATTTACGCTCGCTCTTGCGACGTTGTCCCTGGCGCATTTCAACCACTTCTTCGGTTGGCACCAAGACTTCCCCGAAATAGTCTTCCATTTCGTGCATTTTGATATGTTCGCGCAGTGACTGCGCAACACGGCTTTCAAAACCAGAGAAAGCCTGGACCACATACCAACGTTTTTTGGGAGCTTCGCTCATGTACTTTTACCTCACACGCCAGTGATTAGGCGGACTAGACGGACCATGATTCCGTCAACGCCCCACAAGATGAGCGCCATAACAACAGTAACAGCCAGAACGATGAGAGAAGTCTGTAAAGTCTCTTGGCGGGTTGGCCAAATCACTTTACGCACTTCCATACGCGATTCGCGTGCAAACGTGATCGCAGCTTTTCCTTTCATCGTGAGTGCAGCGACACCACCGGCAGCGGCAACCAATACCACCACGGCAGCAGCTCGCACTACCACAGACACGTCACTGTACAGGCTATTCCCTATCACGGCTGCGGCCAATAGGACAAAAACAACACCCCATTTAAGGATGTCCATCGAACCGGATTGGGTCTCAGCGTTCGCTTTCATACATTCTACCTGTAACAAGTCTACATAGACGGCAGTGCCTTTTCAGCCATCCACAATCAGTGTTTGGCAAAGGCACATGGTGACCATAACGTCTCAATCAAGCACGATACGATCACTAAACTCTGCGCTTGCTAACGACTGCTGGCTAAATTCACACCAATAGGAGCGTCAAACGCAGAAAAAGGGCATCAAATGATGCCCTTTTTACTAGTGTTTCGTCAAATCATTATTCAATGATGTTAGCAACAACACCAGCGCCTACAGTACGGCCACCTTCACGGATAGCGAAACGTAGGCCTTCGTCCATCGCGATAGGTGCGATGAGCGTAACAACCATCTTGATGTTGTCACCAGGCATTACCATCTCAACGCCTTCTGGCAGCTCGATAGTACCGGTCACGTCAGTCGTACGGAAGTAGAATTGTGGACGATAGCCTTTGAAGAACGGCGTATGACGGCCACCTTCGTCTTTGCCCAGTACGTATACTTCTGACTCGAACTTGGTGTGCGGAGTGATTGAACCAGGCTTCGCCAGTACTTGACCACGCTCTACTTCGTCACGCTTAGTACCACGCAGAAGAACACCAACGTTCTCACCCGCACGGCCTTCGTCTAGAAGCTTACGGAACATTTCAACACCCGTACAAGTGGTCTTGGTGGTGTCTTTCATGCCCACGATTTCAACGTCGTCACCCACAGTGATGATGCCTTGCTCAACACGACCAGTGACTACAGTACCACGGCCTTGGATTGAGAATACGTCTTCGATTGGCAGGATGAACGGCTTGTCGATCGCACGCTCTGGCTCTGGGATGTAAGAATCCAGCGCTTCAGATAGCTCAACGATCTTCTGCTCCCACTGCTCTTCACCGTTCAGGGCACCCAGCGCTGAACCTTGGATTACTGGGCAGTCGTCGCCTGGGAAGTCGTACTCTGAAAGTAGTTCACGTACTTCCATTTCAACCAGCTCAAGCAGCTCTTCATCATCAACCATGTCACATTTGTTCATGAACACGATGATGTTTGGAATACCAACCTGACGGCCAAGTAGGATGTGCTCACGCGTCTGTGGCATTGGGCCATCAGTTGCTGCTACAACCAGGATACCACCGTCCATCTGCGCCGCACCGGTGATCATGTTTTTCACATAGTCAGCGTGTCCTGGGCAGTCAACGTGTGCGTAGTGACGGTTTGGCGTATCGTACTCAACGTGAGACGTTGCGATGGTGATACCACGATCACGCTCTTCTGGTGCGTTATCGATTGACGCGAAGTCACGAGCAGCACCGCCGTGTACTTTTGCAAGTACCGTACAGATAGCTGCGGTCAGCGTAGTTTTACCATGGTCAACGTGGCCAATAGTACCAACGTTAACGTGCGTTTTCGTACGTTCAAATTTTTCTTTAGACATGACAGTCCCTCTAAGCACGGTATTTCGGTGGCATTACGACCACACAACCAACAATCAGGTTTGTTGAGTATATATCAAACGGCTTGAAGTTACCTTGGAGAGGATGGTGCTGATAGGCAGATTTGAACTGCCGACCTCACCCTTACCAAGGGTGCGCTCTACCGACTGAGCTATATCAGCACTCTAAAAAGAGTGGAGCGGGCAGCGGGAATCGAACCCGCATCATCAGCTTGGAAGGCTGAGGTAATAGCCATTATACGATGCCCGCAATCGTTACTCGTAGAGCTATTCAAACAATTTGAAAATGGTGGTGGAAGAAGGATTCGAACCTTCGAAGGCTGAGCCGTCAGATTTACAGTCTGATCCCTTTGACCGCTCGGGAATTCCACCTAAATTTTGGTGCCGGCTGCCGGAATCGAACTGGCGACCTACTGATTACAAGTCAGTTGCTCTACCAACTGAGCTAAGCCGGCGACAAGTGCTGCGCATTCTATGCCATGGATTTGAGGGGTGCAATAGGGAATTTTAAAAAAATGGGTGATTTTTTCGTCTTTTGCGCATTTTTTCGCGTGATTGTTGCGAAAATAACCAGCCCGCCCACTCAACGCCAATCGTCGGCGCTTTTCCTTCCCTTTCGTTTGCGGTATCGTCACCCTCTTTACTGGCTTAAGGCACATGGATCATGAATGCAACGCTAACGCCTTATTTGTCGTTCGAGCGTCAACAATGGGCTGAACTGAGGGATGCAGTGCCCATGACGCTCACCGAAGATGACATTGACCGCTTGCGCGGCCTTAACGAGCATTTGTCGATGGATGAGGTGCGCGATATTTATCTTCCTCTATCCCGGCTGCTTAATCTCTATGTGAAAGCGCGCAAAAGCCGGACGGAAGTGCTAGACGAGTTTTTATCCCAGCCCGTCTCAAATCATGTGCCCTATGTCATTGGCATCGCGGGCAGCGTCGCCGTGGGGAAAAGTACCACCGCACGTCTTTTAAAAGCCCTGCTGACACGGTGGCCAGATCATCCTAAAGTTGCACTCGTGACCACTGACGGCTTTTTATACCCCAACGCCGAGCTTGAGTCGCGTGGCATCATGCATAAAAAAGGGTTTCCGCAATCTTATGACATGCGCAAGCTGGTTGAGTTTGTGGCCGACGTCAAATCAGGAAAAGACTGCGTCACCGCGCCGATTTATTCTCACTTGGTGTACGACATCACTCCTGACGTGCAAAAAGTGGAGAAACCCGACATATTGATCCTCGAAGGGCTCAACGTCCTGCAAAGTGGCATGGATTACCCGCATGACCCACATCATGTGTTTATTTCCGACTTTCTCGACTTTTCTATCTATGTCGACGCCGAACCAGAGTTACTAAAGCATTGGTATATTGAGCGCTTTATGAAGTTCCGCCGAGGTGCCTTTCTCGATCCACAGGCTTACTTTCATCACTACACGCGGCTATCGGTCGACGAAGCCACTCAAAAGGCGGCGACCATCTGGGATGACATTAACGGGAAAAACTTATCGGAAAACATTTTACCCACCCGTGAGCGCGCCAGTTTAATCCTAGAAAAAGGTGCCAACCACTCTGTTCAACGCATCCGTGTGCGCAAATAGTCCTTACAATCGCCGAGATTAGTCATCGCGTCTTAGAGAAATCTCTCCACCTAAATAAGGCGTGATGTCACCCTCAACGTCAAGTAATAAGGCACCGTGTTCGTCGATACCGCGCTCAATACCACGGACTTCCCGCTCTCCCATGAGTAGTTTGACGGGGCGATCAATAAAGTTATCCAACTTGGGCCAGTCGGCCATGATGCTCGATAGCCCATGTTGCTCATAGTCAATCAGTGCTTCTTTTAAACGCTCAATCAAGGTTGCCGCTAATGTATTGCGCGATGGCATTGGATGGCAAGCGTCCGCTAATCGAGCCCAAGGCTGATCGATGCTGTCACGCAAATGCGCCCCCATACCAATATTCAACCCCATGCCGATCACAAGGTGAGCCGCATCGCCCGTTTGCCCCGTCATTTCCACTAAGATGCCAGCGAGCTTTTTATCCTGAAAATACAGGTCGTTGGGCCATTTCACCTTCACACCTGGCGCGCCTAGTTCATGGAGTGCTTTGGTGATCGCCACACCAACCACTAGGCTCAGTCCCATCGCCGCCGCAGGGCCGGCATCTAAACGCCAATACATCGACAAATACAAGTTACTGCCAAAAGGCGACTGCCACGCGCGACCACGGCGACCCCGTCCTTGCTGCTGATATTCAGCCAAGCAAACACTGCCTGACGCAAGTTGTCCAACACGTTCCATCAAGTACTGATTGGTCGAATCAATGACCGGGATCACAGATAAAGCGGGCACATCGGTATGCTCACTGAGCCAGACGTCATCGAGCAACTCAATCGGTTGTGATAAGCAATAGCCTTTGCCCTGCACCCGATAGATATCCAGTCCCCACGATTGCAACACTTTGATATGTTTGCTGACCGCCGCTCGGCTCATGCCTAGCGCATCGCCTAGCATTTCGCCAGAGTGGAATTCACCATCGGATAAACGATCGATAAGGGTAAGCCTTACGGTATGTGCACTGCTCATTGTGCCTCCAAGCTGGTTTCGCCCTTGGCGCCCATAAAGCGCACCTCATGGTGCAAGGTCACACCAAACCGCGCCTTGACTTCGTCGACCACCTGCTTTGCTAACTGAATGACGTCTTGGCTGGTTGCATGATTAGCGTTGGTCAGCACTAAGGCTTGTTTTGGATGTACACGCGCGCCTCCCACTTGCTTGCCTTTCAAACCACATTGGTCAATCAGCCAGCCTGCGGCGAGCTTCTTTTTCCCCTCTCCGGCAGAGTACATGGGTATCTCGGGATAACAGGTTTGCAAGGTTTGCGCCTGGTGTGCATCAATCACTGGGTTTTTGAAAAAGCTTCCCGCATTGCCACACTCACGGGGATCAGGGAGCTTGGCTTGGCGAATCGCACAGACCGCGTCAAAAATGGTTTGCGCTGATACCCGCTCTGGATCGAGATCCGCCAGCGCACCATATTTGAGCACGGGCTGCCACGTCTTCGCTAATCGGAACCCCACTTGCGTAATCACCCACCCTGTCATCGCGTCGGTTTTAAATATCGAGTCGCGATAGCCAAATTGGCAGGCTGCTCGGGTCAAACGACGTGTTTGCTGAGTCAATGGATTGACGATATCGACATACGCGCACCGCTCGCAAAACTCGACACCGTAAGCACCAATGTTTTGAATCGGCGCCGCACCAACACAGCCAGGAATAAGCGCGAGGTTTTCCAGCCCAGGGAACCCATTATCAATGCTCCAAGCGACTAAGTTATGCCAGGATTCTCCAGCCCCTACATGCAATACCCAGTGGTCGCCCTCATCATCGACTGATATACCAGTCAGGCGATTAAGCACCACCACGCCCTGAAAGTCTTGGCAAAAAAGCAGGTTGCTGCCTTCTCCCACCACTAGCTTAGGAAGCGTCAGATCGTCAGCATGCTGCCAAATCGCATATAAATCCTCCACGGTGTGCGCTTCCACGATCGCATGAGCGTGGGCGGGGAGACCAAAGGTGTGATGGGGTGTCAAGGACACATCAGATAACCACTTCATCAATGCATTACGCTGTCAGAAAAAATCATGGATAGGTATACTACCTGTCCTGCTCGTATTGCGCATCTATTAGGCTATGGATAATTACCACATTCACCCACTCGAGCCGTTACGGTTTCCTCTCGTGGCACGATTCTATAAAACCTACTATCCACCGGGTAAACCGAAAAAAGATGAACATATCTGGGTGGTGGATGGACCCAGCGGCTTATGTGGTGCGGTCCGCTTTCAACAACGTCAAAATTACCAATTACTCACTGGCATGTTGCTGCACCCACACTTGCGCGGGTCGGGGCTAAGTCATCAACTACTCGACGCCGTCCAGCCCGTATTGGCGCAACGCCCAAGCTTTTGCTTGGCATTTCGACCATTGACCGCTTTATACATGCAACACGGTTTCAGCAGTGTGGACACGCCAGCCCTGCCAGAGGAATTGGCAGCACGCTACCAAAGCTACTGTCATAGCGGTAAAGACTTAGTCGCGATGCAATACGCACCTAAAGCGTGACATTTACAACAAAGCCACCGCGCAGTCATCCGTGACTTGACCTAATTTCTGGTATAATTCAGGGTTTAGCATCAAACCGCTCGACTCTGGCCGTCGAACAACAAGAGGTAACAATGGATTCAGCGAACGCAAACCGGCAGCTTATCGACCGTCTGCCCACCATTGCGCACCAGCCAGAAAATCTCGAAACCTTATTAGATGCCGTCTCGTTTAGAGAGCGCTTGCTTAGTGAAATAAAAAAGGCGAAATCCAGGATTTACCTCGTCGCCTTGTATCTGCAGGATGATGAGGCTGGACGTAGCGTGCTTGATGCACTGTATGAAGCGAAACAGGCCAATCCTGATCTGGATATCAAGGTATTAGTCGATTGGCATCGCGCGCAAAGAGGCTTGATCGGGGCAGAGCAATCTGACGGCAATGCGGGATTATATCGCGCCTATGCTGAGCGTTACCCGCACAAAATAGAGGTACTCGGCGTACCAGTCAGAAACCGAGAAGTGTTTGGCGTGCTGCACCTAAAAGGCTTTGTGTTTGATGACACAGTGCTCTACAGCGGTGCAAGCTTAAACGATGTTTATTTAGCGCAACATAATAGATATCGATACGACCGCTATCATGTGCTCGACAATAAAGCGCTTGCCGACACCATGGCAGACTTTATTGTTAATACCCTAACGGCGGATAGTGCGGTCAATTGCCTCACCTCGCCAGATCGGCCAAATAGCAAAGCACTTAAGCCTAGCATTCGTGAGTTTCGAACTCAGCTGCAGCGTGCGAGTTATCGCTACGATAATGAGCCTCTCCGTGAGGATCAAGTCGGGCTAACTCCTATGGTCGGATTGGGTAAACGTAAGAACAAGCTCAATCGCTATATCTGCCATCTAATTGCGAGCGCGCAAAAAGAGTTGGTGATTTGCACCCCTTACTTTAATCCGCCACGCAGTGTGGTCAGAGAAATCCGCCGTGCACTACGCCGAGGGGTGACAGTGAGCATCATTGTTGGCGATAAAACCGCCAATGACTTTTACTCACCGCCAGAAGCGCCCTTTAAGACCATTTCGGCACTCCCCTACCTGTATGAAGTCAACCTACGTAACTTTGCGCGCCGTAACGAAGCAGCCATTGCCAAACGCCAGTTAAACATCCATATTTGGAAGCATGATGACAACAGTTTTCACTTAAAAGGAATCTGGGTCGATCGCCAATACATGTTGCTGACGGGCAATAACCTGAATCCACGCGCATGGAAGCTAGACTTAGAAAACGCTATCTTGATCCATGATAAGCATCAGCAACTCGAAGCGCAGAAACAGCAAGAAGTAGATAAGATACTGGCACACACTCAGTTGGTCGGCAGCTATAAACAGATCGAAAAAATGGAGGACTATCCCGTCCCGGTCAAACGTCTGCTCAAGCGGATTAAGCGGGTTAAGGCCGATCATTTACTCAATCAAATACTCTAGGTGATGATGCGATGAAACAAGCCAAAATTGCCGCGATTGACGTTGATGCACAATGCACATTCACACCGCTTTGTCCTGATGAGCTGCCTGTGCCTGAGGGCGACACCATCGGGCCAGCTCTGAATCAGCAAGCGGCATTGGCTGACCTACGCGTACTCACCAAAGATGCACACCCCACCAATGCTGTCTGGGTGGTTGATAAACCTGCTGATATGTTGCAGCCCTTAGCACATAAGAATGCTGATCTAACTTGGGTCAAGCATGCTGTGCCCGGCACCAAAGGATTTGAAACCATCGATGGCTTGCCCCCGGTCACCGAATACGACTATGTGGTTTGGAAAGGTATTGAGCCTGATCTTCACCCCTACGGTGCATGCTTTCATGATATTGAAGAAAAACTCAGCACGGGCTTGATTGAATGGCTACACAGCCAAGAAGTAGAAACCGTGGTTGTCGGTGGCTTAGCTACCGATTACTGCGTCAAAACCACGGCTATCCAATTGAAAAAGCGCGGCCGTTTTGACGTCATTGTCAACCTTGCCGCGTGTCGTGGTATTAACCCCGACACGGTATCGTCGGCTTGTGACGAAATGGTCCCCGTCGGTATTCGACTCGTGGATAGTCAAATCGCGTTAAGCTGCTTACTTCCGCGTTAATTTGTATCGCAGTGGATCATCAATTTCCGCTGCGATCTTCCTCGCTATTTTAACGAAACTCATAGCCCGCACACATCAATAAGTTTGAGTCTTTAGACATAAATGCATTTTGACTAACAAGATTACTAGGCTTGTTAACCACTATCCTCTACTGTCTTGTTAACTATTTTCACAATAAAAAATAAGTTTGGAGGATAGCATGCTCAAACCTACCGCACTGGGTCTCCTGATCGGCGCGTCATTATGTAGCACCGCTTGGGCGATGCCTGCATCGCAGCTTGATGCACTCGGAAACGGCCTCGATGTCCAATACCAAGTCATTGATAATAAGCAAGATGACTGGCGTTCATTTATGGGTAACGTCGCCTTTACCAACCAAAGCACTCAGACACTGCCTAAAACAGGCTGGGCGATTTATTTCAGTCACATCCGCATGATCAATTCGATCGATACCGATCAACTTAAAGTCTCACACGTCAATGGGGATCTCTTCAAACTCGAGCCCACGGACAGCTTTGTTCCGCTCGCCCCTGGTGATCAATTAGTCGTCGGCTTTAATGCCTCTGACTGGCAAGTCGCAAAATCCGATATCATGCCAAACTGGTATTTAGCGTCCGACGGTGAAGCTGGCATGCATACCGCATTGATTACCAGTACCAGTAACCACAAAAATGGCCAAGTGCCCACCAAGCCGGATGATGAGCTCGCCTTTGTCGGTGACTTTGACACGCCCGCACAGTGGAAGCGCTACGGCGGTGCACTCACCGACCATTATGACCCGTTCACGGCCGAACAGCGCTATGCGCGCAATGCTGATCTGTCGTTGGTCAATACCCAAGGGCACGTGCTACCCACCCCTGCCAGTCGCATTGAGAAAAATGGCCATGTCATCCTCGATAGCGAGTGGACCGTGGTCTACGACAATGGCTATCAAGCGCAAGCACAATGGCTTGCCGATCAACTTGGCATTTCAGCCACCGACTGGGCACCTACCAACCAAAAAGTTATTCATGTGGGCTGGGGAAAAGTCAGCCTGAATGGAAGCGACCAGTGGCATGAAGCTTATCGCTTAGATGTACAACCTGAGCAGCAGCGTATTGACATCGATGCCCCTGATCAAGCGGGAGCCCTATATGCTGCGCAAAGCCTGCTGCAACTCAAAACCGGCGACACACTCAAGGCGGTGACGCTAACTGACGCACCACGCTTTGCTTACCGAGGCCTGTCTGTCGATGCGGCGCGAAACTTCCGCAGCAAAGAAGCCATCTTTAAGTTACTCGATCAGATGGCCGCTTTGAAACTCAACAAACTGCATCTACGCCTCAGTGATGATGAAGCATGGCGTATTGAGATCCCAGCCCTCCCGGAACTGGCGGACGTCGGTAGCAAACGCTGTCATGATTTGTCGGAAACCCGCTGCGTGTTGCCCTTCTTAGGTGCAGGGCCTGACGGCACAGAAGCATCCAATGGGTATTACACCACGGAAGATTATCAAGCGATCTTGCGTAAAGCAGAGGCGCTCAATATCACCGTCATTCCAGAAGTAGATATGCCAGGTCACGCGCACGCGGCCATCAAAGCGATGGAAGCGCGTTACCACAAGTACATGGCACAAGGTGATGAAGCCAAAGCGAAAGAATATTTGCTCACGGACTTTGAAGACGACACACAATACCTCTCTGTGCAGATGTTTACCGACAACGCGATAAATGTCTGTATGGAATCCAGTTATCGCTTCGTCGATACGGTGGTTGCCGCGCTCGTCGACGCGCATCGAGACATACAGCCGCTCGATACATTTCACTTTGGCGGTGATGAAATTGCCGGTGCCTGGAAAGAGTCGCCCGTCTGTCAGTCCTTTATTGCAGATAACGATGCAGGTGTGAACAGTGTTGACGATCTGAGTCAGTACTTTGTTGAGCGTATTTCGCACATTACCCAACGTCATCAGCTCGATCTCGGTGGTTGGGAAGATGGCCTCATGCACAACAATAAAGTCTATCCACGCGCACAACTTGCCAATGAGCACGTCTATGGCAACGCGTGGCAAAATATCTGGGAGTGGGGCGTTGCCGATCGCGCCTATAATCTCGCCAACAATGGCTATGGCGTTATCTATAACCAAGCCACACATCTCTATTTTGACCACCCCTATGAACCAGACCCAAGTGAGCGTGGCTATTATTGGGCACCCCGTTTTACCGATACCCGTAAGACGTTTAGCTTTATGCCCGATGATCTCTACGCTAACGCAGATGCAAAGCGCAATGGTGCACCTATCACCAAACAGGAAGTACTAGACGCTGCCACCGTGAAAACACTGACGCGTCCAGACAATGTGCTTGGTTTACAGGCATCTATTTGGAGCGAAACTATTCGCTCCGATGGCCAATTTGAATCCATGACCTTCCCTCGCCTCTTCGCCATGGCTGAGCGAGCTTGGCACCGTGCCGAATGGGAAGCAAGCACTCAAACCGGACAAGAGGCGAATCAAACCAAGCGCAACATTGATTACAACCTCTTTGCTAATCAGTTAGCGAACTACTGGTTCCCACAACTAGAGCAACAGGGTGTGGGCTTCCGCTTACCCGTTCCGGGTGGAGTGATAGAAAGTGGTATATTGAAAGCGAACTCGCCATTCCCTGGACTCACCATTGAGTACTCAACCGATAATGGTGCAAGCTGGCAGACCTATGATGCGGCGAACGCTCCTCACGTCACTGCACCAGTGCAGCTGCGTACCATTTCAGGTGATCGAGTAAGTCGAGTCAGTAAAATTCAATAATCAAGCTATTACACAGCTTAGAAAAAACAAAGCCCCGTCGACAAGACGGGGCTTTTTATTGGATAGATAGAAAATGAAAAGACATCTACTCGGCAGGCAGTTTAAAGCAAAGCGCACAGGGCTAATACACCCTCAAGATACAAAAAAGCCCCGACCGTGAGGTCAGGGCTTGGTGTTTTCTCATCAAAGTCTTACGCATATCCGCTTTGATGCTTAAATTGCGAGCTATTCGCAGTGAGTTTTGAAGCGAGACGCACAGTGTATGCCAATACATGAGCATCGCAACTATCAAAAATCGCAAGCAACAGTCACAATTTATAATCAAAGCCTGGCGATGTCCTACTCTCACATGGGGAGACCCCACACT
>NZ_MUEW01000015.1:0-54227 GCF_001995655.1 Salinivibrio sp. IB868
GTTTACCCTGATACGTTCAGCCAGACCCTGCCGTCTGGCTCAACGCACCACAGCCCGCCCGTAAAGGCAGGCTGTTTGTGTCTTCATGTCGCCATGAAAGATTAGGCTTCGATAGGCTTGCGCCAGTCGTCTGAGCCTGAGGTGCCTGCGTTGACGTGGTCCCAGGTCACTTTGCGGTAAGACATCGACACGGTCAGGTTCTGGGTGAAGTCTGACTTCGCCGGGTCTTGGCAATGGGGCATCTCGCAGTGAATGTCCACAATCGAGGCACTTTCCAGCTTGGTGGTAAAGAAGTTTTCTTGTTTACCTTCAATCGAGGTGCGGTACCACTTTAGCTCGACCGTTGACATCTTCTCACCTGACGCCAGTGCGTTATAAAGCAATGGCACCGCTTTGTTGAGCGCAACGGTAAATTGGAAAGGCTTGTGCACACGCTGGCCAGACGGTTGACCTGACTGTGGGTCCGTCGGCACGGTCACATTGTGGTTAAACTGTTGTACCAGCATCTCGTCTTCGTGCCCTTCCACAAACGCATCACCGATAGAATCGGCGGTGCAGGCACCGGCAGTAATCAAACCCTGAGTTTCACCTTCAATCGAGATATAACATGGCGTTGGCATAATCGCTCCTTTGTATGTCATGGAAGACACATCGCCACCGTGGCGGTGTGCCTGCTCGCTGTCTTATCTTGCGAAATGCATGCCAAGTTTTTTGTCGATATAAATCAGCACCTTAGAATATGGCTGACCAATTTTTTGCACGTGCCAAGCAACTTCTTGCCAAGCCAAGCAAAAAGTTGCTTAGCCAGCAGGCTAACGAGTTGGTATTTGTGTTGTCATTTTCATCGCTATTTTTTTGAACCCACTTGGCATTGTTAGTGGGTCATCGCACACTTATTACTTCGTTACGATCGCTGTTTGCGTGCCCAGTGAATGTAGTCTTGGATCACAGGCTCAGCGAGTAAAAGGTCGAGGCTGTGTAATACGCGACCCAGGTGTTTTTCACTGAATTGGCGATGAATAAAAGCATGGCAAGGCCGACATACCCAAATACCGTGCTCACGCATGTAAGGTCGGGAAAAGCGCTTGGTGAACCATTTGTTGTTATGACAAGTTTTGGGGATCAAGTGATGGAAGGTCAGCGGCCTTGAGTGCTGACACAGTGCACAGGGCGTTGAAGAAGGCGGAGAGGCAGGCATACAGGTAATAATACTTAAAAAGAAGGTCGCATCGATAACTACGACCCTCGTAACCAGCATCTGGTTCAATTACGCGAAGTTGTCACGCAAGTATTCAATAATGTCGTCCGATTCATACATCCACTGTGTTTCGCCGCCTTGGTCAATACGCAGACAAGGCACCATGCCTTTGCCGCCTTCGGTCTGTAGGCGTTGCCATTCTTCGGCGTTAGCGTTCATATCCACCAGCGGAATATCTAACTTGAGCTCTGTCATGACTGCACGCACTTTATGGCAAAATGGGCAGTGCTCTTTGTGATACAAGCTTAGTCCGTTCAAATCAGCCATTATGTTTCCTTTTAGGTCATCAGGGCGGATTTTCAAATGCCGCCATATGTGTGAATTCATTCCACGTAATGATGGCATTGAACTTGGTCCCAACGCTAGTCATTAGCCTGTTTTATTGGCACTAAATGAGCAACTGAGTGCATACTGGAAATTAACCCATCACCTCAAGGTCGCTTGCTCATCACTCAAACACTGGATAATGTGTTCCGGTAACAAAGACAGTCAATCGTTTTACCAGCCACGTGTGCCACGTTGAATTTTTTATCGCATAGGTTAAACCCATTCCGCTCTAACACCGTTTGTGATGCAATGTTGGTCGTAGACGCCATGGCGTTGAGTGTCACAAGTCCGTGCTCGCGCGCGATCTCTAACGCATACTTTACCGCTCGAGAGGCAACCCCCTTCCCGGTATGTTGCTCTGCAATGCGATACCCTAACGAACCTGATGCAGATACCGCATCAATTTGGCTGATATTAACCCGTCCCAAAAGCTGGCCCTCGGCATCCGTAATCAACATCGATACGTGTTGTCCTTTCTGATGTAAGGCAAGTAATTCGCAGATGTGGTCATAAACGCCTGCTCGGCGATAAAACGCCTCACCGCGCGATTCAATATAGGTTTCAAAATAAGCACGGTTTTGTTGTTCAAAATGGAGCAACAAGTCCGTATCAGCCAGGATAAGAGGGCGGATCAGTAACTGCATAACACGACCGAATTAATCCGGCCCATGTTCAAACTGTTTTAATGACTCATTAGGGGTGTGTTTTAAACCACCACATAGGCAGCTAGCAGAGAGCGTGGACATGAGCATATCCCTATCTAAAGTATCAGACTTCATTGTCTACTCTTGCCTAGTAAAAAACAATTAAAATGTTTGATTTCATAGGCATAACTGTCAGTTAATCTGCGCCAAAGATGTTTCCTTATCTCGTCGTCAAAGTATTTACAGTGTAAATACTTTGACACTGCGTCGATCCAACTAGACGCTTGACGAGCAAACGCTCACAATCCTGACGCCACCCTGAACATATAGTGACATTAGTCACATAAATTATTGCAGTTTATGAAAGCGCCCCGTAATATCATTGTCATAAAATTTGGGATAAAGGTCACATATACGTGACGTGATCTACGGACGGGCTGATCGTTTTTATCAAGTTGAGGGTGATATGACACTACTACGATCTTCATGTGCTGCTCGTGCCGTGCTCAAAGGGGCAGGCAAGTTTTTTGCTGTCGCGTGCTATCTCGCCGGTATTGCCGGCATTATTCATTACAGTGTGGCCGCGCATAATGTCGCATCAGAGTCTTCACTTATTGAGCTCTCACAGTTGCTCCTGCTGATCCTCACCGTATTCACGTTTCGCCGCGTCGCCAAGTTCAACCCTACGCTTTGTCACGCAGCAAAGCTTATGAGTGGTTTTTTCTTAGTGCTGATGATCCGTGAGCTCGATGCCACACTCGATATCGTAATGCATGGTTTCTGGAAGGTACCGGCATTGCTGGTCACCGGATTAACTCTTTGGCCAGCGATCAAACACGGCCGTGACACATTCACCAGCCTTGCCCATGCGCTGAGTGCCAAAAGCAGTACGATGCTGATTGTGGCATTGGGGCTACTGCTGGTTTACTCACGCTTATTTGGAATGGGCGAGCTATGGGAGCAAGCCATGGGAGCCATGTATGTGCGAGACGTTAAAAATATCGCCGAGGAAAGCACAGAATTAGTGGCATACTCACTCATTTGGCTCTCGGCACTGGGTTATTGGTTAGAGTCGGTAAAGCCAGGCCATATTGCCACTCCCGCCTCACTCACGCACTCGGCGGAGCATGATTTACCCGCTCAGTAACGCTTCAATTTCGTTCACAATTGCTCGGCGCCGCCAGTAGGCGGCGTCGTGGCTTGATGCTATCATTGGGGAAAAGAGCAGCAGGAGCCAAGATGATGGCACGGACGTTTGTTTTCCTTTTAATTGTTTTTTCTATATTTTCCTATGCAAACTCGGATGACTCATCTCAATCCGACAAAGTCATAACCCACAAAAACGAGACGATTTGCAAATCGACCTTTAGCCAAGAAATGATTAGCCAGCAAATGACGTTTAGTAATCAAGCTAATGCGCAAGACGTTAGGCGCATTGCCGAGCGTAAAATTGCTGCAGCCCGAAAAAAATTCGCCGATACCGGCAGCTACTGCGATGCCGCCCAAGTATTAATGACGTTCGAGCCTAAATCCCTAGCAGGTCAAGACGGAGATGCGCAGTTTCGCGAGTAATAGCGAACAGCCTGCCATTGACTTACATCTTTTTGTCGGCGACCAACAATCATAGGCCTTCTTGGTCAACGCACACTTTTCCTCCTCCCGTCTAGGCTGTGATACACTCCCGCCACGGATAAACAAGGGCTTTGATGATGAAAAAAATGCTATTTGTAGTCGCGCTAGCCGCGGCGCTGGCTGGTTGTGACAACGATGAAGTTGGGGACGTAAGCTTGGGGATGTTTACCATGAAAGACATCAAGCTTAACCATCTTGTTGATCCTGTGGTGAGCGGGGTAACGTGCCATGTCGCCTCTGTTGAAGCTGACTTAAGCTTTTCTGATCCCAGTGATAGTGCCATCTCTTGTCGTCAAACCGGTGAAATTACGCCAGAGATGATTGCCAATATCGATAAAAGCGCATCGGGCGAAGTGGTATTTAGAAAATCAAAAAGTATTTTCTTCAAGTCGATGAAGATTCGTCGGATCTTTGATGTAAAAAATCAAACCTTGATGTATCTCTCTTACTCAACAAAAGAAACATCCGGCAGCTTTAAGCATAGCTTGTCCACGGTTCCTCTTTGGGGCACCAAAGCCTATCAATCACAGTCACAACAATAATCGTCGCTGCGTGCCTTTTAGGTGCATGTGCTGATTTAGGCAACAACTCGATGAATACAGTAGAAACACACATAAACGCGTGGCTAGATGACGTGGTGATCGGGCTAAATCTTTGCCCTTTCGCTGCTAAGCCCCGTCGCAAACAACAAATTCATATTGATATTTGTGACGCCCAAGATGATAACGAGATTTTAACCGCGATTTATCAGGCTTTAGTCCATCTTGATCACACCGATCCTGCCATCACTGATACCACGGTGGTCGTGGTGCCCAACGCGCTCGCTGACTTTGATCACTACCTCGACTTAGTCGATGCTACCGAGGCGATGATTGACCACTACCACTGGCGGGGAATTTTCCAAGTTGCCAGTTTTCATCCCGACTACTGTTTTGAAGGCTGCGCCCCTGAAGATAGCGAGAACTTAACCAATCGCTCACCCTATCCATGCTTTCACTTAATCCGTGAGGCCAGTATGTCGCGCGCGCTCGCCCATTATGGCCAAGACCCAGAACAGATCCCCGCGCGTAACATTGCCCGTGTTTCAGCACTGACCCACGAAGAGCGTCAAGCACTCTTTCCTTGGGTAAAAGCCTCATCAGACTGAACCACTACCTGGGTTTGGGCAAGGTGTTGCCCCTCAAGCGACAGCGATAAAAGGTCGCCGTTTTCCAGCACACCAACCCCTTCGGGGGTGCCCGTCAACACAATGTCGCCTGGGTTCAACCAAAATGTTTGGCTTATATGCTGAATAAGCGTGATCACAGACATTAACATGGTCGCGCTATTTCCCTGCTGCCGCATCTCGCCATTGATGGACAATGAAAAGGCGACCTCACGCCAATCATCAGGCACCGCGACAAAACGTCCAACCGCTGCGCTCCCCGCGAACGCTTTCGCCCGCTCCCAAGGTAACCCTTTTTGTTTTAAGCGGCTTTGCGTTTCACGACGGGTCAAGTCCAGCGCCAGTGTCATCCCGCCCAAGGCGTCTTCAACGGCTTGCTTAGTGGCATGAAATAAAGGTTTGGTGATCAGCACCGCCAACTCGGTTTCGTAGTGAACGGGGGCAAATGACGCCACTATCGCCAGCTTGTCATCCAGAGGTTGGATTGCACTCGGCGGTTTCATAAACAGAACCGGCTCATCCGGAATAGGATTGTTAAGCTCTCGCGCATGGGCAGCATAATTACGTCCTACACACACCACCTGTCCAACGGGCAAATCGATCGCCCCACTCTTTAACCATTGATGTTGATAACGCATCGGTTTTGTCCTTGCTAATGAAAAGTCGATCCCTGACTAATTTTGATAACGAAAAAGGCAAGAATGCAAGACACAGTTGGCATTTCCCGTGTCACTGACTTGTTGATTTTTCTATCTCGTCCAAGGATACAAAGAGAGATTGAAGGGAGCACCTATGCCGCAACATCCATTTGATCCCCCCATTCATTGCGTCATTTTTGATTGCGAGGGAACCTTAGTTGACTCAGAGAAATTATCCCACCAAGCCTTGGTAGAAACCTTCTCTACCTTTGGTGTGCGTGTTGACCTGCAAGACTCGCTCGATCATTTTGAGGGCGGAAAACTGACCGATGTCCTCCAGCAAACCTGCGAGCGAAGCGGCGCACATATTCCTATTGATCAACTCGAGCCACGTTTTCGCCACTTATGTCGTCAGTATTTCGAGGCTGAGTTAGCGCCAGTAAAGGGCATTGAAACCGTCTTACAGGCGCTTGAACAGCAAGGGATTGATGTTTGTGTCGCATCAAATAGTCCGGTAGAAAAAATGGCCCATGCACTTCAACTCACCAAGCTGTTGCCCTATTTTGAGCATCGCTTATTCAGTGCCTTTGAGACTAACAGCTGGAAGCCGGCCCCGGATCTTCTTCACTACGCTGCGATGAATATGGCATGCCCCACTGCCCAGTGTGTGTTCATCGATGACACCAACAAGGGCATACAAGCGGGGATCAATGCCGAGATGCGTACCATCCACTTTAACCCCAACCCCAATGTACCCACTACGGTACACCCTTTGGTGACGCGGCTGTTTAAAAGTGAAGACTTACTCTCGTTTTTTCACAGGGCCAGCCTGAGCATCACGCGCTGAGCAACCACAGAGTGTCACCGCATGCTGCCGCCACCACTCCGTATCAATCCGGATAGTCTGGCCCCCGTGGGCGTGCTGGATGTGCCACTCTCGGGTCACCATTAACACTGGCGTACCAGCAGGCACGGCCAATACACTAGCACGCTCACTGTCTAGCGCTTCCCATGTGCTCGACCAATACACATCCGCATCGGCTGGCGTGTTTAACAACGTTGCTTGGTCGCCAGTTTGCCAGATGCTGGGGAAATAATCAGGATGGAGATACGTACGCACAAAGCCAACAGGGAGCTGTGCGATCTGAATCAGTCCCTCTCCCTCGAAGACCTGAGCAAATGGAGGCAGTTGCATCTGATCACTCACCGACGCCGACGCCATGGGCGTCTTTTGCGATAGCCAAGAAAATTGGCCACCGTGTTGAGAGAAATTGTGCTGCCAATCGACGAGTTGGCTGGGATCATACGCACAAGGGGTGGGCGCCACAAACCAGCCACGTCGCTCTCGCCGATATATGCGTCCTTCCGCCTCAAGCACTGCAAGTGCCTCTCGCAAGGTGACACGGGTAGTGGAAAAGGTGTCTGCAAGCTGGCGCTCACCTGGGAGTTTTTTGTCCGGCGCCAATAAACCGCGATCAATTTGCGCTAATAACTGCTGGCGAATCACCATAAATTGCATCATGAGCTGTCAGGCCTGCGTGATCTTTGTATCGCTAGTGTGATCTTTCTCAATTTGCTGTCAAAACCTGTCCATTATGTCCAAGAAATAAACAGTGATTAAGATAGAATCGCCAGTCTACTCGGAATCGGAGCAAAGAACAAAAGATGCACTTAAGGAACACGCTGAGACATATTTCCCCACAACTAGGCCGACGTCTCGTGTGTATTACGCTTTTTTGTTGGTTAGGTTTGGCAGGGCATATCACGCCCAGTTATGCCAAGGATAACCAATTGTCTGATTATTTTATTGAAACCTGGACCTCTGCCAACGGATTGCCGCATAACAGCATCAATGCCATTGCCCAAACCTCGGATGGCTACTTGTGGTTTGCCACCTGGGAGGGTGTGGCACGTTATAACGGTTTAGAGTTTGTGCGCTTTGACCGCGGCCCTGACACACAAATGAAAGATTCAGGTACGCGCGCCCTGGCGACAGGGCCTGACAATCAACTTTATGCCGGAGGGGCACGAGGCAGCTTAGTGATGCGACAAGGCTTTTCGTGGCAGGGCCTTCCCACAGCCCCCAGTCTCATTAATGATGCGCTCCATGACCAGACAGGTGGCTTGTGGTTAGCCGTAGAGGGAATGGGGATTGCTTACTACGCCCCTGAACAGCTCTCGCAACCCGATCCCACCCCACAGACATTTATCGATACCCTCAGTAGCTATCACTTGACCCAGACCGCCGATGGTCAAGTCTATGCGGCCACCGAAAAAGGGGTCTACCAACTGTCTTTGCAAAACGGCGCGACGCCTCTCTCTTTTCACAACCTGTTTCGCAAAGCCTTTTATGTCTCGAGTGGTCAGGATGGGAGCCTCCTAGTCGGCTCCGAAAATGGCGCTTGGCGCTATAAAAACAGTCGCTGGACGCCACTGGCGAGTGAGCTACTCCACCAAGCGATTACCATGGTTGAACAAGACAGCCGTGGCGCCTATTGGTTCGGGACCCTTAGCCACGGTATTGCTCACATGAAAGACCAACATATTGATTTTCTCGACGATCACCGCGGCCTGCCCAACAACCGGATATTATCCTGGTTTGAAGACAATGAGGGCAGCATTTGGATAGGCACTAACGGCGGTGCAATGCGGCTTAGATACGCACCTTTTGTGACGCTGACTAAAGACAATGGGCTAGCCGGTGACTATGTACGCACCGTACTTGCTGACGATAAAAATACGGTGTGGGCAGGGGCCAGTGAGGGGTTAAGCCAAATTGATATCGTACAAGGTAATGCCAAAGTACTCGCCAAGGACATATCGGTGCTCAGTCTCGCGCCTCGAGCACAAGGTGGGGTATGGGTGGGGACCTACCAACAAGGCCTCTACTACTGGCACCAAGGCGCGCTCACTCCCGCCGAAACACTGAACGATCAATTGCCTGACAATGAAGTCAGGGCGATTGTCGAACGTGATGGTGCATTATGGGTGGGCACACCACGTGGCTTGGTCACGTTTTCGTCTCTCCCAGGCAGTCAATCCGCGCACTCGTCAACCGTTTATCAAAAGCGTGCACGCTACAATAGTCAAAATAGTGCCCTACCCGGTAACTATGTTATGTCGTTAACGTTCGATGAAACGGGCAAGCTATGGATAGGCACCGGCAGCGGAGCCGGGTATCTGATCAATGAGACCATCACGCCGCTCGATTTCACCGATCAAGAGCAAGCGCAGTATGTTTTTGGCTTTTTTCACGAGCCTGGCTACGTATGGATGGCCACTGATCGGGGTATTGTCCGTTATCGACAATCTGATAGCCAACTCGCGTTAGTCGGCCGACCACATGGTCTACCGATTGATAAGTTCTTTCAAATCATCAAAGGCGATGACCAAAGTTTTTGGTTGTCCAGTAACCGAGGGATCTGGCGGGTCAACTATCATCACGCGCATCAAGTGGCGGATAAAACCCGCGCGCGTATTGACTTTGAGCATTATGATCAAAGCGATGGCATGCTGAATAGTCAGGCTAACGGCGGCTCTAATCCTGCGGCGACAAAAACCGCGGCAGGCGATATTATCTTCGCCACCGCCCAAGGCGTGACGAGTGTTAAACCCGCTCGATTGTCACAGATGCTCAGCCAGCCCTTGCCGATCGTGATGCAGAACGTGCACTTTGATGGCCAAGCGATTAACCCAGAGGCGAGCAACAGAGCTCCTGCTGGTACCAATCGCGTCTCCTTTTCCTATGCTGCGCTTGGCTATACCATGCCAGAACAAATCCAGTACCGCACCCAACTAGAGGGCTTTGAGTCTGAATGGGCCTACCGTCACGAAAACCATATTGCCGAATATACGAATTTACCACCGGGTGACTACACCTTTAAAGTCAGTGCTCGCTACCCCTATAGCAACTGGAGTGATGATGTGCTTAGCTATCGCTTCAGTGTGACCCCCTCGCTTTGGCAACGGTCAGATATACGTGCGCTGGGGTTCTTGGCCTTAGTCACCCTCGCCTACGGCGCCTTTATGTGGCGAATCCGCCGAATGCAACAAAAAGAGGCGCAGCTAAAAGCGCTGGTGGAAGAGAAAACACACGCGCTACAAGCGCAAGCTGACGATTTTGAACGTATGTCGAAAGAGGATGCATTAACCGGCCTTGCGAATCGACGCGCCTTTGACGAATACTGGCACCTGGCCTTTGATGAAGCCAACCAGTCGGGGCAGCCCTTGCAAGTAGCGATTTTAGATATTGATCATTTTAAGCGCATCAACGATCAGCATTCACACCTGGTTGGCGACCAGATTATCCAACGAATCGGAAGCTTTTTAGATAAAGAACGCGAGCAATTAAGTCATATCGCCCGCTGGGGCGGCGAGGAATTTACGTTACTGTTTGCAGGGACACCGGCCGATGGTTATCACTACTTTGATGGATTACGCCGTCGTATCGCGGCATTGACCCTTGACGACATTGCGCCGTCATTAAAAGTGACGGTCAGCATTGGTGTGGCTGGCAATCATCAGGCTAGCGATTATGTCGATGGCCTCAAGCAAGCTGACCAAGCCTTGTACCGTGCCAAGCGTGACGGACGGAACTGTGTGCGCCAACGTAGCGGACACGAGTCACAGCCATCCTAAACGTGAACGCCAAAGAAAAAAGGAGCGCGAATGCGCTCCTTTATACGATGCTTTGAATAGAGGCTTTATGGCCAAGGCTTAGGCCATGGTTTCTAAGCTCTTTTCATAAGACTCGTATTGTTTTGATACCGACTCGCTTGGGCCACCGGTTGCTTTACTCACCACAATCGCGCCCAATCCAGCAAAGATAAAGCCAGGAACGATTTCATACAAATCGAAAATGCCGCCTGAAAGCTGTTTCCATACCACAACTGTCACGCCGCCGACCAAAATCGCTGTCAGTGCACCGTTACGGTTCATGTCACGCCAGAACAGACTGAGCAGCAGTGCTGGGCCAAAGGCAGCCCCAAAGCCCGCCCATGCATACGACACGAGGCCGAGGACTGAGCTTTCTGGATCCATCGCTAAGCCAAGCGCAATCGCCGAGAGTAAGATAACAGCGCCGCGACCAACCATCACCACTTCTTGCGTAGAAGCATCAGGACGGAACACTTGCTTATAGAAATCTTCCGCTAACGCAGACGACGAAACCAGTAGCTGTGAATCCGCGGTACTCATGATCGCAGCCAAAATGGCGGCAAGCAGGATACCTGCGATAACAGGGTGGAATGCCGCGTTAACGAGAAGCATGAAGATTTTCTCGCCATCCTTCAGATCGGCTGTCATGTCGTTTTGTACGTACAAAATGCCCACCAGCCCGATAAGCACCGCACCAAACATTGACAGCGCAGACCAACCAACGGCTATACGGCGCGCGGTAGTGATGTCTTTGTTTGAACGGGTGGCTTGGAAACGTGCCAAAATATGTGGCTGTCCAAAGTAACCCAGTCCCCATGCGGCCAGCGATACAATGCCGATCCAAGATAGCGGCTCGCCCTCAACATCACGCCAAAGCGTCATCAACTCAGGGTTAACAGCCGCCACATCGCTGCCAAGCTTAAAGATGCTCCCGTCCATGATCACGAAAGGCACAATCAGCAGGGCTGCCGCCATCAACAAACCTTGTACCAAGTCAGTCCAAGATACCGCCAAGAAGCCGCCGAACAAGGTGTAAGACACAACACAGATGGTGCCAATGACCACCGCAGTGGTGTAATCAAACCCAAACACCGTGGTGAAGAGTTTGCCGCCTGCAACCAAGCCGGAGCTGGTGTAGAAAAGGAAGAAAAGCAAAATGAAGAAAGCAGAGATGGTTTGCAGCAGTTTTGATTTATCTTCAAAACGGCGGGCAAAAAACTCCGGTAACGTCAATGCGTTATCTGCTTCAATACTGTATGTACGCAGGCGTTTGGCACAAATTAACCAGTTCAGGTAAGTCCCTAACAGCAAACCGCCTGCTAACCAAAGTGATTCCATTCCCGCAGCGTAGGCATAGCCAGGAAGGCCAAGCAGCAACCAACCACTCATATCTGATGCACCCGCTGACAATGCAGCAGGCCATGGGCCTAAAGAACGCCCCCCGAGGAAGTAGTCTTCGGAGTTGGATGTGCGTTTGTAGGCATATACACCAATGGCAAGCATCATGATGAGATATGCCAGAAAGGTTGCACTGATGGCATAGCTATTGTCTATCATATCTGTCCCTCAATTACATGGCCCCAACCGGGGCCATTTCTGGAAAGTTAATGTTCACCACTGCCGAGTTCCAGAAGCGTGGCATTACCACCTACAGCAGTGATATTTATGGTTCGGGTGCATTCGGTCACAAAACGCAACACATAGTCAGGCGTGCCGATCACGGGATAGTCAGCCGTGTCAGTTTCCGCAACCAGTGTGGCAATCACACCCTTACGTTGTGCGAGCTGGCGATTGACATGTCGCACATGTGCGTCCTCCCCTGTCGTTGCCAACCCGACGATATGCGGATGAACCAGCAGATCGCTGAGCGCGTCAATACCAACGCGAACCGCCACACGGTCTGGGCATCCGGCTTTAATGAGGTCGGCCAGTACAGCGTCGACCATATCAGCGTGAGTGCCCTCAACACTCACTACCACACAATTACCAGCGACCAAGGCGGCGGCTAACTGGCCACATAAGGCAACGGACGTCAGCGAGGCATCGCCCGTCACCGCGACGGTGCCACGCCCGGCGGTATAGAGCTCGTTAGTTTCCCCCGTTGGCCCTGGTAATTCATGTACTTTGTTGAGCAGCCGCTCTGCGCTGTCGCACTGAAAACGGATCATGCTCGCCGCTTGGGCAAAGTCATCGCCCCGTGCGGCAACGGTTTCAGACCACCGCTGTAGTAAAGTGATGCGGCCAGCAACGGTTTGATCGTTCCAGTCTTCCCATACCGCGTCACACTGCTCTAAAACGTTATTTAATTGCTCCATCACGCTTCTCCTGATCTTGATACCAACCGACTTATTGAACGTTTACTGACGCTTGTGTAAAGCGGTAGAGATAATGTGGTCCGCCCGCTTTCGGGCCGGTGCCTGACAGGCCACGGCCACCAAATGGCTGAACCCCAACTACCGCGCCGACTTGATCGCGGTTTACATAGCAGTTACCCACGCGCGCTCGGTGCTCAATATGAGCACATGTGGTTTCATTACGGCTATGCACACCCATTGTCAGACCGAAACCAGTGCGGTTGATATCATCAATCACTTTGTCGAGTTCGTTTGCGCGATAACGAACAATGTGCAAAATCGGACCAAAGTGCTCTTCGCTCAGCTGGTCAATGCTGCGAATTTCAAAGGCCGTTGGCGGGACAAAGGTGCCTTTATCACACTCAGACGAGAGCGGGACTTGGGTGACCAATTTGCCGCTGCGCTTCATTTGTTCAATGTGAGCAAGCAATTTGTCTTTCGCGGTTTGATCAATCACCGGACCGACATCGGTAGAAAGGCGCTCTGGTCGCCCCACCGACAACTCAGCCATTGCGCCTTTAATCAGGCTAATCACACGGTCTGCGATATCCTCTTGAATGTATAGAACACGCAGGGCTGAACAGCGCTGACCCGCGGACGCAAACGCTGAGCGCAATACATCACGCACCACTTGCTCAGGTAACGCGGTACTGTCTACCAGCATGGCGTTTTGTCCGCCGGTTTCTGCCACCACAGGCACAGGATCAGCGTCACGCTCAGCCAATGTACGTGTGATACGCTGAGCAGTGGGCGTTGACCCTGTGAATGCCACACCGGCAATGCGGCTGTCTTCGGTCAATGGCGCACCCACCACAGGTCCACTGCCCGGGAGCAGTTGGATAACGCCAGCTGGGATCCCGGTTTCAAGTAGCAACTCTATCGCGCGATAAGCGATAATGGAGGTTTGCTCTGCCGGTTTTGCCACCACGGTATTGCCAGCTACCAGCGCCGCACTGACTTGCCCCAAGAAGATAGCCAATGGGAAGTTCCACGGGCTAATACAGGTAAATACGCCACGACCTTGATAGCTTACGGACTGTATCTGGCCGTCAAAGCCTGTGTATGAAAGCGGCTCGCCCTGCAACGCTTCGGCCTGCTCGGGGTAGTAACGCAAAAAGTCGACCGCTTCACGCACTTCATCAATGCTGTCGTGAATCGTTTTACCGGCTTCGCGATGACAAATCGCCACCAATTCACCCAAATTCGCTTCGAGTTTATCAGCCAGGTCAAGTAAGTACTTACCACGCTCACTAACCGCTGTTTTCGACCACTCTGGGTAAGCATTCGCGGCAATATCGAGTGCATTGTTCACCTGATCAGACGTCGCCCAGTCAACTTGGCCGACAGGCTCCTCGCGATCATAAGGCGCAGCGATAGGATGCGTATCGCCAGCCAGACGCTGGCCATTGACAATGGGGCCGGCCTGCCATTGGTACGCGCTCATAAAAGGCGCAACGCTTGCAGTGAATGGTTGCCATTCTGAGTCGATATCAGTGGCTACGCCTTGAGAGTTCTTACGCGACGCGCCAAAGATATCTAACGGCAAGGGGATACGATCGTTATGCAGTGTTTGATTGGCACGCAATGTATCGACAGGATCGGCGATAAGATCATCAATCGGGCAACGCGCGTCGACCAAACGGTGAACGAACGAGCTATTTGCGCCATTTTCCAGTAAGCGACGCACCAAATAAGGGAGCAAGTCTTTGTGGCTGCCCACTGGGGCATAAATGCGCACCTCGGTGTTAAATAAGGCTTTTGCATGGTTGTACAGCGCGTCACCCATGCCATGAAGGCGCTGGAACTCAAAGTCTTGATGGGTTGCCATCGAGGCTATCGCGGCGATGGTATGGGCGTTATGACTGGCAAATTGCGGATAAATGAGGCCGCGGACATGCTCGCTCAACAGAAAACGGGCACAGGCGAGATATGAGACATCAGTCGCCTCTTTACGGGTGAATACCGGATAGCCATGGTGTCCACCTTGCTGGCACAGTTTAATCTCGCTATCCCAGTACGCCCCTTTTACCAAGCGCATTGGGATCACATCACCTTGCTCTTTTGCTAACGCCGCTAACCAAGTAATCACAGGGAGCGCACGTTTTGAATAGGCTTGCACCACCAAACCAAATTTACCCCAGCCCTGAACCACAGGATCGCGATATAGCTTTTCAAATAGGGCTAGCGAGAGTTCTAGACGATCCGCTTCTTCAGCATCAATGGTGATCGCCACATCTTTTTCACGGGCACGCTTGAGCAGTACCAACACAGTGTCGAACATTTCGTTCATCATGCGATCGTAGTTGGCTGCTTCATAGCGCGGATGCAAAGCCGACAGCTTAATCGACACCGACGGCGATGGACCTTGGTAGCTAGATTTGGCTTCGCCCACAGATTCAATGGCTTGTAAGTAGTCCGCTAAGTAGGCTTTAGCATCTTCTTGAGTGAGTGCCGCTTCCCCTAACATATCGAATGAGTAGGTAAAGCCGTTATTGCGGGGGCCTTCACCGTTCTTTTGCGCCTCATCAATATCACGGCCAAGCACGAACTGGTGGCCCATGATTTTCATCGCCTGATGCATGGCTTGGCGAATCACCGGCTCGGACATTTTGTTAACAAGACGGTTTATAACAGAGGCTGGTTTCCCTTCGGTGCTTTCATCCAAAGTCACCACTTTTCCGGTGAGCATCAGTCCCCACGTTGAGGCATTAACAAACAGGGAGTCAGAGTGGCGCAAATGGGCTTTCCAGTCAGCAACACTCAGTTTATCGCGGATAAGTGCATCGGCGGTGTGCGAATCAGGGATGCGCATCAGCGCTTCAGCCAGACACATCAACAAAATCCCTTCACGGGTATCCAGGCTGTACTCAAGCAAGAGCGCATCAATCATTTGAACGGCTTTTTTATCCGCCCGTACCTGCTCAATCAACTGCGTGGCTTGACGACGTGTTTGCTCACGCTCACTGTCAGTGGCTTCCGCTAAGGGAATTAACTGTTGAAGCCATAGGCTTTCGTCAACGCAATACAGCGGAGAGATTTCAGACCAGATCTGCGCTAGTGGGCGCTCGATAAACGAGGGCTGCATAGCATCGATGGCTTTAAACATAGTGGTATCCTCACTCACGTCCTCCCAAACTCGGGCAGGAAAAATGTTACGTCATTGTTACTTTGCGATCGATTCTATGCGTGGTCTATCAGTAGGGTCTTACAAAATACACCGGCATTATTGCAAAATCCTCCGATGATTAACAAATAAAGCTGTCGATCGCCATAATGGCATAACAAATGAAGTGCATATTATTGATGCCTGAGACGGCGAAAGCATATTGGGCCAAGCTTAAACCGAGCCCTTAAACTTGGCAGGAGAAAGGCCAAAATAGCGAGAAAATGCATTAGTGAAACCGCTTTGGCTAGAGAAACCGCAGCTATCGGCAATTTGTGCCATGGTCAATTCACTTTCTTTAATCAGTTGTTTCGCTAAGGCAAAGCGTTTTTCAAGCACATATTGATGTGGCGTGGTGCCCACCTGCTCTTTAAATAACTGGTGGAATTGGCTTTCAGCCAGAAAAACACTGCCCGCTAACTGCGCCACCGAGATTTTGCGGCTGATGTGCTGATGAATATAACGGTCAATGATATCCATGTTTAAACGGTGACCATCACGTCGCGGAGAAACATGGTCACGGAAATGGCGATGTAACACGCACATCAGCGTATCCGCACAAGCGCGGCTAAGCAGCAAATCAGACGGGTTGGCGATCATCTCTGCGGTCAGCGCCTTGATCAGCATTTGCGCGTGAGTGTCGAGTTGGAAGTAAGGCTCGCGACTAAACAAACGCGCAATGTTGTCATGCATGGACGCATGCCCCACCCATTCTTGGTATGGAAGATTAATCACCAGAATTTCATTACGTCCAACCCCGGTAAATGCATGCTCTTGTGATTCCTCCACCAAACAGCCTTGGCCTGGGCCAACCAGACTGCCACGCCCATCAACATCGAATTCCGTTTGCCCTTGCAGACCAATCACGACCTGCTTGTACTCATGGCTATGGTGAAGCTGTTGCCGAGGCAAGGCGATCACTTCAGAGACTTTGGGTGTTTTCACCACCATGGCTATCCCTCTTGGTGCGGATTACGGGTTTGCCGCCAAACATTCAAGTGCCTTTTCCTCATTCTGGCACGCTTATCACCCGTGTGCGACTGGATTCTATGTGCTTATTCTCAACTTTACGGAACAATGATCAAGTAGTGCATTTTTTACGGCCTCTGTCATTTTGACGCTAAAAATGCGAAGGATCCCTCATGTATTTCTTGTTGATCGGATGAAAGCCGGATGTAACGCGATAAAAAAACCACCACAAAAATAGATAAAAAATATAAAATTCAAACGTTTAAACCTTATTCGATGAAAGCCTCACTGACTTGATCATTGTTTCGAGGCGATCAAAGGGGATCAACACCTTGATCATTCTTCCGTTTTATCGTGTCTTCACGCAATCTTATTTGAAGCAAGCCACCGCTTAAGGTAATCTCGCATAAACATAAAAACCATGAGCACAGTTGCACCGATCACGTCGCAGAATGCTGACTGCCGTCAAATAATTAGCACGGTTTGCGTGGCAACGCGGGTTTCCGTGATAGTCTACTTTTTGGACATAGGTATTATTATTGCGACATGCGTAAGCAAGGGAACTATGACAACGAAATATATAAAAGCGTTATGCTTAGCGCTCCCTCCCCTACTGCTAACCGAGTTGGCGTTCGCTGAAAACGCGTCTTCCGCTGATAATCTCGATCCGGTCAGTGAGTTGGTTGAGAAACTCCGCGATAAAGAAGATACGTTGGAGGCTCGAAACGATGAACTGGCTCTGCAGCAGGCGAAATTGGATGACCTTTTGGTCAAGCGCGCGACGTTAGAAGATGAGCTGAGCAACCTGAAACGCAAACGCAGTAATGCTAAAGCAGAGCTGGATGCGAAATTTCAGGATTTAATTGCCGATCCGAGCACAGATATCAGCCCGTATCAGCAGGCCTACCAACAAGCATGGCAGCAGGTGAACAACCACCAGCAAACACAAGCTGCCAACGAGTCCGCCATTATCGAGCAGAAGAAACGACTGGCGAAACTTGAACGAGAACAAGCGCTATTGGCAACAACCCTTGAGAATTTACATGAGGCCATGCGCGAAGCACGCGCGGAACGTCTACGTAAAGAGCTCACCCAAAAAGACACTATTGAAGTTGTCCATAGCTTGACCTGTTCGCCCAACATGACATTGTCGGCGTGCGCGAACCAAGGTGAGACGCTGACCATGCAAAAAGCGATTCGTGACTTCCGAGGCCAGGTAACGGACTTTGTCACCGAATCCAATGCAGTGAAGCAAAACATCGATAAAGTCGCGTTTAATATCCACGTCACTAACAGTGAAGTCGTTGACGCAGGCTTTACCGGTGGCATGGACTACAAAACGCGTATTAAAGCGGAGCTGGTAAGCCGTCCTGATAAAACGGCGGCATGTCGACTGCTTGATCTTGAAGACAGATACTGTGTTGAAACCACCCAAGCACAGCAGCAAGCCAATCGTAAACAGCAGGCGAAACGCTGGGTTAACGTGACAATACGGTCTAATCGTTACGATGACAGTGTGACCATTAATGATGTGTCATACGGAAGTACGCCCGTAGAACTCATGCTGCCAGTGGGCAATCATGACTTAACGGTCACTAAACCTGGTTTTGTGCCTTATGATCGCGAAGTCTACCTCGGTAAAGATCAAGTAGTGTGGGCCAAACTGAAAGAGCAGCCTAATCAGCCGCCAAGCCCAGGTAAAAAGTTCACTGACCCTGTTGCCAACAATCTCGAAGCACCGCAAATGGTGGTGATCGGCGCTGGCGAATACAAAGTAGGGCCAGATGCACGTGAAAATGTGGCTATTCAGCAATCATTTGCGATGGGCGCAACGCCCGTCACGGTGGAGCAATTTGACGCCTTTGTGACAGCCTCCGGTTATGTCACCGCGGCTGAACAAGGCAATGGCTGCAATATGCTGGTGAATGGCGAGATCAACCAAAGCCTAGAGACAGATTGGCGTCAACCCGGCTTTGATCAAGCGGCTGACTCTCCGGTCGTTTGTGTGAATAAAGATGATGCCGAGGCTTACACCAAGTGGCTAAGCCAACAAACGGGGCAGCGCTACGCACTTCCAAACGATGTTGAGTGGGAAGTGGCCGCCCGTGGTGGTACGGAAAGCGATTACTGGTGGGGCAATGAAATCGGTGTCGGCAACGCCAATACAGGCTGGAGCGGCACAGTATGGTCAAACGACCGCACCTCACCGGTTAAAAGCTTTCCGCCTAACCCATTCGGTGTTTATGACACCGCGGGGAATGTTTGGGAGTGGGTGAGCAATGATACGCCTGTCGCTCGTGGCGGTGCGTGGAACTTTTCACCTCAACGCTCACGCGTTTCCGAGCGTTTGGAGTTAGGCGAAAACACCAGCGCTAACTACCTTGGGTTCCGCGTGGTGCGAGATATCAAAACCCCTTAATCTCGTCACACTGAGCCTCATCACCATGGTAGAAACAAACGCCGCTATTCGTAGCGGCGTTTTTTGTTTGGGGGCAAGCCATTTTGTCTTAATGCTTTTGACCCTAGACACCGACACAACCTAAACAAGATCAAGCCTGATTGAACGAGCGAAAACTAACAATCTTTATATTAAGTTGCTTGATTCGATGTCAATAGGTCAAATCCCCCCTACCCAACGTCTAGTCTTCTGGATATAGTAAACCCCGTAAACGCGATTTGTCCCGATGAATGCGTTTATAGCAGTTCCTAACACTGTTAGGTGCAGTCAGATACCAGCGTCGTCACTTACCCTCAGACATCCGCTTGGTATCTCGACAACCTCTTCTACACGTCGTACAGGATATGTCCTGAAAGGGAAATCTTGTCTTTGCCGGCTTTATGCCGGCTTTTTTTTATGCTCCAATAGCTTGTCCGTTTTTCTATATCTTGATGGGCGCTTGCGTCCAATAATAATAACAATGAATGGGTAAGCAATATGAGTCACGTTCCCCCTGCTCTGTCTATGCTAGAGCAATTACCTGGCTGCTGGGGCTGCAAAGATACTCAGTCGGTGTTTGTCTACGCCAATAGTGAATACTGCCGCCTCATGGGCCTCACACAACCGCAAGACTGCATAGGCAAAACCGACCATGATATGCCCTGCCCCACCACGCGTTGCGCCGATCAATTTCAAGCGCAAGACCAATATGTGATGAAAACAGGCAAGCGACTCCGTGTGCTCGATATTCATCCTTATGCCAATGGCCGTTGGCATGCGCACCTGTTTACCAAAACACCTTGGTTCAATGAAAAGGGGCATATTTGTGGGGTCATGTTCTGTGGCCAGGAGCTCAGTGATACCGCTATTTTAGAAGTCGGGCATTGGGTGTGCCGTGCCGTCACCCACCCTGAACAGGCCTTGTCCGATCATCACCATAGTGACTCTCAGGTACACCTGACGTCACGAGAGCGGGAGGTCCTTTTCCTTCATCTGCATGGTAAGAAACCGCAATTGATCGCACAGACATTGTCGGTGTCCGTCAAAACCATTGAGAACCACTTTGCGCATTTACGCGAAAAGTTCGATGTCGACTCCAAAGCAGGTTTATTAGAGCATGCGCTCGCGCAAGGGTTTGGCTCCGCGATTCCCGAAAGCTTATTAACCCGACAATTGTCTGTGGTGCTGCGAGATTAACCAAGCAGCCCCCAACTCAACCATGCGCCATCTCGCCGTCATTCTGGGAGGACGAGATGGCGTCTCCCACCGCTATCGTCAAGGCCGCGTCACAAGCTACGGCGCTAGGCGCTCAATCGCCCAGCGATCACCCTCTTGGCGCTGATATAAGAAACGGTCGTGCAAGCGGTGCTCGCCACCTTGCCAAAACTCAATACTTTGGGGCTTGATTCGATAGCCGCCCCAGAATGTAGGGACAGGCACTTCCCCTTTCTCGAACTGCTTTTTCAGCTCTAAAAACTTGCCTTCTAACGCCGAGCGTGCTGATAAGCGTTCGCTTTGCTTGCTTGCCCATGCCGCGATCTGGCTTTCTTTGGGGCGGGAAGTGAAATACTTAAATACCTCTTTTTTACTCAGAGGCTCCGCCTCACCCATAATATGGACTTGTCGCTCAATAAAATGCCAAGGAAAGTGCAAACTAATCTTGCTGTTTTTTTTCAAATGTAGCGCTTTGCGACTCCCCAAGTTGGTGTAAAAAACAAACCCCTCTTGATTAAAGTCTTTTAATAAAACGATGCGCTGAAAAGGTTGCCCATCTTCATCGACAGTGGCGACAGTCATTGCGGTTGGATCAGGCACTTGGGTATCAATGGCTTGTTGTAACCACTGGCCAAATAAATCCATGGGCGCGTCGGGTAAATCGTCACGACGCAATCCCCCTTGGGTGTATTCTCTTCGAATATCTGACAACTCCATTGCTTTCTCCAATTCGTTTATTTTCAGCTATTTTGCGCAGGTACCTAACGATACACAAGTGCAATTTATTACCGTGGCGACAGAAACAGGGATCAATGACCCCAACGTTTTTCATTGCTCAGGCTTGGCGACGTGAGCGGTCTATATTTTCATCGCGCTGGCCCACTCGGAGAGTGAGAAAGTCTGCAAAAAATCAGCACCATAGACTAAGCTTGAAGGAAGTGAAACACCCGATGGGGGTCAGATGGCGATACGTGATAAATCTCGCGCGAGCTTGCCCCGAGATGAGCACCTCGATTACATCGATGACAAGACGGCCGCACTTTTGCTCAACACGCCGAAAAGTGCTCGCGTTTTGCTATGGACTATCGTGCTATTTTTGATTGTCGCCACAGCCTGGGCATCACAAGCACAGCTCGATAAAGTGACCGTCGGACAAGGAAAAGTGATCCCCTCTTCACAGCTTCAAGTCGTGCAAAACCTTGAGGGGGGCTTGGTCAAAGCGCTCTTAGTCCAAGAAGGCGACAAAGTGAATAAAGGGCAACGGCTTATCCTCATTGACGATACCCTCTTTCGCGCCAATTTCCGAGAAAGAGAACAAGAGTTGCTCGGTCTACGCGCAGATAGGTTGCGCCTGCAAGCGTTGCTCGCCGCTATTCGTGTCGATGAAACCGTGCCTTTTGAGCAATGGCGAGAAAGTATTCTGCTTGAGCGCCAACCACTCTTGTTTCCGGACGTCTTTACCACGACACGCCCAAACTTGATCACGCAGACACAAGCGCGATATCAAGAACAGCTTTCTAATATTCAAAATCAGCTCTATGTCACCGCGCAAAAAATCCGACAAAAGGAACAAGAGCTTGTCGAATTGGAGTCTCGAATCGCGAATCTCGAGCAAAGCCAAGCATTCGCGCAAGAGGAGCTCGATATCACACGCCCGCTTGCCGATGAAGGCGTTGTCCCCAAAATCGACTTACTCAAGCTCCAGCGCCAATTAAATGATACTCAGCGTGAGTTATCCTCAGCGCAGCTTTCTCTCCCTTCCGTGGTCTCCTCATTGCGCGAAGCTGTTTTCCAACGTATTGATGTTGCATTAACGTTTCGCACCGACCAGCAAGAGCGACTCAACCAAGTAGAGAAGCAAATTGCCGCAATGTCTGAAGGGCGTGTTGGATTACAGGATAAAGTCTCACGCACCGTCGTAACCTCGCCTGTCAATGGAACGGTTAAAAAGCTGCACGTCAACACAGTAGGCGGTGTCATCCAACCAGGTATGGACATTATAGAAATCGTACCGTCCGAGGATAACCTCTTGATTGAGGCGAAAATTGCCCCTCAAGATATTGCTTTTTTACGTCCAGGCCTTAATGCCGTGGTCAAATTCAGCGCCTACGATTTTACCGTCTATGGCGGACTGGATGGCAAGCTTGAAACCATCAGTGCTGATACCATCGAAGACGAAGAAGGAAACAGTTTTTATCTCGCCAAAATACGTGCCGAAAAAGACAGCTTGGGCACAGAAAAAAGCTTACCCATAATTCCAGGTATGACAGCCTCCGTCGACATTATCACGGGTAAACGCACGGTTTTGGATTACTTACTTAATCCCATTACGCGCGCGCAAAAAACAGCATTGCGCGAATAAAGAGGCAACAGGCTTTATGGCTTACCACTTTCCTTGGCAACCATTTTGGTTCATCGCCCTTACAATTGGATTAGTCGCCCCGGCTCATAGCCAGTCCCTTGAGCAAGCCGTAGTGACAACGCTGGCCACGGATCCTGAGTTGCGTGGCGCATTTCATCAGCTGCAAAGCCTTCATGAGAGAACAAAGGCCAGTGAGGGCGACTATCTACCCGACGTTGATTTGAATGCGGGGGTTGGCTACGAACGCATCGATAATGATACAACACAAGCGCAAGATGACCTCGATTTTGCGAGAAAAGATGCCACCCTCAACGTTCGGCAATTAGTGTGGGATGGACAAACACACAACAACATTGCTCGTAATCGTTATGAGACTGAGAGCCAGCGCTTTCAACTGCGTTCCGATGCCTCCGATAAAGCACTCCAGGTCGCAGAAGTGTATCTTGAGATACTTAAAGCCCAACAGGTGCTAGATCTCTCTAGCGCGAACATGACGGTACATGAGGAGATTCTGTCTGATATTCGTCGCCGAGCAGATACGGGGATCGGCTCAACGGCCGATCTTTCCCAAGTCCAAGCGCGTGTTGCACGGGCCCGAGCCAACCTCTTATCCGCTGAAACCAATCTAGAGGATGCCTTTACCGCATTTTTTCGCGTGGTTGGCGAGCCGGCAAACAATCCTGTCCAACCCGTTATTGATGACGCTCGCCTCCCAACCTCACTGGAGAGTGCCCTTGAACAAGCCGTCAAACGTAACCCGCTACTCAAGCTGGCGCGTTACGATATTGAAGCGGCAAAATCACAGTATCAACAATTTAAAGGGGCGCACCACCCAAACATCAGTCTAGAAGTCAGCCAAACTTGGGCGGATGAAGTCAGCGGCGTGGATGATTTTAGTGATGAATTTAGCGCCATGCTACGCGTGCGTTACCAACTGTTTAATGGCGGTAGCGATCAAGCCGATATCCGACGAGGCGCCTATGAGGTAAATCGAACCAAAGATATCTTTGATAACGCCTATCGGCAATTGGAAGAAAGCACCCGATTAGCTTGGAGTGCGTTTCAGCTCACTGAGCAACAAAAAGTCCTTTTGCAGCAGCAAGTTGATGCCGCTTCGGATACAGTGCAAGCGTATGAAAAACAATTTAGAATTGGACGACGGACGCTGCTCGACCTGCTAAATACTGAAAACGAGTTACTAGAGGCGAGGCGCGCTTACCTAAACGCAAACTATGATCATTTGCTTGCACAGTATCGTTTACTCAACAATACCGGTCATTTATTGGAAGCGTTGAGAGTATCCTTACCCGAACAGTGGCAAGGGACAGAAGGAGAAACGGAATGAAAGTATTCGGACTGAGCCTCATTCTTGTGCTCGTAACCGGATGTACGGTGGCACTCTCTCCGCCCCCTACGGCCAAGCAAATTCATGACGTGACCGACAGTGATCAAGATGGCGTGATCAACGCCCGTGATAGATGCACCAATACGCCACGCGGCGCCGTCGTTGATAATCAAGGCTGTCCCAATTACATTCAACCTACCAGCAAGCACCCGTCACCCACCGCATCAGCACGACAAATCGATGTGTTCTTTGCCCTCGATACCGCAAAAGTGACGACCGACGCTATAACCGATATCGACGCTATGGCAGACTTTCTAATGAATTACCCTGATACTGAGCTCCGTTTAACCGGTCACGCCAGTGCGGACGGTTCGACATCCTACAATCACGCGCTCTCTTATCGTCGAGCAATGACTGTTAAACGTGCGCTTATCGATCGTGGCATTACACCACAACGAATCGACGTGGTTGCCAAAGGAGAGACGGACGCTAAGCATGGTAGTGAATCGGCCGATAAGTATCGGCGAGTCAGTGGTGAAGTATTGAATTTTAAAGGGGATGTCGAGAAAGCATGGACCATCTTCACGCGTCGACCTCAGTCTTAAAGCGAAAATATTTATGAAGCAATGGCATATTGCCGGGTTATGTTTGTTGCTCTCTCTCAGCGCGATGAGCCTGACCACCAAAGAGTCACGCTGGGTGGGGCAAGTGTCGAGTTTTTATGGTGAACGCGCGGGTAAGCGTGTCACGGCATGGCGCAACATGGTGGAAAATACGCAAGGCGTGTCAGAGCAAGAAAAGCTGCGCAAAGTGAACGATTTTTTTAATCAGCTGTATTTTGTCGATGATATCGACTTATGGGGAAAAAAAGACTATTGGGCAACGCCCTTAGAGTTTCTTGGCGCAGCGGCCGGTGATTGTGAAGACTTTAGTATTGCAAAATATTTTTCTCTTCGCGAATTAGGCATTGATGATAAAAAACTGCGCCTGGTGTACGTAAAAGCAATCCGTCTCGACCAATTTCATATGGTCGTTGCGTATTACCCAACGCCATCATCCGAGCCGGTGCTACTCGATAACTTAGATCCAACAATTAAACGTGCGTCGTTACGACGCGATCTACTGCCAATATATAGCTTCAATGGTAGCCGACTATGGTTAATGAAAGAACGCGGCCAAGGCGAGCTTGCAGGCAACGCTTCCCGGCTTGGCCTTTGGAACGATTTACGTAGCCGTATCGACACCTTAAAGATGCAAAAACCGATTAGACAATTTGATAGGTAAACACCGATGACGTTATTCAATCAAATATTCTCGTGGATGCTAGTGATTTTCTTCTGCATAGTGCTGGCCGTCTTCGGTATCGAGCTGAATACCACACGCAACTTTTTACTCAATCAGCAAACCTCTGATGTCAACAACACGGTGAATTCGATGGGGCTAGCCTTAGCACCCTACTTAGAATCGGATGATAAAGTCGCCGCCGAGTCGGTGATCAATGCGTTTTTTGATGGCGGTTTTTACCGCGAAGTTAATCTGACCTTGCTGTCAGATAACAGTGAGATTGTTCGCGAGTATCCCGTACAAATCCACGGTGTGCCCCAGTGGTTTATCGACCTCGATGTTTTCCCTGTGATCACCGAAAAACAAACCATCACCAGTGGTTGGATGCAACTTGCCGAAGTCGAAGTGGTCGCGCATCCAGGTTATGCGTATAAGCAACTGTGGAAATCATTTGTCCAGTTAGGGACAATTTTGGCAATCATCTTTTTGGTCGCGTCCGTGATCATTGGTTGGCAATTACAGCGATCGCTGAGACCCCTTGCCCGTATTACGGCTAAAGCAGGCGAAATCGCCAAAAACAAGTTTGGTGATCCCATTCCGCTCCCTCCCACGACAGAGCTAAAAACCGTGGTCAGTGCCATTAATGTCATGACCGATCAGCTCAAACACTACTTTGAACAACAGGCAAAAGAGGCCGATAGATTACGTAAAACCGCCTACCGAGATGCGGTATCTGGCCTTGGCAACCGCAGCTTCTATGTTGGCCAGCTTAAATCTTGGTTAACTGAATCGGGTGTTGGCGGTATGGTCTTAATCAAAGTGGATCTCATTGGAGAGGCCTATAAAAACCAAGGCTTCGAATCTGGGGATCGTATTGTTGAGCAATTTGCGAATAACCTCACCACCACGATTATCAGCGACGACAGCATGACAGCAGCGCGCTTGAGCAAAGATGAATTTGTGATCCTAGCGCCTAACTCAGACCCCGATGACTTGCGCTTACTCGGCGAGAGTGTGCTCGCCATGGTAGTAGACATGCAAGCGGATCCGACCGGTCTCACGCCGCCTAAGGTAGCAGTGGGGTTAGCTATCAACGGCGGCGGAAATCAGGATGCCAGTGTGCTGCTGTCACAAGCGGATAACGCCTTATCACAGGCACGCAATACGCCGGAGCACCCTGTCGTACTGATTGACCAATCTATCGGTGACGCTGCAATGGGTAAACAGCAATGGAAAGCACTGCTGCATGAAGCCGTGGCCAAAGAGCTGTTTGTGTTCAAATACCAACCCGCCACAGACAGCGAATCAAACCGGCTTCATCAAGAGGTCTTTTCCGCGATAGAAAAGGATGAGCACTATTATGGCGCTGGCCACTTTTTAGGGGCGGTAGAGCAGCTCCAACTGGGTGAAACCCTCGATAAATATGTCATTACTCACGTGATTAAAACCTTGTCTCAAGACGCTAGCGTCGGCCCATTGGCGGTTAACCTCACCTTAAGTAGTGTAACCAATGCGTCATTTATTCGTTGGTTGGGGACAACCTTGTACCAGCACCGCAAGCTGGCAGGCCAACTGTTATTTGAGATCCCAGAGGTCGCTTTTGTCCGTCACGCTGACCACACTGGATTGTTGACCGATCAAATCCGTCAAGCAGGCTTCCAATTTGGGGTCGATAATTATGGCCGCAACTTCCAGTCTTTGGATTACTTACAACGCTTTAAGCCCGATTACGTAAAAATAGACTTTGCCTATACCAGTCATATAGAAGACGACGCCCAAGGGCATGTTTTGGCATCCATTTGTCGTACCGCGCATAACTTAAACATCACCACTATCGCGACACGCGTGGAAACAGAAGCACAGCTTGCGCGCCTTTCCGAGCTGTTCGTCAATGGTTTCCAAGGCTATATCTTCAATAATACTCAGGACAGCCATGGTTAAAGATCCGCTTCTGCAATCATTGATTTATGTATCGCGTTACTTCGGTAACGCGAACTCCCCCGATGCCCTTGTGTCTGGGCTCCCCATCTCCGACGGCTACCTGTCACCTTTTTTACTGCCCCGCGCGGCTGAACGTGCGGGGATTGTCGCGAAAGAAGAAGCGATGCCACTCGGGCGCCTCTCTTCGCTGCTCTGCCCGGCTATTTTGCTAATGAAAGATAACGACGCGTGCGTCGTACTAGAAATGGATGCGAAAAAGGGGCGTGCGGAAATCGTTTTGCCGCATGCGGATATGACACCGCGTTGGGTGATGCTTGATGATCTTAACGATGCGTATCTGGGGCGCCTTTTTTTGCTGAAAAAGCAATATCGCTTTGATGAACGCGCGCCAACAGCACAGGTGAAGGATGAGGGCCATTGGTTTTGGGGCACGCTCTGGCAATCACGTCATATTTATCGGGATGTCTTAATCGCCTCACTCTTTATCAATGTCTTTGCGATTAGTGTGCCGCTATTTTCTCGCCTCGTTTACGACAAAATCGTGCCTAACTTGGCCTTCGATTCACTGTGGGTGCTCGCGAGTGGGATTTTGGTCATTTTTATCTTCGACTTACTCCTTAAACTGCTGCGCAGTTACTTTATTGATATTGCAGGTAAGAAAACAGATTTACTCATTTCTTCACGCATATATGCCAAAGTCATAGGGGTAAGAATGGACGCTAAGCCCCCTTCAGTCGGGGCCTTTGCACGGCATATGCAAGAATTTGAATCCATCCGCGAGTTTTTTACCTCGGCGTCTATATCCACCCTCATCGACCTCCCCTTTGCCATCATCTTCTTGCTCGTGATTTGGTTTGTCGCCGGTCCTTTAGTAATCGTGCCTATCATTGCGGTCACGTTATTGGTCATCCATGCATGGCTAATTCAAAAGCCCCTGCGGCGCACAATTGAGGAAGGGACACGTCTTTCTTCACAAAAGAATGCCAACCTCATAGAAAGCCTGTCAGGGCTTGAAACCATTAAAATATTCGGGGCGGAGAGTCAGTTTCAGTATCGCTGGGAAGAAGCGGTGGCCCATATGGCAAACTGGAGCATCAAAACACGCCGTCTCACAGACTCAGTCCATAACTCGGCCAGTTTTGTTCAGCAGTTTGTCATCGTCAGTATGATTGTATTTGGTGTTTACCAAATAGCCGCGGGCGAACTGACAATGGGGGGATTGATTGCGGCAAGTATGCTGAGCTCAAGAGCAGTAGCGCCCTTGGTTCAATTGTCTTTGCTCTCGACACGCTATCACCAAGCAAAATCAGCACTCGATATCATCGACCAACTGATGGCATTGCCATCAGAACAAACCGAAGGTAAGCGTTATCTACATCGCCCGATGCTGCGTGGCAAAATTGAGCTCGATAAGGTTGACTTTCATTACCCTAACACCACTGCCCTCGCCTTACGCCAAGTGTCCTTTCGCATTTATCCCGGCGAAAAAGTCGGTATTATTGGCCGAGTGGGCTCAGGAAAAACAACGCTTGCCCGCCTGATAGTCGGCCTTTATTCTCCCACCCAAGGCTCGGTTGCCATCGATGATACCGATATCTCTCAACTTCATTATATCGACGTTCGTCGCAATGTCGGTTTTGTCCCTCAAGAGCCGACGCTATTCTTTGGCTCAATCAGAGAGAATATGACCCTCGGCCAGCCACTTGCCGATGATATTGATATTATGGACGCCGCTGCCCGCTCGGGCGTGTTAAGTTTTACCCAGTACCATGCCTCAGGACTAGAAAGACAAGTTGGGGAAGGTGGCGTCTTATTGTCTGGGGGACAGCGACAAGCCGTTGCAATTGCTCGCGCCTTTTTAGGTCGCCCACCTGTGATTTTACTCGACGAACCAACCAGTCAGATGGATAACCGCACAGAGCAGTTCATTAAAACGCAGCTAAAAGATTTACGCAGAGAGGAGACACTCATTCTCAGTACCCACAAAACCAGCATGCTGGATGTGGTTGACCGTCTTATTGTGATGGAGGAAGGATGTGTGGTCGCAGATGGACCGAAAAAGGCAGTGCTTCAGGCCTTAAAAGAAGGAAAAATCCGTAAAGTTGGCTAACAGTTTACACTGTAAACCAGTATCAACCATTGGCTTGATACGGTTTTAATTCAATCGCGGCATTATCATAAAATAAATGTGATGGGCCGTGCTCTGAGTGAACCAAGTGCTTTTCTTCGCCGATAGTACAGTGAACACGACTAAGTAGCGACTTAGTCGCAATGATACTGGCCGTTTGGTATCCGCTCTCTATCGCTGCGTCTGTTTCTTCTACCATGGTTTCTATTTCACTTAGCGCGGTAGAAAGGTGCTCGCGTGTCGAGCTTATTCTTTCAACCATGGCCGCGTCACGCTTCTCTTCTGGGACCGCTTCAAGTTTTTTCTCTGCCGCCTGGATCTTATCCAATTGGGCACTTTTCTCTTCCCAGCTTTTGTTTAAATTGACGAGTTCCCGTTTAAGTATTGGCAGACGCGGAAAGCAATGTATATACGTATGCGCCCCTGCGCTCGCGCCGATAATCACCGCCTGGACTTTTTCGCCCACTTCATGCTTACCGCCCGCCAACGTGCCTTTGCGCTTGGTGGCATCACTAATAACGATTGACTGCCCTACATGCGTTTTGCAATGCATCGCATGCAAGGTAAGTTCTAGGTTTTGATTGGCACAGAGTGTGGCATATTGCGCGAACTTGGCGACAATATTGCCCTCCGCAACCAGGGTGCAGTTGATGTCAGAGTCTGCTGCGACTTGTCGACCAATGATCCCATTTTGGACAATAATGTCTGCGCCAGCGGTAATGGTCGCTGATTCCACTACCCCTCCCACGGTGACCGTTCCCGATGCTGTGACCTTCATACCCACTTCAACATCACCTTTAATCACCACACTGCCTTCAAAGTTGACATGCCCGGTGCCGACATCAACCGCATCTAAGCTCAATGCATCATCGACCGCCACGCCGTCTTTTTGTAACCGTGGGATCCCAGCCATGGTCGCCACTAGAATATTAGGGTCTTTGTTACTTAACTCGCTGCCTGGGTGCGCGGTCAATGTCATTGGCTTACCGGAAGATGTCGATAACACCGACCCAGTTACAGTAAAGCCCTCATAGCCCGATGTTTCAGGGATCAGTTTAGCTAAAGGCTGTCCTTGCTTAACCATCACCATTTCACCCAAATCACGCATGTCAACGGTTCCATCCTCACGCTGTTTGGGACGGCGAACACGCTCGGCAGGATCTTCAATGAGATAGACAAGGTGCGCATCTTCGCCCGCAACCGGCTGCCGACCGAATGCGACGGGAACATCAAGGTATTCACCAGGTTTGAGCTTTCCTGACGCGGAGAGAAGTTTTTGCAGGGTCGGCTTTTTTATCCCTCGAACGATATTGGCATCACGCAGCGTCGAGAGAATGTCATCGGCTTTCAGTCCACGCCCGCCACACGCGCCGTTAACGATCAAATAGGCCGTCATTTTATCGTCGGCGATACGCGCTTCGATGGTTGCATCACGGCGTTCTGCAATAATGAAGTCTTCCGATTCAGCATCATCCGGCGACGCGTTTAACTTGGTTAATGCTGACTCTATCGTATCATCAAAACAAAAAAAGCCCTCGACTTGGTTGCTCACCAACCAGTCCTTGATTTGTTTTTTCTCTATCGGTTGGCCATTGGTATGCTCGACTTTCCCTGCCGATAAGTATACACGCTGACCATCCTGAGAGACGCGGAGGATATCGTCTAGCATCTCGCTTCCTGCCTATCTAATCCCTGTGGCGGCCTTATTAGCCAGATAAACCACTTGGCAATGCGCTTGCTCCGTCATCTCGAGGAGCCTTGCACTCGACTGTTGTCACTGATTAGATTAGTCCAAATCTAATGCAAGTGCGCGCAATTGTCTCATTTATAATAAATTATACAGGTTTATCCCGCTTGGGAGCAGGATCACTGATAAAAACGTGACCAGGATAGGATTAATTCAGTCGCCCTCAGCACGGCCCCCATAATGAAGGGTAGTAGACCGATTTACAGTGTAAATAAACGTAATAAGCGACAGCGTTTACACTGTAAACCAAGCCACTGCCACGTGTTCAGTTTACAGTGTAAATGGGTCATGTCGTCATGTGTGTTTGAATATAATCCCGTATCCGAGATTCCGCGTCCCTCTTTCCTGCCAGCTGATATCGGGTGCAGACAACAGACCAAGGCAACCCTAACAAAATACGGCTAACCAGAATGGGTAACGTGGCATTTTCGTCGTCTTTCTGGACGCGACCTATATGATGATATAACCAAGCCTGTAAGCTTGAGAGGGCAGCATCGACCCCCACCCCTCCGGCAACAAATCCATCAATTTGTTGTCTTACTTCCTCCGATAGCGGTGCGGTTGGTAACCCAGCAATGATAGAGGCAGCGATGTCAGTTTCCATCCGTTGATGGCTCGTGAGCATCTGAATGGGAAGGTTTTGCCTAAATAAGCGTAACGCCTGATCACACCATTTCAAAGGCTGGATAGGCTTAAGCATTTGCAGCGAATAGCACCCACTGGCTTGATCGCGTTTTAATCCCAATTTAACCGGCTTAAATCCTTGCTTAAACCAAAACGGCGTCAGCTCGGCGGTTGCACCGAAGCTAACACCGACCCCGACCACTGACGCTTCAGCCGCGTGTTTATTCACAGTCGCGAGCAACCGTTGACCGACGCCTTGCTGTCGATAAGGCTCAGACACGGCAATGCGTTGGACTCGCCAGAGCCTGTCGTGCAGAACCTCCGCAAGCCCCAAATGCGCGGCGACCGATTGGCTAAACAGATGCCCTTTTATCCGGCGTTGCCCTGCGACCACCGCGTGACAAGTTTGCCAATCTATTCCTCCTTCTTGGCTCACCACACACGCGGCAACCAATGTATTATTGAGCCAGCCAGCAAAAATTAAGACGGCGTCATCGTCCAGAAGACGGGCTAAGTCGTTAGGCGATGTTTGATAATGGGCCGCGATCAGTAATGTGAATAACTGCCGTAAACACGCCTCATCTCGATACAACTGCTGACGGCTAAGCGGCTCAATCACCATATCGTTCACCCACCCTGTTTCGAGCATATCGGCCTGATCGCTGCCGACATCGTCGTCGCCATTCAGTAAAAAGAGGGCGTTCAACGTGCGCTCAACCGGATCATCATCAGCCCATCGCATAGGCGCCGTGAGCTTTAATGTGCGCCATTGCGGCTGCTCGACATCCAACATTTGCTTGAGTCGGAGCGTAAAAGCACGTCCTGTCCCTTCATAGCCATGCTCGGTCGTTGCAATCGCAACGCGACTGTATTGATTCAGCCACTGGCTGATTATCGGAAGTGGGATCGCCGCCGCTTCATCAACCAATAACAAGTCTGCTGTTGGCGCGTCTTGTAGCAGCGCATCAGGGGCAATAAAGCGTATCTGGCTTCCTTGATAGTCGATATGTTGGCCAGCATCATCGACCTGAAGGGTGGCTTTCAGATGATGAAAAAGCGTTGATGCATGGGCTGGGGAAGGCGATGACACAATGATGCGTCTTGGTTTTTTCATCATCAAGTTAGCCGCGGCCATCCCTAATGCGGCTGATTTCCCCCGACCGCGGTCAGCGGTTAGCAGCAGGGGACGGCGCCGATGTCCAGTCACGACTTTTTCCACGGCAGCAATCGCATCATCCTGAGTCACTGAATGCATTTGATGTTTCGCTGGACGTGGCTGGGGTAAACGATGCAGCCAATGACAATTAAATGCGACGCTATCATCTTCACTCAAACAGCGAAGAAGGCGTTGTACGGACGGAGGCATTTCGTTATCGAGGGCGGCAATTCGGAGTACAATGAGTGCACCCGCGCGGCAACAACCGGCTATGGCGCAAAAGGCTTCCGCATTAAATTGCGCATTCACCTCCACCACGATATGACCACATTCTTGTCCCAGCTTTTGATGTGCTTGGCGCCAACTCAAACCATATTCTGTGTTTCCCACAATCAGCGGGGGCTGAGTCTCATCAAAGCCGCCCAGTACAGTCGCCAAGTCCTGATCGACACAAACCAGTTGACGGTGGGAGTCGTGCGCTGCACGTAAGATCAGTGGCTCAAAAAAGTCTTCCAATGTGGGTAATGTCATCATGTTTCCATAAGGCTTTTACCAAGCGGATAGGAGATGATAACACGCAAAAAAAAACGACACGCTAGGCATGTCGTTTTTAACGCTGGGGCATGTGCAAAATATTAGTTTTCTAGCGCTTGTTTAATCAGTGCCAGAATTCGGTCTACGTCCTCATCACTGACTTTCTTTAAACTAATATTCAGGTTATTTCCTTTGCGACGATAAGACGCACGTCCGTCCAATAAGGTTTTGGCTTGCTCTCGTTCACTCGATGTCGGCTCGACAAGTTCATCTTTAAACTGCTCAATCAACTGGGTGACTTCTCGCGTAATACGCGTCACTCCTTGCGCCTCTACCTGTTGCCATAAAGGCGTGTCACCAAGCTTGGCAACCAGCTTTTGTTGCAGGGACGCATCAAGGCTAAAATATAAGCGATGCAACTTCACAATGGTTGGCCGTCCCAGCTCAGACACACTGGGGTAGGCTTGCAGTAGCGGTAAGGGCAGGGCCGCGGCTTTTAAGGCTCCGCTGACCAAGGCTTCGCTACACTGACACGCACTCGCCAATGCTTTTTGATCACTCACTTCGCCACTGTCTAACATTGCCTGCATCTCTTTACCGCGTTCATAAAGCGATAACGGTTTGTGCGCATTGGCGACATCGGACAAGAATTTAGCATGGCGTGTACTGATGCCTTTCGCCACATAGACTAAGAAATCTTGTTCTGCAATCAGACACGACATGCGGCGTCGGCTACCGTCGAGGACTTCGATACGACCATCGTCAAGCCAACGACCCACAGCAGGGTACTGCTGGCCATGTGCTTTTAACGTTACCAAAATATCGGATAACGCGAGTTCATTCAGAAATGACTGCTCTCGCGCATTCTTATCAAAAACGGTCGTTTTATCTCGGATCTCACTGGCAGGGACTTTTACCAGCTCAAATTCAACCGTGTGTTCACCGGCGACCGCAAGTTCAATGACTGCCGCTTTCTCACTCGCTGCACTCTGAGCTTCTTGCGTTGTCGTTGCTCGTCGCTTGTCTGCTTTGGCAAACAAACGCGCATTTAAATCAGAGGTCTTAATGGCCATTTTTTGTGATTACTCCTGATTGAGCTGAGACCAGTGGCTGTGCAGCACACGCTCTAGTTCTAAACCGACACGATGGACGGCATCTTGGGCTGTCGACAAGGTCTTCTTACCGCCTTCAAAATCTTGAGAGGTAAGATCAAAGACTGTGCTGTAAGTGTCGGCACAGGTCTCAAACGCGCGACTTCTTGGAATGGTCGCCATCATTACTTGTTCACCCAAAAGATAATTCATTTCCGTTAAGACCGAAATCTGTTTTTTGTTGTCATCTTCAAACATAGTCGGCATTAAACGAACAAACTCAAGGCCATGCCAGTCTTCAGGGAACATCTCATAGACTTGTGGCAGATGCTGGAAAAAGTTCACCGTCGACGCCCAATCGAGGCGTTTTGCCGCACAAGGGATCACTAACGAGTTCGAGGCGTACATTGCATTCCACACCAGCGGATCGATATGCGGGCCTGTATCTATCATGATAATGTCAAACTCATCACTGATTGGGTCGATGACTTTTTCTTGCAGCAACTCAACCACGTTCAGAGACTGGCTAGTCGCTAGTGCTTGCCATGCCTCAGCATTAAACATCGCGTCTTCTGGAAAGGCCGCCATGGTTTTTAAGTTTGGATACTGTGTCGGCAGTAAGACATTACGCATCATGAAGTCTTTGTCTGCAGGCTGGGGCGTATTATCCAGCATGACGTCAACGGCGGAGTAAATCCCCTCTTGCTCGGTCAAACTAATTTGTGGATTGAGGAACAGTCGCAATGAGCCTTGTGGATCCAAGTCGATTAAGCAAATGCGATAACGCTTTTCCAAGTTGAGGGCCATACATGCCGCTAAGTGCACCGCACTCATGGATTTACCCGTTCCGCCTTTCTGGTTCTGGATGTTTACCACCCAAGGCTTATGGGTTTTTCCTTTACGCTCATGGAAAGTCGGCACGTTCGCCGCATCCATGATTTGGTGCGCCTCATCGAGTGTAATCGAATAATGGTTAGCGTTGTTTTTAGTGAACTGATGTCCCTCTTGCTCCATGCGAGAGATCGCTTCATCGAGCTTTCGCCGCGTTAATCCCGAACGCGTTTCCATTAATGCTTTTGACATCGGTGGAAAGAGTTGGTCGTGGCGTTCTTCCATTACAATCTCGACCCGATCAGACTGAACCTGTTTCGTCTGCGCGGCGATATTGCGGAGGTTTTCAATCGTCTTTTCCCTATCCATATTCTTTTTCGCCTTAACGAGAAATAATTGCCGATTGTACAGCACATTCCACCCAAGACAATAAAAAGGTGAACAAAAGCCAATCAAATAAAGATCCTGCTCACAATTGTTATCATGGATGATTGATGAAAACATCGACGAATAGTTGGTTATACTCACTTCGACAAACCATGCGATAAATTCCTCACATTTAAAATGTCACAGCGTCACTTATTTACAATGTAAACAGTTGATAGAGTCGGAAGCCTATCTTTGAATGGCTAATTTACGGTACCCGATCGTTGAACCGAATTTATCGCCTTTTACCCCTTAAGAGGGGAGAGCGGTTAACAATCTCACCCATTAGCCGTTCATGCGATGGATTACCGCGGTTTTGATCATTTTTCCCGTAACGATGATCAAGGTGTTCGGCCTTAATGGATGCTAATACTTGATCATGCTTTCGAGAGTAAAGGCGCTGTTGGGGAAGCATGATCAAGCAGAATTATGGGTTAAATCATCGGCAAATCTGCGCGATGTGTCTCTGTATATTACGGAACAATGATCAAGACTGGCTGTAAAGACTACCAGCCTGTGCGGTTGTTCGGAACGATATAGTCGAACCGCCAAATTACGGATAACGTCAGGTGTAACAAGGGATCGAGAAGGATCCGGGCATTCCATCCATATCACGTGGACTAAACAACGGTTTATATCAAGATGATCGAACAGCACGATCTCATACATGATCATTGTTCCACTAACCGGACACATACATCCCTATGGCAGTTATACTGTCAATGTCATTTCGATTTGGAGGATGAGAGTGAAATAGCCGCTAGACTTATCGGCAACATGCACGCTTTTTCATCAAATCAGCTAAAAAAGCGCTGTCTTGATCATTGTTCCTAAGCCTCATTAGCCTGATTAACCACCGAATCCAATAACGTCATCACCCGCGACATCCTATAGCTGTGGATAAGATGTGTATCACGCTTGATCATTGTTTCAGTTATTATCTGATCATTAATGCGGTAAGCTGTTGATCATTGATGCAGGCCTCACTTGATCATCGTTGGTGCATGATGTTGATCATGCCTCCAAGACATTGATGATCATGCTTTCGAGAGGGCTGAAATTATAATTCATAAAAATCATGGTGTTATAACAAACTAGCCACTCGGATCATAAGATCAGATCATCAAATTAGATCAGAATAATCATAAAGATCAGTTAAAAAGCGCAATAAAAAAGATCTTTCTTTTTGGGTCTTTTTTTATTAGTCTTTCCCTGGAAGAGTGATCGATTTACGGTTTCCGTCACCTCAATTTAAAAAAATACGCGTTGAGTATGCCCGTGACAAAGGATTTAAGCTGACATGAGTGCCAGTAAACCCGAAAAAATCTTGATAAAAGCCCCTCGCTCCCACAAAGACGGGCATTTGTTCGCCGTACACGATCAGTTGATTGATTGGCTTGCACAGTATGAGCACTTTAAAGGGGTAACCAAAAGTATTCTAGAGCTACTGAACTTAATTTCAGTACGCGGTTTTGCCTCTCAAGACGGGTATGTATCCACCACAGAATTGGTTGACGCAACAGACGGGCAACTCACTCGCGCAGCCATCCAACAACGACTCCGTGCCGCTGTCCAGTTAGGACTGTTCATTCAGCAACCCGTGAGGTTTGAAGAAGGACTCGCAGGCAAAACCATGCTGCATCAGTTTGTTAATCCCAGCCGATTGATTTCATCACTCGGCAGTGCAGGCTTGATGACAGAAAAAAGTCGCGATGCCGTCAAGCAAAAACGGTCGAAAGCGTTAGCGCAAACGCAAGTTAATCGACAATTGCTCAGTGAGCATGGACTAGGCACCCCTCCGATGATGCCTGGTGAAAAAGATCAAATTTTGGTCTCGCCGACCAGTTGGGCTGGGATCATTGATCAAGCGCTTGCTCCACCGCGAACCAAAAAGGGTTATCAGAAGTCGATGGTGGCGATCAGCGGCACTAAGGCGATCATTGAAACGCGATCGGCCAAGTCGATCATGACGGTTGATGATCTGATGACACTGTTCGCCCTGTTCACCCTCACGGTGCAGTATCATGATCATCATTTACCCAATTACGAGTTACAGACCCAATCTATAGGCAACAAAACACCGATCTATATCACTGATATCCTGCAGTTACGGGGTAAAAAAGACAGTGGTCCTGCGCGTGATGCCATCCGCGAGAGCATTGATAGAATCGAGTTTACTGACTTTCAGCTTCATGAACTAACGGGTCGTTGGCTGAGTGAAAACATGCCAGAAGGGTTCAAAAGTGACCGATTCCGGTTCTTAGCCAGAACCATTACCGCTTCCGAGGAAGCGCCCAAAGAGGGTGAAGACGGTGAGGTCAGGATCAAGCCCAACCTTTATATCTTGGTATGGGAGCCTTCGTTCTTTGAAGAATTGATGACGCGTGATTACTTCTTTTTATTTCCACCAGAAATATTGCGTCAGCATACCTTGGTGTTTCAACTCTATTCGCTCTTCAGAAGCCGTATGTCGCGTCGACTCGAAGATACCATGCTACTTAGCGAGCTGAACCAAAAAATGGCCCGTAATATCGAATGGCGCCGTTTTTCCAGTGATTTAACCCGGGAGCTCAGAAAGCTGGCTGAAGGTAAGGTGACAGAGTCTGTCTTTGCGGTGAACTTGTGGGGATATCACTTAACGTTAACGCGCGAAGATGAAGAGAAAAAATATCCTGACTATCGCATGGATATAAAGTGCAACGTCGACGAAGTGATCCGCTACTCTCGTGCCAAAATGTATAATGAGGGCAAGCGCTCGTTGGCTCCCACTATGCCCAATCCGCTGAGAAATGAGATCCTTCCTAGCCAAGACCTTGATCAGCTTTCCGGGATCATTGATGGCGAGTTTGAACCGATCCAGCGCAAAGAGAAGAGCAGTGGCCGGTTAGGGCGTCGTGTGAAACAACGCAAGCACTTGGTTGAGATTAATGCGGATGAGCTGACCATTGTGCTCTCAAAGTATACGTCTGAGGAGGCGTTGCAACGGAGCATTACCGCGCTGTCGGCGATGACAGGCCATCCTTCCTCCGTGATTACCGAAGAATGTCAGGGTTATCTCGAAAAACTGGATTGGTTGCGGGTCGGTGATCAGGTCGTCTCCTATGAAACGCTCAGCCGTACGATTGAGTTTTACAATCAACAACAGCTCGATAGACATCTTTCTATTGAAAAGTTGATATCTGGGTTAGCCGTGCGAAGAAAAGTCTGTCAGCGCGTGTTTGAGGGCCATCTCGATGGGCAAGTGCTCAAGGCCTTGGATGACATAGCGATGGGAGGGTAGTGACCGATTTTGCAGGTTGTTGACGTGGTAATGACACAACCTTTGATGAGCGGCGTAAACTACTCACTGATAGATACCTTTGTCCTATTGGGTGCCTTGATGGCACCATTTGGCTAATCACTTGCCGAGCGGGCTTTGCCCGCTTTTTTCTTCCTTGCCAACGATGATGCGTTTCCCCTCTTTGTCGTGGGGTCACGTCAGCTATTGGTTTTATTCTGCGTTTTACAGTGTAAACTGCCTACTTTCTTCCACGCTATATTGGGCTTTGCGAGGCCATGATGCCATTTCTCTTGCCATTGGCGGCGGTGCTCATTTGGTCGGTCAACACGATTGTAAACAAGGTGTCTGTCACTGTGATTGCACCGGGTGCGATGGCATTCTATCGGTGGTTTTTTGCCATTTTGGTATTAACGCCGTTTTGTTTACCGACATTATGGCGCCAACGACGTGCGGTGCGTTGCTATGCACCACGTCTTGCCATTCTAGCGCTGTTAGGCATGGTCACTAACCAATCCGTTGCCTATTTTGCTGCGCAAACCACGACGGCGACCAATATGGCGCTGATTATGTCGTTGGTGCCCATGTTGAGCTTGTTGATCAGTGTGCCTGTGCTGTCACAGCCGTTGACGATGCGTGCGATCCTCGGGGCCGTGTTATCCTTCGCTGGCTTGGTGTATATGCTAACGCTGGGCAAACCGCTTTCTCTTTTTCACGCAGGCGCGTCGGTGGGAGATGGGCTAATGCTGGTATGTGCGTCCTCGTATGCGCTGTATTGCGTTTTACTTAAACGTTGGTCGATGGCGCTGTCCAATTGGGTGTCTGTGTATGTACAAGCTGTATTTGCGGTGGTGATGTTGTTGCCCGTTCTGTGGATGGCGCCCAGTCCCGCCATCCCCGCTGACGCCTATCCGCTAGTGGGGTTTGCCGCCTTAGGCGCTTCCGTGCTTGCGCCTGCGATTTGGCTAAACGCTATCGCGCTCAATGGGGCGAGTCGAACGGCGATGTACATGAACCTTTTACCCGTGATGACTGCGGCTATTGCAGTGGCGGTACTGGGAGAAATACTGACTCAGTATCACATCCTCGGTGGAGGGCTTGTGATGCTGGGCGTTGCCATATCACAGCAATCAAGGCAGCCGTCCTGTCAGTAACCGTCTACACTCAATTAAGTGGGTTCTTTGACGGAGGTCGCCAATGTGGTGGTTAATTGAGTTAGACTGGGTACCCTTGTGGGTCATACCGACAAGCGGTCGCGCTGAGCGGACAGCGTCGTCGCCCATCATTTGGTAAAGAGAGAGCAATAATCTTACATGGATGTGGATGTATCTGAATGTTGCGTCGTCACCATTCGGCCTGCGCAGCGCAACGAAGCGCGCTACTTTTGGCGTAATATATATTATTCCCGTGCTTGGAAGCAGTATGATGCGCCGTATACACCGATAGATCCGGTGTCGTTTTGGTCGTTTCGTTTTGGGCTTTTTCGTCGTTTCATCGTGGGTGACACGGCGCAGGTGATTTGTGTGGACAATAAGCCTGTGGGTTATGTCACCCTGTATTGGGAAGACAAGCGCACGCGTTGGTTGGAAGTGGGGATCACTATTTTCGATCCTGTCCACTGGGGCAAAGGTATCGGCCGACGTGCTCTGACGCAGTGGATTGACCAATTGTTTATTCGCCACCAAGTCAACCGAATCGGCTTGACCACTTGGTCGGGGAACACGGGGATGATGCGCTGTGCTAAAGCACTAGGGATGCGCGAAGAGGGGCGCTTACGCGCCGTCCGTTATTATCAAGGTGAGTACTATGACTCACTCCGTTATGGGGTATTGCGCGATGAGTGGTTGCAGCAAGCTGCGCCAGTGCGTCAAAACGGTCCCTCGTCCGCCAACACCCTGGCCGCTGTCGCCTCAACCATGCACCAAGACCATTCGCTGGTTTGATTGCGGCAGTAACCAATCTTCAAGTGCTGTCCGTTCAATCGGCCGAGAGAGCACATACCCTTGCAAGTAGTCACATTGGTGTTGGCGAAGCCAGCATAGCTGCTGTTTCGTCTCGACGCCTTCTGCTACTACGGTTAAACCGACGGCATGTGCCATGGCAATCATTCCTCGACACAGGGGCGCCGCTTTACCGTTAGGCTGATCGATATCCATAATAAAACTGCGATCCATCTTAATCACGCTAAACGGATATTGGCGCAGCAGCGAGAGGGATGAATACCCAGTGCCAAAGTCATCGAGGTACAGTTTTATTCCCAGTGCGTGAAGCTGACGCAAGTTCCTCCCCACCGTTTCTGAGTGCTCAAGTAAGGCCGTCTCCGTCATTTCTAACCCCAGACACTGAGGCGCAAATTGGTGCCTGGCGATCAGTGAGGCGACGTCATCGGCGAAGGTGGCTGACTGACACTGCTTGGCGGACACATTCACGGTGATAGAAGGGCATTGATTGGCAGGGAAGCGGGTGTGCCAGTTATCCAATACGTCGGCGACTTGCTCGAGCACCCAGTCGCCAAGCTCGATAATATAACCGGTTTCTTCTGCGATTGGGATGAACTCTGCGGGCGAGATCCGCCCTAGCGTCGGATGCTGCCACCGGAGCAGTGCCTCTGCATGGCTGAGTGTTTCTTGTTCGCCATCAAAAATAGGTTGAAACATCAGATGAAACTGCTGCTGTGCCAACCCTTTTTTTAAGTCTTGTTCGACAATAAAACGTTGCTGGACTTTGGCAAGCATGGCCGGCTGGAAAATCGCGAGGCGATCACGGGTTTGCTTGGCGTGATACATGGCAATATCCGCCTGCTGAATAATATCCGTTACTGACGCATTGGCTTTGTTCACCGAGGCAATGCCAATACTGGCGGACAGGTTAATCATATGCTCGTCCACCTTGTAAGGTGTGCTAAGCGCTTGAAGTAGGTGCTTGGCCTTAGTTTGTGCCAATGCCAGTGAACTGTCGGCTTTAAGCAAAATGATGAATTCGTCGCCACCAAAGCGAAACACGCGCTCGCCACTGACGGATTGGTTCAGGCGTTTGGCTACCTGCTTAAGAAGCTTGTCACCCGTCACATGACCGAGAGAGTCGTTAACCACTTTAAACCGATCGAGATCGATAAACAGCAAGGTAAAATGCTCGCTGTACTGGGCGCTCACTTGCTGGAGTGCGCCCTCCAAGGCATTGTCGAGCGCCGCTCGGTTTGCCAGCCCCGTTAAACTGTCGTGCTGTGCTTGGTGGGTGAGCTGGCGGGTCTGCTTGTTGACTAAGTGTTGTGCCAATGACAGTCGGTTGGCGTAGGACCAAAAGCTGGCCAGAACCGACAAGCCGAGTGACAGTACCAATAGTCCAACCAGCACCCCGTAGAGTAGCCCCGTGTGCAAGCCGCGTAGATGGGTGAACCTGACCACTAACCCTTCTTCGCTTCCGGCTATCGGAATAGTGATATCGGGCGAGTGAGTATTTCGCCATTTTTGCAATGCTTGCGTTGTGTGCGTGGTAAACATTTGCTGGTGGCCAAAGGCTTCGCGGGCGATTAGCCCCATATCGGGCGCGGGGGTGTCATCTTGCCAGAGTGTGGGTAGAAAGGTATCAAAATAAAGTGTGGTGGAGAGAAAACCGGCTAATTGGCCGTCTCGTGCAGTAATGGCCGCGAACCAACGCACCCCATGTCCTTGCTCGTCGTGAATCAGTCTTGCCACCGGTTGGCGCTTAAAATAAGCACGCTCCATGGTGACGGTATTCTCGCATTGCGCATCCGCGCGCCAACCTAAATATCCCTCTGCTGCGGCTTTGGGGGACAAGTAAAGCGCGGGAAACGTATCACCTCGCATCACCCACTGGCAGGCGTGGTTATTGAGTGGCGGAAAGGGGTGATAGTGACCTTGTTGCGCGGCAAACTGTTTTAACTCAGCGCGATTGACCCGAGGTAGCCACATGACGCTATCAAGCCCTGAGCGCTTTTGGGTATGGTTGTCGATAAAGGCATGGAATTTATCACGCGTTGAGCCGCCTTCTTGTTGCAGATAAAGCTGCGCCGATAGTTGTAGCTCATAGAGCTGAGAAAACGCTTTACTGAGTGCGTGACGCTGCTTTTCAACATCGGTAGAGAATCGGCTTTGCTGACGCTGGTTTTCCAAGGTATAAACTGACCAACCTGCGATCAGCGCAATCATAATAACCGTTAGGTAACGCCATAGAGGCTGTGAGGAAAAATACCGCATATAAAGAATACATCGAGTCTCACTATCGAGAGAGACAGGGTAGAGTGCATCGATGACAATCTGTGCCTATTTAGGTTTCATTTTTGTGACAAAGCGATGGTTTTCGATCGCAGGGCGCAGTCAGCCGATCAAAACAATCGTCAAAAACGTGACGGTTTTTTATACAGGGTTAAGGTCGGTATCGGTGAGTGCGAAGATATGTAAATGTGAAATTGATCACGGTATGGTTAGGGGCTTGATTCGCCTCTGAAGTTTGGGCGCAATCGGTCAGTTATACAATTTTGTCTCGGTGATTCGATACATTCTGCCTGCGGTTTTGGTAGGACGCGTTCTCGTTCTCTGCTAACTTTCAAAGACTCGTTGGATAGCAAGTCCGATCCACCGTTCCCTTTCCTTTCTGGCGATAACACACTGATTGTGGAGGCGTTCCATGAAAAAATTGGAGAATATCTCTGCGATATGCTTTGACTTAGACGGCACGATCGCAGACCCTTTTGATGATCTTTATGACGCTGTCCTCGGCATGTTGCGAGGGTTTAATTTGCCAGAGGAAGAGCCCAGTGCGATTCGAGACTGGATTGGTGATGGTGCGGATTTATTGATCCATCGGGTGCTCACGCGACACATTGATGGACGGGTTTCAACCACAGTGTTGAATCAAGCCCGTGCGTTGTTCCTGTCCTCATACTTAGGCAAAAAACCGCCAAAAACTCGACTCTATCCAGGGGTACTTGCTTGCCTTGAAGGACTCTCTCAGCGCCAGTTCCCGATGATATGTACCACGGACATGCAAACGGCGCATGCGAACAGCCTTCTTAGAGCGCTTGGGGTCAGCCACTTTTTTACCCGTATCTTAGGAACGGATGCGATCGCGGCCGGAAAGCCGGATCCCGATAGTATTTTTGAGTCGGCGGCGATTTTAGCGGTTCCGCCATCAGAATTGCTGGTGGTTGGCGATGCGGTGAATGATGTTCATGCGGCAAGGGCGGCGGGCTCTCCTGTCGTCTGTGTTGATTATGGCTATAATTATGGTACAGCGATCCAAAAAACGGGACCAGACACCACCCTTGATACATTGGCAACCTTGCCCAATATTATTTCTAAGCCAAGCCGGATTAAGGTGTCAGGGCATGTGTTGACCACGCCACCGGTATTGGCCGGCCCACTTTATGGTCGTGGATCACGACCGGGAGGTGGGGCACAGTTTCGCTAACACTGCCAGGAGGGAAGCGTGAAAAACGAACTCGATCCGACCCACCTACTACGCGCCTTTGAGATAGTGACAGAGTATGGTGAAGAAATTGAAGATGGACACCGCCTAGATGGCATCGACGCTTTCTCAGATTATGACGGCTATACCATTTATTTAGCGGGCAATGGCGTACAGTTACGTGTGGGGTTCCACAATACCTATGATCTCGACTATGAGCACGAAAACCTAAAAGAGCAGTTCCTGAAAAAGGTGGACGCTTTGGTCAAAAACTACAAAAAATGACTACGATATCAACTCGTTAGGTCCGTGGTAGACGCCCCAATATAGCTGGGGCGTTTTTGTTAGAGGCGGGAACACGATGACGGATCAATCTACCATGGATGGGTGGCGCACGGGCGGCTCGCAGGCTCACTACAAAGCGCTGGTTGACAGTGCGGCCGCCGCCATTTTAGTCATTGATGACCAAGGTATTATCCTTGATGCTAATCCTTTCACGCACACGCTACTTGGCTACGAGCAACAGCAGCTTATCGGTCAGGATGTGGCGTGTTTAATGCCTCCCGAGCATCGAGGCAAGCACGGCCAATACGTAGAAAACTACCTTGCAACCGGTCAGCCCAATGTTATTGGCACAGGGCGGCGCGTGAACGCGCGGCACCGTGATGGGCGCCTGATCCCCATCCATTTGGCGGTGAGCGAAGTGTGGATCGATGAACGACGAGAGTTTATCGGCATTATGTCGGATTTAAGCGCACTCACTCATGCCCAAGCCACTGTTCAGCACGAGCGAAATCGGCTAAAAACCATCATCGATGCCATCGGTAATCCGGTATTTGTTAGAGAATTAGGTGGCCAATATGTGTTGGCGAACCGAGCCTGTTTACAAGCGGTGGGAGCGGATCATGTGAGCCAACTGGCCGACGCATTTGGTCGCGCGCTCCCTGACGGCATGCGCGATACCCTCAATGCACTCGATCACCAATTAACGGTCGACGGTGAGCCTGTACATATTGATGTGACTTTGCGTGACGGCCGGACGTTTAAGTTGGCGAAAACACTGATCCACCATCTTGCCGGTGAGCCTTACGCGATTGTAACGGTGGCGTACGATGCCACACCGCTATTACAAGCGATGCAAGAGGCCGAGCGCGCCAACCAAGCAAAAAGTGACTTCCTATCCGCTATGAGTCACGAGCTACGTACGCCTTTAAACAGTGTGTTGGGGTACGCGCAACTACTACTCAAATCTCCCACTCAGATGCTGGCCGATCATCAGCGCCAGTACGTTGATCATATCCACCAAAGTGGGCGCCATTTGCTGGCACTGATCAATGACGTGCTCGATCTGGCCAAAATAGAGGCCGGACAAACAGTGCTTCATCTCACCTGGTACCCTGTTAGCGCATTGGTCAATGATGCCATTCAAACCTTATCTCCGCTGGCAGAGCGACAGAACGTTAGCTTGCAAAATTGTTTGCCTGCGGAGCAAGAGGGAGAGCTTTATGTGGATCCAACGCGGTTTAAGCAAATCTTAATTAACTTACTCAGCAATGCAGTGAAATATAACCATCCACAAGGCAGGGTTTGGGTGGATGCGCACACGCATCACGATAGTCTGACCATGACGGTGAATGATACAGGCATTGGCATTGCCGACGACCAGCTCGACGGCCTTTTCGAGCCCTTTAACCGTTTAGTGGCAGAAGACTCATTGATAGAAGGCGCGGGGGTTGGGCTGGCCGTCACCTATCAATTGGTGACTCAGATGCAAGGTGAGATCAGGGTTGCGAGTCAACAGGGCAAGGGCAGTGCCTTTTCGGTGACCTTCCCTTATCGCGCGAAGCCACACTCCTCTGAGCCCCTGGTTGCAGAAGCCTCTGACGCGAATATACGCCTCACTCAGCCACACCGTGTGCTTTATATTGACCAAGGCAGTCACCAGCAACGGCTGGTCTCTGATTGCTTTGAGGACTGGCCGCTGTTGACCTTGCACCATGCGCACGATTTTTCGTTGGCTGAAGCGATGACACATACCCTCGCCCCATCACTTTTTATCATCCATGGTAATGACTTAGCGCGAATGCCCGCACACTGGACGAGCCTGGTGGAGCATAAACCGCTGATCATCCTTGGGGCGGAAGGGCAAGTCCATTGCAGCGCCGCCACACCACACCTACGACTACAGCAGCCCGTATCGTCAACTGCGCTCGCCGCGGCTATTCAATCGTTATTAGAGGACAGGGAATGATAAAGTCACCATCACAAGCGACCATTTTGATCATTGACGATCGTGCGGAAAACATTGACTTACTCACCGCGATGCTTGACCAAGCGGGGTACGTGCATCTGATTGGGCTAACGGACCCCTGTGCTGTGCACGACCACTTGTCGCCGGTGCCCGATCTTATCTTGCTTGATATGCGCATGCCACGGCGCTCGGGACTCATGGTGCTGGATGATCTGAACCAAGCATTGGGGGACCATTGTCCACCCGTCATGGTGCTCACTGCGGATAATGATGTGGGGTTACGTAATCAAGCGCTATGCCGAGGGGCGATAGATTATATCAGCAAGCCGTTTGATTATGACGAAGTGCTTCAGCGTATTCACAACCTACTGCAGTTACAGCTTAAAACATTGAAAGAGCGTGACCAAGCTGCGCGTTTGCAAATGTTGGTGAACAAACAAACCGCCACGTTACGCGCCCTTTCTCTTACCCACCCATTGACAGGTCTCCCCAATCGCCGAGCCTTATTGGATGCAGCGGAGCGACAATTGATGCGAGGGCCGGTGACGGTATTGATGATTGCGCTTGATGGTATGGAAGCGGTGACGCAGCATCAAGGGCATTTAATGACCGAAGCCCTGTATAAGCACATTGCTGAGCTGCTGGCGAACAGTGCGGTGGCGCGCTCGCATCGAGTGGGGGTTTGGGACAGCTCGAGACTGGTGATGCTGATAGAGGGAGACGGTAAAGAGGCGGCGAAAAAAGCAGCGAGGATTCACCGACTCATCAGTGGTCATCATACCCTCGAAGGGCGACTGATGTTCTTGCATTGCCATATAGGGATCAGCCGTGCTGACTCGGAAAGCGCCGATGTGCCGCAGTTGTTTCGCCAAGCGATCCTGGCTATTCCGACCGATGATCAGGCTGTCGGTGAGTATCAGCCCGAGCTAGACAGTAAAGCGCAGCGAGAGCACTTGATACGTACTGAGCTTGGCTCGGCCTTGCAAAGCAATCATCTCTCCTTGGTCTATCAACCTAAATGGCGGCTTGATGGGGGTCTGCTGGTGGGCGCAGAAGCACTACTGCGTTGGCAGCATCCAACCCTAGGGGCGATAAGTCCCGCCGAATTTATTCCCATTGCCGAGCGCAGCGCCGATATGATGCAACTTGGCGATAAAGTACTGGCGATGGCACTGGGGGCGGTGGCGCAATGGCGCGTACAGGGCCTGACTGACGAGCACTTTCATCTGTCAATCAATGTCTCTGCCCAGCAACTCCGTCATGGTTTTGCCGAGAGTGTGTTGGCTCGCTGCCATGCGACAAACACGCCGCCGGCGATTATTCAATTGGAAGTCACGGAATCGGCACTGATTCAGCAAATCTCGGTGGCATTGCGCGAGCTACAACAGCTGCGGGATGCCGGGATGCATATCGCGTTGGATGACTTTGGCACCGGTTACAGCTCATTGAGTTACCTTAAGCAACTGCCGGTAGACTGGGTTAAACTCGACCGCAGTTTTATTCAAGATTTGGCCACCAACGCCAGTGACAAACACTTGGTGGGTAGCGTGATTGAGTTAGCCCATGGCTTTGGTCATGGTGTGGTTGCCGAAGGGGTGGAAGAAGTCAGCCAGCAGCAGGTGCTACAGACAATTGGCTGCGACCAAGTGCAGGGGTTTTTATATGCACGGCCGCTTATCCAAGATGGATTCGAACAACTGCTTAAAACCGCCCAACAAGGCAATACGACCATTAACCATTACGAGAATGTGTAAACGCGCCATCAGAAACATCAGACTTGCGCTTTATCATTAAGGTTTATATTCTGACCGTGTTAGTCGGGGAGCAAGTGATTGCTGAGACTGCGAAAGCAGGACCCGTAGAACCTGATCCAGTTAGCACTGGCGGAGGGAACTGACACGTTCAGCACACGAAGTGGCGCATTCTGGCGCGCTTTGTCTCCTTCCGCCCCTGATGATTAAGGGGCCATTATGAACCTATCTCCACCTGTTATTCTTACCATCGCTGGCTCAGACAGTGGTGGCGGTGCCGGCATTCAAGCCGATATTAAAGCGATTTCAGCCACTGGCGGTTATGCGTGCTCGGTGATCACCGCGTTAACCGCACAAAACACCTGTGGTGTTGAGGCCGTCTCGGCGGTTGATCCTGGTTTTGTCCGTGCCCAGTTAGAGGCCGTTTTGTATGATATGCCGGTGCGTGCAGTGAAAATTGGTATGCTCGCCAACCAAGCGGTTATTCGCGAAGTGGCCGCCGTGCTGGCGCGATCGCCTCACTTACCGGTGATTTTAGATCCCGTGATGGTAGCCACCAGCGGCGATCCTCTGTTGGATGAACACGCCATGACAGCGCTGATTGAAGCGCTGATCCCGCGAGCAACCGTGCTCACCCCCAACCTGCCTGAGGCGGCGCGATTAACCGGTCAGCCTGTCCCCACCTCCATTGAGCAAATGCATGCGTTAGTTCCAGCCCTACGTCGGCTAGGCTGTCCTTATGTGATGCTCAAAGGCGGGCATTTACATCACGCCCCTGAAAGCGTGGATGTGTGGATTAGCCAAGATACCTGTCAAACCCTGAGCGCCCGTCGGGTTGAAACCGTTAATACACACGGCACAGGCTGTTCACTGTCTGCGGCGATGGCCTCTTATTACGCGCAGGGAATGACGCCCATTGAAGCCGGGCGGGCGGCTAAGCAGTATTTGACAGAGGCTTTAGCGCATAGTCAGCAGTTAAAGGTGGGAAGAGGCGCGGGGCCTGTGCATCATTTTTACGCCTACCCAGTCGAAGCGTGTCATTCTGATGCACAAGAAACCTCGGTGGTCGAATAGACCGTTTTTTCGCGAATAGGGCACGTAAAGCCAGTCCGTTGCCTCCATCTTGGCGGCGGCGGACTGCTCCGGAAGGGTTAATAGCCAGTGTCGCGTGTGATAAATGGTGCCCGAATCACGCCGCCGACCAATGCGGTAAACGTTCAGCGGCAATATAGAAAAGGCGATCGCCGGGGGCGACTTCGGTTTGCAAGCTGGGGTTAAGGGTAATGCCTTCACCTTTGTCGATACCAATTAAGGTTGTATCGTATTCATGCTTTAACTGATTGAACAAGGTACCCACATCCGTCGTGCTCGCGTTAGTCGGGTAGCGCGCACAATACTGTGTCATCCCTTGTGCGGTACTCAACAACTCGTGATGCAACTGGCTGGAGCCCGGATCAACAGCGGCTTTCGCTAGCATTTCTACGGAAACAGACGGTACACATTCTGCGTGTGGATAGTGTTGTTTGAGTATTTGGCTCAGCGCGTCGTCTTGAAAGTAGGCGAGCAGATGCGCTGACGGATTTTTATGCGCGCAGAACAGGGCCGCTGATAGGGTAATATCGTCTTCTGGGTTGTCGATAATAATGCTCGAAGCACTATCAATCCCCGCACGCGCAATCCCCTCTGCATCGGTAAAGCTGGTGACGCGCACAAATTCCACCTCGCCGGGGAGCGGATTTTCCATTTCGGGACGTACGCAAAGCACAATCGGACGATCGCCATGCACACCGCTTTGTAGTAGACGAATGAGCTGAATGGTGCGTTGACCATTCCAGCCCAACACCAGAATATGATTTTTCACAGTAAGACTCCGTTTTCCTTGTAATCCACGTCGCCAATAATCCACTAAGGCACTGGTCACATGCCCAATCACAACGGCGAACAGCCCTAGCCCACCGGGAATAATCCAAAAGGCGGTAATCCACTGTCCTGCTTCTGTTGCGGGCGAATAATCGCCATAGCCGACAGTGGACGCGGTGACCATCAAGTAATAGACATAGCGGCCGAGTGACTGGGTCATCTCTGTTTCACCGGCGCCGTGTAAAAGTAGCCAGCCAATCCCGCCATAGGCGAGTACCACCAACCCCAAAATACGCCCGTCTAAATGCGCGAAGTGGCTGATAATCCAACGTTTAAAAAGCAACCAAAAGGTCATAGCGTTTCGCTCATTTGCTGCAGAAGGGTCAGTATGGCGGTAATTTTTATAGGTTTACAGTGTAAATCAAACGATTGGCGCAAAATGGATCACATTTCGCTTGGCTCATCATACATCGCCAATATTAAGCGTTAAAATATTATAAAAAGCTTAATTACTTAATTGGGAGTCAGCGTGTTTATATCTCGTCGTCAACTTGAACAAGAGCAGCAAAAACAAGTCGCTCTGCAGCAAAAAATTGAGCAGATCAACCATACCATCGACGCGCTGAATGCAGAGAAAGAGGCATTGCAGGCAGAGTTAGCCACCGTAGAGAAAAAACGCCAAACGGGAAAAGCCATCGACGCCAACTTGTGCCACTTCGGTGACTCAATCAATGCGACGCAATCGTCTCTGGCCACCTTGGCAGACACCATCAACGGTGAAAAAGAACGGGTAACGGACGTGAGCCATCAGGCGGCGTCGTGTGCCGAGCAAGTCAACGATCTTGCGCGTCACGTGCAGTCCTTATCCGCGCAATGTCAGCAATCGTCGGAAGCGATTCGTTCGCTCGACCAGCATGCCCAAGAGGTGAGCGGTATTGTGAAGTTGATTCGCGATGTCGCCGATCAAACCAACCTCTTAGCCTTAAACGCAGCGATTGAAGCGGCACGTGCCGGTGAGCAGGGTCGAGGGTTTGCGGTGGTCGCCGATGAAGTGCGTAGCTTATCAGAACGTACAGCCAGTGCCACGCAAGATATCACCCAGCTGGTCGAGAAGATTCGCGCTGGGAGTGGGCATGCTTGCACACTCACCGATCAGCTTGCCAGTGACGCGATTGAATATAGCGAGCAAGGCCAACAGGTGGCCGATGCCATGGCCACACAAAGTGAACAAGCGCAGCACAGTCGTACCACTATTAAAGCCTCTGCGCTGCGTGCTTTTTGTGAACTGGCTAAACTTGACCATATTAGCTTTAAATTTGCGATATACCGCGTCGTGCTGGGTGAAGACAGCATGACCGCGGACGATGTCACCGATCACACCCAATGCCGTCTCGGCCAATGGTATGAACAGGGTGAAGGCCAGCAATATTTCGCGCAGTTGCAAACGTTTAAAGCCATTGCCGCGCCTCACGAGCAAGTGCATACCCACGCGAAAGCAGCGGTGGCAGCGTTTCATGCTCAGCAACCCGAGCAAATGGTCACTGCATTAAAAGAGATGGAAAGCGCCAGTATGACGGTGATTGATAAGCTTGAACATCTCGCGATTGAGGGCAGTGAAGAGGTAGCGTAACAACGGGGTGTTAAATCGATAAGCACATGGTAACCTCAAGCTAAACCAAGGATAAATGGCCGAAGGAGGCTGAAGTTACCATGACATCGATAGCGTTACTCGATGGCGGCCTAGGACAAGAAATTTATCAACGTGGGCCGGATGTGAGCTCGAAGCTTTGGTCGGTCGCGGTGATGTTAAAACATGCCAATATTGTTAAAGACGTGCACAAAGACTTTATTCGTGCCGGTGCGAAAACGCATACCCTGAATACCTACCCAGCGACCCCCACGCGTCTGGCCAAAGCGGGATTGAGCGATAAAATAGACATTATTTACCAAAAAGCCTTCGAAGCGCTGCAGCAAGCGGTGGATGAGACAAGCGCCGATGTTGATATTGCCGGCTGTTTGCCGCCGCTGGTGGGCAGTTATCTCGGTCAGCCGCAACGCAGCTTTGAAGACATGAAAGCGGAATTTTCGCACATCGCCCGCTTGCAACCTCACGTGGATGTGTTTTTAATCGAAACCATGACCAACACCCTTGAAGCGCGTGCAGCGTGCGCCGCCGCCCGTGAGCAAGGTAAACCGTTTGGGGTTGCGTTTCGGTTAGAGCCTAATGGCGCACTCCGCTCTGGCGAGTCGCTAGAGCAAGCCATGCACGCGGTCACTGAATATGCACCGACAGCAGTGATGCTCAATTGCTGCGACCCAGAAGTGCTTACCACGGCGATGCCAAAGATGGCGACCCAGGCCGACATTGTGGGCGGCTATGCCAACGCGTTTAAATCGGTAGAAGACATGGCCAAAGGCAGCAAAGCCGATGCCCTGCAAGCGCGGGAAGATCTCTCCCCCTTAGTCCACACCGAACGCGTGCAACAATGGATTGCCGACGGTGCCCTGGTGGTCGGTGGCTGCTGCGAAATCACCCCCGCCCATATCCAACACCTCGCACAAACCCTTGAACAGTCTCACGAGATCATCAAGTTCTCGCAGTTAGCGGATTAATAGCTCGTTCCCACGCGCCGGCGTGGGAATACATAAACCGGCTTGGCCACGCAGTTATGATTGTTGCGTAAACGAAATGCCCCGCATGACTTACGTAAGTTATGCGGGGTATTGAATCAAAATCTCAATGCTTTGGTATATGGCGCTCATTCCGACATAACTTAGTTTTGGACAAAAATGAGTTACATCACTTGCTAATTTAGACCTTCACGAATTATATCAGGTACGGCAAAACAAGTTACACATTTGATCTAGCCAGCTAAGAATGGATGACGAGAGTAAGGGATATTGCCGCTGGGCAAGAACTGCCGTATCAACTGGATTAGAAATGGTAGCTATCATTAAGCGGCATTTAACCCTTTAGCACTTACAAGTTTTGATAGCCGCCCTGTGGAGCGGCTTAGATCTATTATTTATTCTTATTCTTGTATAAGTCTATTGCAAAGTAGTTGAAGATCAAAAACCAGTCTTGGCTGTTGTTAACAACAGCYTTAGTTTTATTCATTATGCTAAGAAAATCTTCGTTGCCTGTGCAATGATCTAACATTGTAATTAGTTGATTTGAACTAAAGAATCGACTGTTTAGAGTATTGAGAGAATTGTCTGGGTTGATGTACTCTTTTTTAAAGATATCACTCTTGTAAATATTTTGTAGTTTCCTAAATGTTTTATTTATTTTTTCAATCTTCTCGGTTACTTTCGGGTCGTTATCAGTACTACTAATAGTTGAATTGATGAATGATGTCAGAATGCTTCTAACACTGTTAACATCTGCTAGACTGTAAAAATCGAAGAGTGTCAAAGACACTTTTTCAATTTTTCTGTCTTTCAGTTCAAGAGTGAACCCATTCTCGAATTCAATTTTCCCTTGTTTTCTAAGTAAATATTCATGCCTACAAATTTGCTCTTGAGAATTTAGCAGTGATAAAGCTAAGTCCCACAGTCCTGATAAGATATCTCCGCTTTTTGATTCAATGTCCAATTCTTTAGATTTTTCTTCAATGAAGATGATTCTATCATCAGTTTCAATAATAAAGTCACATTCACCATCTTTTGAACTTGAGCTAATAYCTTGAAAGGCGTTTCCTTTAACTTTGTATTTTAATCCAGATTTGTGAGAT
>NZ_MUEW01000016.1:0-53831 GCF_001995655.1 Salinivibrio sp. IB868
TAATAAGATACTTTGATGAAGAGTACAATGAAAAAATAGATAAATTAAAATATTTCGATAACTATAGTGGTGAGCGTGTTAAAAAAGAGGAGATTGAAAGTATAAGACTCAAGGCTAGAGAAAGAGCTAAGGGGTATAAAGCAAACCTCTATTTGGACGAAACAACAGTTGAGTTTTTTAGAGGGTACTCGACTAATTTATAAAATTATTTTATAGATCATGCCTTTTTAGTTTCCAATTCATAGCTATCAGTGAGTCAAAAGGCTCACTGATAGCTATGAATTATTTATAAGGGCGAGATCGCGAATTTTTTATTCAAAAAGATCGGTTTGAAGATCACGAGAATGTTCATAGTACTTACGCCCGAGGACGATTTTTTTGGCTAAGGCCAATATTTCGTTTTAAGTGTAAAGCTCTTTTCCAAGTGTTGAGTGTGTACTCTAAATATTTACCACCCAGTGAGTGATGCAACACCCGCTGGGCGGTAGCATTCCTTAGCTTTAAAACGTTATGCTATCTGTCGGTCTAAAATCACTATCTGCTGGACACTGCCTTATGATGCGTCATAAAACGATTATCCAAGTTATACTTTTAAGCATATCGATGAGTATCCTCACCGGTTGCAAAGAAAAGGCGATAAACCCTGAAGGTGATATTCCTTTATTCAAGGACTTCATTGAAAAGAATATTGATAAAGTAGCCGATGATCCTTATATATCCAGCACAGTTCGTCCTGAAAATGAAATGTATGATGTGTTGCTTGATCTACAACGAGGAACGCCTTGGAGCAAAGAAGAAGAAGATCGATTTAATCGCCTTATAGAGAAAGGGAATGCTCATGCAACGATTCTATATTCGCGATTAACATTGAATGATATCTCAGAAAAAAGTGTCGTAGTATCTCGTCTAGCGAAGCTAATGAGCGAGGGAAATCCTTATGCAGCTTATTGGCTTTCTAATAGAAGCTATCGCTGTCGAGCACACCTAGGCTCGAGTAGTCTTGGTAATAAAGTAGCGAAAGATCTTGGCTTAGATACCTCCTATGAAAATAAATACTGCACTGAGGAAATTTACCAAAAAGCAGTCGAGGGATTNATTTAATCGACTTATAGAGAAAGGGAATGCTCATGCAACGATTCTATATTCGCGATTAACATTGAATGATATCTCAGAAAAAAGTGTCGTAGTATCTCGTCTAGCGAAGCTAATGAGCGAGGGAAATCCTTATGCAGCTTATTGGCTTTCTAATAGAAGCTATCGCTGTCGAGCACACCTAGGCTCGAGTAGTCTTGGTAATAAAGTAGCGAAAGATCTTGGCTTAGATACCTCCTATGAAAATAAATACTGCACTGAGGAAATTTACCAAAAAGCAGTCGAGGGATTTAAAAAACTCGCAGCGGAAGGCGATCTTCGTGCTCAGTACTTTTTGCTAAAAGAAAAAGGTCTTGATAAATCTGTAGAAAAGCGTGAAGAATATATTAAAGAAGTGGTTCGATTCGCAGAGGATCATTATTATAAGCCATTAATGGACTATACATATTCACTAAGAAAACAATCAAAAAAGGGTAGAGTGTTCAGTACAGAGAAGTTAAAAAACTTATCACTTAATCTCTTCAGAGTAGCAAGCAATAATTATTATATACCTGCGATGAGTAAGTTAGTGTATTATGAAAGAGATAATGCTGTTCTTTTTGATAGGTTGAAGAAATCAGGTGGCCGGAATTATTTTTGGGCTATGGCATTTGATAGAAGCAATGAGTTAACAACTAGAGATAAATACTGCCATGCTGTGTTATTCGAGAAGATATATAAAGATATGGACTTTTACGGTTTTGACAGTGATTGGCCTAAGAAAGGTGATTACGATGAAAGTATCTGCGAGACAGATAGGGAAATTTCTGAAATGAAGCCGATGATTTATATGGATTATTTCACTAGGATCGATAATTGGGGCCAAGGGTGATTTTCGTTCGGCTGATACTGGAGTTTCCCGAAATTAAAGAATTTCTTCCCCGTCTTGATGTGATATCCTAAATATCCCGTTCAGTGAGTGATACAACACTCGCTGGGCGGTAGCATTCCTTAGCTTTAAAACGTTATGTTATCTGTCGGTCTAAAATCACTATCTGCTGGACACAGCCTTATGATGCGTCATAAAACGATTATCCAAGTTATACTTTTAACCTTATCGATAAGTTGCCTCATAGGTTGCAAAAAAAAGGCGATCAACCCTGAAGATGATATTCCTTTATTTAAGAGCTTTATTGAAAGGAACATCGATAAAGTAGCCGATGATCCCTATATATCGAGTACAGTAAAGCCTGATGATGAGATTTATGACTTGATGCTAATGCTGCAGCGTGGTGATTGGAGTCAAACAACTTGGGATGAGATGGACTCTTTGATGAATAAGGGCGTAGAGAATGCCAAAATAATCTATGCACGTACAAAAATAGATGAAATTTATAAACGAAGTGAAGCCACTACTATACTGACTGAATTGATGAGAAAAGGAAATCCTTATGCGACTTACTGGCTATCTAATAAAAGTAACTTATGTCTTTCTTATCTTTCATCAGAGTATTTTGGCAATAAAGTAGCAAAAGAACTTGGCTTAGACACCTCTTACGAAAATAAATATTGCACCGAGGAAATCTATCAAAAATCGGTCGAGGGGTTTAAAAAACTCGCAGCGGAAGGCGATCTTCGCGCTCAGTACTTTTTGCTAAAAGATCAAGGCCTTGATAAATCAGTAGAAAAACGCGAAGAATACATTAAAGAAATTATTCGATTTGCAGAGAGTCACTATTATAAACCATTGATGGACTATCTGCATACATTAAAGAAACCAAGTCGTAGAGGACTAGAGTTTCGCACTGAAGAATTTAGAGAGCTCGGCCTAGATCTGTATAGAGTTGCGAGTAATAATTACTATACACCTGCAATGAGTATATTGATGGCTTATGAAACAGATAATCATACTCTTTATAAGAGAATGAAGCAGTCCGGTGGCCGTTATTACTTCTGGGCAATGGCTATAGACAGAAGTGACGAGTTGACCGAGAAAGAGAAATACTGCCATGCTGTGTTATTCGAGAAGATGTATAAAGATACGGACTTTTATGGTTTTGACAGTGATTGGCCTAAGAAAGGTGATTACGATGAAAGTATCTGTAATATAGATAAGGAAATTTCTAAAATGAAGCCAATGATTTATATCGATTACTTCACTAGGATCGATAATTGGGGCCAAGGGTGATTTTCGTTCGGCTGATACTGGAGTTTCCCGAAATTAAAGAATTTCTTCCCCGTCTTGATGTGACATCCTAAATATCCCGTTCAGTGAGTGATACAACACTCGCTGGGCGGTAGCATTTTTTAGTTCTAAAAAGTTATGGTATCTCTCGGCCAAAACATCACTATCTGTTGGACACAGCACTATGATAAGTCATAAAACAACTATCCAAGTTATATTTTTAAGCTTATCGATAAGTATGCTTACCGGTTGTAAAGAAAACGAGCCTCTACCTGGTGACCCTTGGCAGGTTTCTGTGGTAACGCCTTCATTTTATCCCATTAAAATCACGCAAGCGTATGGTGTAAATGAAGAGCAAGACTGGACAATGCCGATCCATGGTCTCTCTCAATCGATGAGAAAAAGCCGCATAAATTATGTCCGTACCGTGTTTCCTGATTATGATGGGTTTGGTTTTCCTTTATCATCTTTGACCGCTGTTAATGGACGCCAGGTGGGATCTGCGAATAAGCACTTACCAGATAGCATATATATATTGGACCTCATTGATTAATATGCGGTTTTTTGTGACTAAGTATGACCTTCCTCAGAAGGTTAAGGAAATAATGGCGAAAGGGGTTAGCTTTGAGCGATATGATGGCTCTTTAGGTTACTGCTTTCGGACTGAATTTTTCTTTGGCATGCTACCCAATGGAAAAGCCAAGGTGTGGTTGGTTGGTTGTGATCAACTTATCTATTTGGCAGAGTTGGAGCCAGCACGAGAGAAAGATCGTGACCAAAATGGTGCAACGGCTGATGTATATAGGCGGGGATCTAAGCCCGATAAAGCAAAACAGCGTGGAATTGATGCAGGTGTATCGACTGTCCCAATCCCATGAGAGAAAGTTGGCAAAGTCTATAGCAGGGACACCGTCGAACAGCTCAGTGAGCAGTAATGTTGGGTGACTCGACGTGCGTTCCGGCAGTTTGTATACGCTCAGTGATATGCCAAGCAACTTTTTGCTTGGCTTGGCAAGAAGTTGCTTGAGGCGTGCAAAAAATTGGTCAGAAAATAATTAACTGTCTGATATATAACGAATTAAAAGTTGGCATGAATCTAGCTTGCTAGTAGGGCTAGACAGCAAGAGTCGCTGTTGAAACTCAAATCAAAAAAATAGAGGAGCGATTATGCCAACGCCATGTTATATCTCGATTGAAGGTGAAACCCAGGGTTTGATCACTGCCGGTGCCTGCACAGCTGATTCAATCGGTGATGCATTCGTTGAAGGTCATGAAGATGAGATGCTGGTACAGCAGTTTGATCACAATGTCACTGTTCCAACTGATCCTCAGTCTGGTCAGCCATCAGGACAACGTGTTCACAAGCCATTTAAGTTTACCGTGGCATTGAATAAAGCTGTTCCATTGCTTTACAACGCGCTGTCTTCAGGCGAAAAAATGTCTACTGTGGAGCTGAAATGGTACCGCACGTCGATTGAAGGTAAGCAAGAAAACTTCTTTACTACCAAACTCGAGAGTGCGTCAATTGTTGACATCCACTGTGAAATGCCACATTGCCAAGATCCGGCTAAATCTGATTTCACTCAGAATCTCACCGTATCTATGTCTTATCGTAAGATCACCTGGGATCACGTTAACGCGGGTACGTCAGGTTCAGACGATTGGCGTAAGCCTATTGAAGCCTAAGGGCTCATTATGTTGCGTCGGCATATTGCCGGCGCTTCATCATTTGTCTAGCGTGCTTCAGTCATTAGTCTGAGGAGTGCTAGACAAGTGTTCACTGTTGCGGGAACAAGATTCGGGAGACATCATGGCGAAATTACGTTTTGAATTTAGCGTCGAGGGCTTAGAGCCAGACACGTTTGTGGTCAGAGAGTATCAGGGCAATGAATCTCTCTCTGCTGCGGCGTTCGATCAGCAAGCTTGCAACGGGTTTCGTTATTCGATTGCTTTGGCGAGTCGTGACCACTCACTTACTCCAGACCAAGTGGTGGACTGCCAAGCAACGCTTTCCCTCTACCGTAATGAGCAGTGTGAGCGTCGTGTCAGTGGCATTGTGCGTCAATTTTCTCAAGGGGATATTGGCCATCATCACACTTACTATGATATTGAATTAGTCCCCGATATTGAGCGCTTGTCGCTACGTCAAAATAGCCGTGTTTTCCAGCATCAAACGGTTCCGCAAATCATTTCCGTGCTTTTGCAGGAAATGGATATCACGGATGTCGGCTTCGGACTGACAAAAGAATACGCTGAGCGTGAATTTTGTGTTCAGTATCGAGAAACAGATCTGGCGTTTTTCCATCGAATCGCCGCAGAAGAGGGGCTCATCTACTGCTTTTTATGGAAAGAGGGAAAGCAGCTTTTATACATTACTGATTCACCTTTCGCTCTCCCAGCTCTAGAGCAGCCGATTGCCCACAACGCGCAGTCAGGGGCGGTAGTGGATGAGCCGTATATCCGTGCGATAGAAAAACGCACGCGCATTGTTCCCTCGTCGTTGGCAATGAAAGACTATAGCTTTAAAAAGCCGAGTTATAGTTTTTTGCAACAAGTAAACACAGCAGGCATCGATTATCAACGCCAAGATTATGAGGTTTATGATTTCCCAGGCAGATATAAAGATGATGCCCAAGGCAAACACCTAGCGCAGGTACGGCAAGAATTTCTGGTGCGTGATAAAGTCACCGCGGACGGAAAAAGTAATCATTTTCTTGTACAGGCGGGGCATGCATTTGAAATGCAAGATCATCTCGACCGTACCATGAATCAAAAATGGCAAGTGGTGCGCGTTCAGCATTACGGCACCCAGCCACAAGCGGTCGAAGAAGAAGGCTGTTCTGGCGCTACCACTTATCATAATCAGTTTACCGTGATTCCGGCCTCCACCTCGTGGCGGGCAACCCCGCACCCTAAGCCACAGGTGGACGGCCCCCTTATCGGTATTGTCGTCGGCCCCGAAGGTGAAGAAATATTCTGTGATGAGCATGGTCGGGTGAAAGTGCATTTTCCATGGGATCGGTATTCAAATGGTGACGAACAGAGTAGCTGTTGGATCCGAGTCTCTCAGGGCTGGGCAGGCAGCCAATATGGCATGATGGCTATTCCACGTATTGGGCATGAGGTGATTGTATCGTTTTTACATAACGATCCAGATCAGCCGATTATCACAGGACGCACTTATCACGCAACGAATATACCCCCTTATACGCTGCCTGCGGATAAAACCAAAACCGTGTGGCGCAGTGAATCGCATCAAGGAGAAGGGTATAACGAGCTAACATTCGAAGATCAATCGGACAGTGAGCAAGTGTACTTGCATGCACAGCGTGATTGGCAATCCGATGTGGAAAATGATGTCATTACTCAGATAAGGCATGATGAGCACCAAAAAACCGCCCATGATTCTTTTTCTAGAGTGGCGAATAACCAACATGTTACCGTCGATAAGCAAGCAAGAGAGCGAGTGAAAAAGGACGCCACCTTTGAGGTTGATGGTGGTATTCATGAAAAAATTAATAACCGTTTCGCGGCCACCGCCGGACGTGAGGTGCATCTAAAAGCGGGCACAAATGTCGTGCTTGATGCTGGCACAGAGATTACCGTATCGGCCGGTGGTAGCGTCATGAAAGTGGATGCTGCAGGCGTGCACTTATTAGGGCCTGTGATAAATCTCAATGCAGGTGGAAGTGCGGGGAGTGGATCGGGTTACCAGGGTAAACAACCGGCCTCACCACGCGCAGTGAAGAAGCCCTAATCATATTCGCAAGTTCATAAGAATCGAGGAAAACTATGCCAAAAGCTGCACTGGTTGGCCATATTGGTACCGCCCATGATGGCTTTCCGCCTACGCCCATTACTGCGGGTTCACCAACGGTAAAGATTGATGGGATCCCAGCGGTACGCAAAGGCGACCCACTGGCTCCCCATAGTAAGCCTAAGCATCCACCGCATGGTCGGTCAGTAAATGCTGGGTCTGGTAGCGTCAACATTGATGGAAAGCCGGCTGCACGAATTGGTGATGCAATAAGTTGTGGCGGCGTAATTTCAGGAGGTTCGAGTGTCAACATTGGTTAAGCCGTCACGATTAAAAGTCAGTTTTTGTACCCTTTTGCTTGTTATCAGTGGACAGGCTTTCGCCGAGCAGGTTGAAATAGAGGCGACGCCGTTTGTGTCATTGGAGCCGGTAGAGAAAATTGCCGATGACTATGATATCCAAGCGATGACACCGGAAGCACTGTTTGAACATGGCCGTTTGTCACGTGCGCAATTCCATTATCAACGCGCAGAGAAGTATCTGCGAGCGGCTGCCGATCAAGGTAATGTGCCTGCGGCTTACTTGTATGCAGTTCTGGTGAGTGATGATGGCAAGAAACTCGCGTATTCTCCTGAGGCGCAGCAATATCTCACTCAGGCTGCACGAGAAAGCTACATCCCAGCCATGAAGCTATTGGTTGAAGAAGGTGAGTGGTTGTCAGCCAACCATCGCACGATATGGCGTCACAAGTACGAAGAGGCCTTGGATGCCTGGTATAAAGATGCCCCTGAAGAGGCAGCCTTTAGTTTATACCAGTACACCGCTTCCACAGATAAACAAAAAGCTGAGGTCTATCTCGAAGAGGCCATTGCGGCAAACGATGTCGATGCGCTATTACACAAAGCATCACAAATAGAAACGGCGCAGCGCGGCTTTTATCTTTTCCCTAGCTCTCGCCTGGATGCGGCTGCTGAGGTGAAAAAGCAAATTGCCAATGCTGGGGGGATCCCTGGAACGAAGAGTTTATACCGTGACTTTATTCGCCGTGGAGAAACTCCTAAAGCCGTTGAGTGGCGTGAAAAAGCGATAGAGCAGGGCGATCTCATGTCCTTGGCGGCGTTAGGTCGCGTATATACAACAAATTATGCACCTGATGATGAAAAGTATATTGATGGTTTGGTGTATCTCTCCGCATACCTGGATGTGGTTGGTCAAGGGCGATTTGTCGACCTAAGGGATCAAGCGATGGCACAGTTTGAGCTGGCGTCTTCTCGGGTGTCTAATGAGGTCCTGAAAGATGTGGAGAAAAACGCGGCAGAGCTACGAAAAACCCACACCTTCTTTCACTACGATCGATATTGGCAAAAAACAGCCACGAACACAGAGAAAGAAGCAGATCCAACAAGCTAGCTGGGTAGAGGTTTGATAATTTAGCTCCGGCGAAGACTTTAGCGGCCGTAATCGAATCATTGCTTCTCGATTCGATTGCGGCCGTTTTCTTTTGCGAGATAGAGCGCGGTATCGGCACGTTGAATGATACTGTCTTGTGTATCACCTGCCGAGAAGCCCGTATAACCGATACTGATGGTACAGCGTATGGTTTGTCCGTCGACGTGAATTTCTTCGCCATGTACGCGCTCGACCAAGCGCTTTAGTACAACCTCAGCACCACTCAAATCCGTTTCAGGAAGCAAACAGAGAAATTCCTCTCCGCCCCAGCGACCGTATATGTCATTAGTCCGTGATTCTTCCCGCACAATATTGCCGAAGCGTTGTAAGGCGATATCGCCTGCCCGATGACCAAAGGTGTCATTTAAGCGTTTGAAGTTATCGAAGTCTACGATCGCCAGCGTCAAGGGGTTGTTGTACCGTTCGCAGCGTGCCAGCTCTTGAACGAGAGCGTTGCTGAGGTAATGGCGGTTATAAAGTTGCGTTAATGAGTCAGTATTCGCTTGTATTTCAAGCAATTGTTGCGCTTGTTCGAGTGCTTCCCAGTCTCGTAGACGCGCCAGCTCGTGACCGACCCATTCGGCAAAAAGTCGTACCAGTTCATAGTCTTGCGAAATAAAGGGGCGAGTGGGTTCAGGGCTTGAAAAATTTAACGTGCCATAGCGCTCGCCATCAATAAAAATGGGGGCACCGATATATGCTTCGAGGCCGAAATGTTCGTAGCAGGGGTGGGCTTTGATATCGCTTTGCGAAACATGGTGGAACCCTTGCGCCTCATTGGCCTCATAGACGTGACAACAGTATGTTTCTTTTAGATCAAACACCTGTCCAGGCTGCAGGGCGTCATCAGGATGCTGCGCATATTGTACGGTATAACGCTGACCATGAATGTGGCTGAGTATACCGATAGGCAAATTAAAGTGTTTACAACCGAGAGAGAGAATACGCTCTACGCGCCGGCAAAAATCCAAATTGCGTGCTGACGTGATTGAGTGGAGCTGGTTGAGCGCGGATTCTACTTCTACGCGGGTGCTAATGTCTTGAATAAAAGCCACATACATGGTGACAACTTGTTGCTCATCGCACACTGGCCCACCATGTGTTTCGCCTAAAAACACATGGCCATCGGCGGTCTTATATCTCACCACATAAGCATCGTAGTATGCGTGAACTGAGTGGGTGTTAAAACGATCTTTGCCCGTTGCGGTAAAGTCTTCTTGCTCGGCGTAAAGGATGCGCGTGCTAGCGCCTTTTACGTCCGCTAGGCTGCAACCAAATAGGGCTTCTGCTTCGGGGTTTAATAGTTGTATACGGCGATTTGTATCAGCAATAACAACCGCCGTATCGAGATGGCGAAAAAGCGAGGGCAGTAATGTGACAATATGCTTGTACTGGTCAATGGGCTGATTCACTGCTGGGCTCTGTACGTCTATTTGGCTTAGACTAAGCGTAGTACAAATCCCAGCAGCTCGCGCTCGCTGAGGAGATTAGGCGGAGAAACAGGTTATACCGTGAAGGTAAATACGTTAGCCATCGACATCGCAATATTGTTGTCGTAATACGCTGCTTCATTAATGAAGTGCGGATAGGCCGTGTAGTCGCCTTGCCATGTTAATTCTTTGCCATCAAAACACATAAACAGTGGGTCACCGGGCTTTATCGGCTGAAAGTCTTTGTCTTGAACGTGTTGGTGCACCATACCAATACGTTCCCCATGCTCATTTTGTGGCAAATGCAGTGTCTCTTTGTAACGATACGCGGTGACGCTTTTAGGCAGTGCTGGCACCTTATCAATATTAAACAGATGCACGAAGTCCAAAATGTGTGTCGTCATTTCTTGCATCGATTCCATTACATCATGACGCAGTACCGATTGGGGCTGTGGGCCTACCTCAACGATCACCCCTTGTTTGCCGATCGAGCATAAAAATGCATGCTGAATAGGTTCAATATGATCTTCGACTAAGATGATGGCATCGGGCATACGCTCACTAATATAAGCGGCGAGCTGCTTATTGAACGTATCAAGTGTCAAGAGTATCAGTGTGGGTCCCATGTTGCTGGTGGTGTTATGCAGGTCGATAATAAAATCGACGCGCGGATCCCCTTTAGGGCCTAATTGTTGGTTGAGGGCTTTAGCGCGACTTTGCTCATAGTTTGCCAAGCTGTAGTCAGCCAGCAGTTTAGGATCGAATTGGCGGTTAAGGTCGCAGTCTAGATAGCGTTTGTTGGCGCTATAAGCAGGGGGGTTCGCAAAGACATGTTCGGTGGAAAAACTATCGCGGGCTGTGATTGCTGGGTTGGATTGCCACTGTTTTAGTGCGTAAACACCGCTAAACTCATTACCGTGGGTGCCACCAACAATAGCAACGTTACTAAACCGACTCATGAAAGCTCCTGATATGTGAAGAATAATCGCATGGATTTGTCTATTTAGACAGCTTAGCACTAACTACTCGATAGGTTAATAGCATAATTTTTCTTTATTAATGCTTTTCTATTCACTTGATCGCGAGTTGGTAGTGGAGGTCCTATGCTTTTTCGAGTCAGTTCACACTTCAGCTGAGTGGAAATCGTTAGCCTAGCGGAAGACGATACAAAGAGGTGAACAATGAAAACGGTATTTCCTGAGCATTTTTTATGGGGTGGCGCGGTAGCGGCTCATCAAGTTGAGGGGGGATGGGATTGCGACGGTAAAGGCGTCAGCATTGTGGATGTGCTGACCAAAGGTGCCCATGGTACACCGCGCACAATTACCCAGCGTGTTGAAGAACATGAAGCCTATCCGAACCATGATGCTGTGGACTTTTATCATCGCTACCGTGAAGACATTGATCTCTTTGCGGAGATGGGTTTTAAGTGTTTTCGCACGTCTATCGCGTGGTCGAGAATATTTCCTCTTGGTGATGAGCTCACGCCGAATGAAGCGGGCCTTGCCTTTTATGATGACCTTATTGACTACCTATTAGAGAAGGGGATTGAACCTGTCATTACGCTTTCTCATTTTGAGATGCCCCAGCACCTTGTCACCCAATACGGGGGCTGGGCTCATCGAGATGTGATTGAGTTTTTCGTGCGGTTTTGCGAGACCGTAATGACTCGCTATCGCGACAAAGTCTCCTATTGGATTACCTTTAACGAGATCAACAACCAGCTCAACTGGGACTATCCGCTATTTGGCTATTGTAATTCAGGTGTGGTTTTTACCGAGCACGATCATCCCGAACAGAGACTCTATCAAGTGCTACATCATCAATTCGTCGCCAGCGCCAAAGTGGTGTCTCTAGGGCATGTGATTAATCCGGATTTTAAAATAGGTAGCATGATCCACATGATGCCGTTGTATCCGGCGAGTTGTCACCCTGATGATATGTTGGCGTCACAGCAAGCGATGCGTGACAAATATTTATGCAGCGATGTGCAGTTGCGAGGCCACTACCCACACTATATTTGGCCGCAATGGGCCAGCAAAGGGATCGAGGTCAATATGCATCAAGAGGATGCAACGATTCTTAAAAACGGCTGTGCGGACTTTTTGGCGATCAGCTATTACATGACGAATATCGTAGATGCCAACCCGCCAGAAGAAGATGAAAATGCTTTATTCAGTGCAAGCCGATTGAATCCGCATCTACCCGCTTCGGACTGGGGCTGGCAAATTGATCCCAAAGGTTTACGCTTTGCGCTTTCTGAGCTGTATGAGCGTTACGAAAAACCGATTTTTGTGGTGGAGAATGGGCTTGGCGCGACAGATAAGCGTGAAACCTCAGGGGAAATCAATGATGATTACCGAATCAGCTATTTATCACAACATATTGAGGCGCTCGCGGATGCCATTTGGCAAGATGGCGTTGAGGTGATTGGCTATACGCCATGGGGCTGTCTCGATTGTGTGTCCTTTACCACGGGCGAATACCGCAAACGCTATGGTTTCATCTACGTTGACCGTCATGATGATGGCAGTGGCGACTTTTCTCGCCATCGTAAAAAGAGCTTTTACTGGTATCAAAACGTGATTAAGAACAATGGTTTGATAGAGTAAAGGCTCTGGTAGAATCGCAGTAAGACGAGAAGGGACGCCTAGTGCGTCCCTTTTATAACTATCGGTAAAGTCATTGCATCGAGGTATGCGATTTTTACCGTTTTAGCGCTAAAGCCTCGCCCGCTAAGGGGGAGAAGTTAGAGATTGGGTTGGTAGTCGACCTCAATCACTTCTCCATATTCAATCCCTTGCTCACGATAACCCACTAAGCTCTCAATCACATTAAAATGCGCGATAACCGCAATCGTATTGTAGTCTTGATAGGTGTCGAGCACAGATGTCACTCGGCGATATAACGCGGTCGCGGACTCATAACCTGCATTGGTCACTTCATTTCCATTGGCAAACAGTTCTCGGTACTCAATCCAGCGTCGATCGCGCTCAGAAAGAGGAATATAGCTCCCTTTGATATCCGCTTGCCACTCGCGGAGGTCATGCTCGACAAACAGTTCTTTTTGCAATTGCCGGTTGAGGATTTCTGCTGTTTGTAAGGCACGTGTGTAGGGTGAAGAGAGGATGATGTCTGCGTGTTGTAAACTCGGGTGATCGGCTAGCGATTGAATAGCGGGAATACATGCACGTTGGAGTGGTGCATAGTCTTTTTCCAGTTGGCTCATTTGGCGAGCGTCGGCCAAAGAGTAATCGGTTTTTCCGTGACGGACAAAGACGACTTTCATAGGGCTTCCTTTTCTGCGTCGACAGCGTCTGAAGCGCTGCTTCTTGAGTCGGTGACATTTTTATTATCCGGATAACGAGGCGAGACACCCGCTTGGCGGGTGGTCAACATATCGCTTACGAGGGTTGTAGCATACCGTCATCGGACTGTCATGACTCACCCGTGGGATTGAGAGGAGGGCGTGAGCAAGCTCGCTATTTTTCTCTGGTTTGATCTAATATTTTGGTGCGATCACGGCCTTCTTCTTTAGCTTGATATAGACGCTGATCAGCCATTTCGAGTAGGTATGAGTCCGTGGTTTCGCGAGTTGGGAGCGTAATAATGCCACCGATACTGACAGTGATTTTGTCACCATCTGGGTTTTTCTTGTGCTCGATATCAAGCTTGGCAATTTCAGCGCGAATGGTTTCGGCCAGCTGAGTTAACTTCGAGGCATAGCGCGTTGAGAGCGTGATCGCAAACTCCTCGCCCCCAAAGCGTGCCACGGAACCATGAAAGCGTTCCGTTTGTGTAAGCAGCACGCGCGCGATTTGGGTGAGAACGTCATCGCCTTTGAGGTGACCGTATTCATCGTTATACGCTTTAAAATGATCGACATCGATCATCATGACGGCGACAGGTAACCGGCTGGCGATGCCATGTTGGATATGGTTTTTGAGCTCACGTTTAAACGGTCTTCGATTACTTAACCGGGTGAGGTCATCGGTTTCTGCTTGTACTTTCAACTTTTCATTGGCGACAATCAGCTCTTCTTGTAGCTCTTCCATGGCGTAATGGTTTCGTTCACGGATCATCACTTCACTGATGGCGGTGGCGAAACGTTTTAAAAGCAATGTCTTATTGTTATCCCAGATGAAGGGTAGACGGCGATTTGCCACTGTAATCATACCAAAGCTTTTTCTACCGTCGGTTAGCGGAAAAGCGGCAAACGATAAAATATGCCGTTGGCGCAACCAAGAGCGCTCGTTAATTGCATTATCGCCGAGCTGGCCGACATGGGGAACGACCAGTGCGTCGGTATCAGCCAGCCACCGTTTTATCATGTGCATATCGCTTAAATCGACGGTCTGGGGGGCAAAATCAATCTCTTGTGGCCAGTAACAACGACGTTCAGCGCGGAATGCGTCAAAGGCATACCAGCCAATCGCCTCAACGCCGAGTAATGACGCCATATCGGGAAAAATTTTCTCTACGTCTTCAGTAATATATTGCGAGTCTGCACGTAAAAATTGAATTGAAATATCGGCCAGTAGAGAGCTAGCGTTTGATTGCCAATTGAGTGCTTTGGTGCGTTGCTCGACTTGCTCTTTCAATAAAGTTTGATGTTGACGAAGTTCACGCTCTGTCACGCGTTTTTGTAGAAAGTCGTCTCTGATACGCGATTGCATCGCATTGATTGAGCGAGACACTTTACCTATTTCGTCATTACGTTGAATCAACGAGAGCGGCACACTCGTTTGGTTGGCCTTGTCGGTTTGGTAGTAATCGAGCGTATTTGACAGCTGTTGGAGTGGGCGCGAGCACAGCCGGTGGATAACCCACAAAATCAGCAGAGTGATGATAAAGGTTTCAGTAAAATGGACGACAGCGACAGGCACGGCGCCTGTGAAGGCATCGCGTTTAATCGCACTGCGATCGAGCACAATGTTCAGGGTGCCAATATTGTTACCTTGAACGCTCAACAATGACTGATGATTGGCGTCACAGTCCTCACTGGTATTATTGACTTCAGTGATGTGTGTGCCATCAAAACCTTTTACCTCGACGCGACAAATGGTGGGGATCATCGACAATCCCTTTACACTGCGGCGCACAAGCTCTAAATCAACGACCCACAATGCATGGCTAATCACGCGAGCCGAGTTATGGCTCCGGCTCTCTACCAGTTGTGTGGTCGTAGCCAGTGTGCGCTGGTAGTTGATGTACATCTGCGTCAGTGTACTCCCTACCGCAAACAGTAAGCTAATCGCGAGCACAACGAAAGCGACGCGCGCTTGAAGACCGCGTAAGTTTACATCGCGTTTTATCACTTAGTTATCCATTTGAGTTGTGGTTGAATGACAATGGCTTTCAATCCCTTTCGCCATGTTCAAAAACGAGATTTGATCCCACGCCTGCTCGCGCAACTGTACGAAAAAAGCGGAGCCAGGTTCAATTAAGTGAAACAACTGTCCAGCGCATTGCGGTGGTAACGGCCAGCCTTTATCGTGAGCGTAAATGCGGCTCAATGCAAGGCCAGCGGCTTTAAAGTGCCCGCCCCCAAGGGCTGAAATGTCGCCTTTTTCTCGCAAAGAGAGCACGCGCTCGGAGGTATTGACCGTGGCAAAATAGATGTCATCGCCGGGCGTTTTTCCTGCTTGCCGCGCGGCTTTCATCGCGCCAAACGCCATATGATCGTTGGCCGTCCACACGTAGCGCACATTTGGGTAGCGTTGCAACAAGGTATGCATTTGCTCTTGGCTGATGGACTCATTCCACTGACCATGAACAACTTGATGTAAGGTAATGTCTGAGCGTTCAACGAAAAAGCGCTTGCCGCCCGCTTCGCGTTGGACGGATGCGGGGGTGGTAAGATCACCTGAAATCATGACGGCTTCGCCGGGCGCATTATCGCCTGCTTGCACCATGGCTTCGGCGATCGCATAGCCTATCGAATGATTGTTGGGAATAATGCTCGGCAGTAAGTATTGTTGCCAATGTGGGTCTTGGAAGAGCTTGGTTTTGGTCTGCTGATCGACATCATTCAAGATAAGTTGTACATAAATAGGATACTTTCTCAGTATAGGAAGTAGGTTTTTGGCCGCCAGCTTTTCATTCACGATGATAATGTAATCAGGGTGGGTCGGTTTACTCAACGTTGCGGCGAGTATTTGACGCACGGCAAAATGATTGCGATCGGCGTGGCGAATCGTTAGGTCAATATTTAATGCTGAGGCAGCGCTATTGGCATATTCATCCACGTCCTGCCAGAAGCTTTCCGTTGCATAACCGGGATTAATAAATAGTACACGGGGCTGAGCCTGTTCAGCATGAATGTGCGTACTGAACATCATGTATATAGAAACAACACACCACAAAATCAGTCTTCTACACATGTAGGGAAGGGTCCTCTCCATTGGCCACCTCTGTTAAGGATAGCGCATATGTATACGCTTGATTGCGGTAGGTTTATCATTGTCTGTAATTCGTTCAGATAGCCGCTGTTTGACACGTAAATTTTATTGGGCAAGAGAAAGCATATACGGCATCATAGTTATGTAGACTAGAGTGCCAGTCAATGGCGAACAAAATGATAACAATGCAATGAAATCTTACTACGATAAGAAGAAATTTAAGCGGCATTTTCCGATGGATTTTTATGGTGAGAGTGAAGGCTGGCAGTTTGCAGTGCGCGCCTTGTCTCCCACGCAAGTCTTATCGGCGAAAAGCTGGGTGGCGCGATTGAGCTGTCGTCGCCGAGACTTTCGGCTCGTTGATTTGGCGATTGACCGCTTCCACTTTTTGAGTGGCGGCGATGAGCAGATGCGTTTCACGGGCGTGGATTTGGGCACTAAAGTGAGTATTCGCCGGCAAGGGCAAATCGTCACTGTCGACGCCCTTAATCACCGCTATGGTGCTTTGACAGCAAACGTCCAGCCGTCAATTTCAACCGCGTGCATAGAGCCTGCGAGCAAGATCGTACTCTCTTAATAGGCGTCTCCTTGGCGGTTTGCATCAGTGCCATACTGAGAAAAAAGGTGGGAACTCATGACGTTTATTGTGATTATCGTGCTTAGCATTCTTGGTGGTTTGTTGGCGGGTGAGCACTTCCATTCTTATCTTCTTGGGCTGGGCGTCGCCAGTACAGCGGTGGGTGCTTGCTATTGGATCACGTTTCGTAGCAGTCATTACCCCCAGTTTGCACTGTTTTTGTTGTTGCTCGGGGTAGTCGCTAAGATTGCGGTGACGGCGGCGGGTGTACTGCTCGGGTTAAAACATGCGTTGATCACCTCGCCTTTGGTCTTTTCGCTTTCGTATTTGTTTTTCTTGTTCGCCTCGACCTATTGCTATTTTCGCTATCGTGAATATTGGCTCACGCGCTTGCGTCATAAAGACTTACAGTAACGGGCTCGGCGGTGTGTAGTGTGATCGTTAACGAGGGATGGTATTAGTGATGTATTCAACGAAGCGATTGACGCTGCGCGCATGGCAAGTGTCCGATTTGACCCCTTTTGCGGCACTCAATCAAGACCCCGATGTCATGCGCTATTTTCCCAGTGTGCTTTCACGCGCACAAAGCGATGCAATGGCGGCGCATATTCAATCCAAACTGGCGGATAATGGGTTCGGATTTTGGGCGGTAGAGCTGATGGAAACACGGGAATTCATTGGCTTTGTGGGGTTAAACCGTCCCACCTTCGATCTCGGCCATCAGCCGTTTGTTGAAATTGGCTGGCGTTTAGCGTCGCCACATTGGGGAAAAGGCTATGCCACTGAAGCGGCACAAAAAGCACTCGCCATCGGCTTTGAGGACGTTGAGCTTCCGGCAATTTATGCGTTTACCACCGAGAGTAATCTGCCCTCACAAGCAGTGATGAAAAAACTCGGGATGACGCCGGCTGCTCCCTTTACCTTTTTGCATCCTCATTTGGCAGCAGATCATCCGCTCGCAACGCATGTCTTATACGCGATATCGAAGCCCAGCTGGCAGGCAAACCATGCTAATTAATCGCCGGTACCTATCGTTCATTCTTTCCGTTTTTTGTTTGTTGTTTCCATTGGCGGGCACTGCGCAGCAAAGTACCTGTCATGGCACTACGTCGAATGGTCATTTAGCCAATGGGGTACAGTTGCCCAGTGACGGGGCGAATTTCATAGGCTACAGCTTGATTGCGCGTTGGGCGGGGCGAACCTATGTTCACTCCGCAGTGCGTGACATCATCGTGGCATCGTATCAGTCTTTGGAGGCGGAGCAGCCAGACAAAGTATATCAATATGCTGAAACGGGCTTTGAGTCAGGTGGTCAGTTCAAACCGCATAAAACCCATAGAAATGGCTTATCGGTTGATTTTATGACACCGGTCGTCGATGCCGAGGGGCGATCGGTTCATCTGCCGACTCATCTACTCAATAAATTTGGCTACAGCATTGAGTTTGATGGGAATGGTCAATACCAAGACAAGCACATTGATTACACCGCCATGGCCGCACACATAGTGGCGTTACACCGAGAAGCGACGCGTCGTGGCTATGATCTTTGGCGTGTTATCTTTGATCCAACTCTTCAGCCGGCACTGTACGATACCCCGTATGGGCAGTATTTAAAGCAACATATTCAGTTTTCAACGCGGCGGTCTTGGGTTCGCCATGATGAACATTATCACGTTGATTTTGCCGTGCCTTGCCAATAAGGGCAGAATAAAAACAAAAAGAAAAGACTGGGAGAAAGTGTGCACAAACTAGCGGATGACTTACACCAAAAGCTTTTTAATGAAGAAGATGCGCGTGCCTGTAAAGACATTGATGGCAGTGCGTGTCGTGAGGTTCCGGGCAATTTTTTCCGCATCATCGTTAGCCAAGGACTCACCAAAATTGGCGACGCGGTATCTAACCCGAAAATTGTCTTGCCAGCGCTTCTCACCGCAGTTGGCGCCCCCTTGGCGTTAATTGGCTTATTGGTGCCAATACGAGAGGCGGGCTCGTTAGTGCCTCAGTTGGGTATCGCCGGTTATGTCCGCCAATTTGCGGTACGTAAGTGGGCATGGGTGGCGGGCTCTGTCATTCAAGGGGCGTGTATCCTAGCAATGGCCATCGCAGCGTTACTTTTAACCGGTCAAGTAGCCGGCTGGAGCATTGTTGGCTTGCTGGTGGTATTTAGTCTGGCGCGAGGCTTGTGCTCGGTCGCTTCGAAAGATGTGTTAGGGAAAACCATTCCTAAGCCGCAACGAGGACGTTTGAATGGGTGGTCGTCAAGCTTGGCGGGGGCGGTGACGATTGCTGCCGGTGTCGGATTGTTCAGCGTCTCGGATCAACAGCATGTGTGGGTCTATTGTGCGTTACTGGCATTCGGCGCAGTGCTTTGGTGGATTGCCGCAGCGTTTTACAGCCAAGTGGATGAATACGAAGGGGCCACAGAAGGCGGAGCCAATGCGCTCACGCATGCACTGTCTAAACTGCGCTTGTTGGTGGATGATAGACGCCTACGCCACTTTGTGATCACCCGTTCACTGTTACTCTGTTCGGCCCTATCCGCGCCCTATTATGTGCTGTTAGCCAGTCAGCATAGCCAAGCGCTGGCGATCACCACCGCAAGCTTTGTCGCCATTAGCGGTATCGCAAGTTTGTTGTCGGCTCCTTTTTGGGGACTGTTTGCCGATCGATCTAGTCGCCAAGTGATGATAATGGCCGCTGTAGTGACGGCGATACTGGGGCTGGTGGTCGTGAGTATCAGTCATTGGTATCCCGCGCTGTTTTCTTTTGCGTGGGTACTGCCTGGCGTCTATTTTGTCCTGACCATTGCTCACGAGGGTGTGCGCCTTGGCCGTAAAACCTACATCGTGAATATGGCTGACGGCAATCAGCGCACCGATTATGTCTCAGTTAGCAATACTTTGATTGGCTTCATGCTCCTATTCATGGGCGGCGTCACGGCATGGTTGAGCCAGTGGGGGTTGATGGTGGTGATTGCGGTGTTATCGGCGCTTGGCTTGCTGGGGGCATTGATGGCGCGCGCCTTGCCTGAGGTGGAACGGTAAGCCGATTGTCCAGCAGCAAAAAGGCGCTGAAATATCAGCGCCTTTTTCGTTTGGTTTGACGAATCAAACTTTAAATTGGCTCACCAGACGTTTGAGCTCTTCGCCTGTCTGATTTAAGTCAGTCGCCGCTTGTGCCGAGTCATTACTGGCGTTGAGTAGTTGGCTCACAATGTCGCGAATCGATACCAGATTACGGTGAATGTCTTCGGTCACCGTGGTTTGCTCCGAGGCAGCCGAGGCGATATAGCTGGTCATGTCATTGATTTGTGTGATTGCATTACTTACCGAATCAATGCCGCTACCAATCTCGTTGGATGCCTCCGAGGTTTGCTGGCAGGTATCGTTACTTTGCTTCATTCCCTCAACAGCCTGATTGACGTATGACTGAAGTTCATCCAGCATTTCGCGAATTTCGTGAGTGCTCTTTTGCGTACGGCTTGCGAGGGTTCTCACTTCGTCAGCGACCACGGCAAAGCCGCGACCCTGTTCGCCTGCACGTGCGGCCTCAATGGCAGCGTTAAGTGCCAGCAAGTTGGTTTGTTCAGCAATATCGCCAATCACAGAAAGCACGCCAGTAATTTTATGGGACTGCTCATTCAGCGAATCCACATGTGTACTCGAGGTATTCATTTGCTCGACCAGCGCTTGCATCGAGGTGATCGAGAACTGAACTTTCTCTTGGGCGTGACGCGCATCGTCAGTAGCTGCACTGGTGGCATCAGCCACTTGGGTAGCATTCTGTGACACCTCTTGCGCAGCCGAGCTCATCTGGGTAACAGCGGTGACCACTTGCTCGGTCTCGTTATCGTGAGTCTGTAATTGCGTGGCAACCATCTGGGTTTGCTCGTCAATCGTACGTGCGGTGTGACTCACTTTTTCCGTGACATCCACCACGCTGCGGATGGTGGTTTGCAGCTTATCGATAAAGCGGTTGAATGCATCCCCAAGCTGAGCAATTTCGTCACTGCCTTTAATTTTCAGGCGCTGGGTCAGGTCGCCATCACCGTCGGCAATATCATTGAGGTTGTCCAGCATGTCTTTCACCGGCGTTGACATCCGTTGGGCAACAAAGGCGACGGCAACGAACGTAATGATCAGAATAAGAATACCCGCAATGACCATGCGCGCAGTTTGTGCCGCTAATGCTTCCTCTGCATTTTCACGGAAATCGGTAACGCGCGCCTCAATATCGTCAATGTACGCCCCAGTACCCAACATCCATTGGCCGTTATTGACCATATCGGCATAGCCAATCTTTTCGATCAGTTCATCGGTACCCGGTTTTTGATAGAGGTAGGTGAAGGTGCCATCACCGTTTTGCGCCGCTTCGAGTAGGCCCACGATAATTTTGTTGCCCTTGGGATCAGTAAGATTGATCAAGGACCGGCCTTCTAGCTCTGGCTTTAAGGCGTGGAATACGTTGTTGCCTTGTTTATCGTAGATGTAAAAATAGCCAGCCTTACCAAAGGTCACTTCGCGAAGTGCGTCTTTGACATTTTGCGTGGCATCGCCGCCCGCTTGCTGTGCGTTTTTTACTACAGTCGCGGCAATTTCAGTCGCTTCGCGCAGTTGCATTTTTCGCTCATCAATTAATTTGGTTCGAAAAGTGGCAATGTTCTCTTCGACCAGCTCTCGCTCGTAATAGGTAGTGATAAACAACGTAACGAGAATGGATAATACCAAAGGTACGATGGCAAGCACTAAGAGCTTTCCGCGCAGCATTAACTTCAACATACCGGATACCTTGTGTTAATTGTGGTTTCGATTTCGCTAAAGTATGGAAGACATTTTTTCCGTTTGCCGCGCAAAAAGCCCTTTTATTTGATGTGGATTGGGAAACACCTTGCAATCTTTCACATCTGTCTAACTCGTTATGCAAAAGAGATTGCGATAACTATCTGATTCATCACTGGTAAGTAAGTATAAGCCATTTTTTACTCACTCCTCTTACCTCTTTATCCCACAAGCAGGCCCAACGCACGCTTAACGTTCTGGCATGTTTGTTCTGTCTGTATACGCGCCTTTTTTTGCCCATCTTTTAGGACACCATACAAGTAATCAGGGGCGTTCATTAGTGCTTTTCGCCGTTCTCGAATGGGCGATATCAGGGAGATTAAGCTATCGGTCAGCACGTTTTTCACTGTCATATCCCCCAGACCTCCGCGCTGATAATGTGCTTTGAGTTCGGCGACGTGTTGAGCGTCAGGGTGGAAAGCGTCCAAATAGGTAAAAACGACATTGCCTTCAACTCGGCCGGGGTCTGAGACGCGTAGGTGTTGAGGGTCTGTGTACATGGATCGCACCGCGTCACGTATGGTGTCATTGTCATCGCTAAGATAGATGGCGTTACCCAAAGATTTTGACATCTTGCTTTTACCATCAACACCCGGCAAGCGCGATGCTTTGCTGGTAAGTGCACGACATTCGCGTAATACAGGCTCGCCGACAACGTGATTAAATTTGCGCACAATGTCGTTGGTTTGCTCGATCATAGGAAGTTGATCATCGCCTACTGGCACGAGGTTAGCGCCAAATGCGGTGATGTCGGCGGCTTGACTGATTGGGTAGGTTAAAAAACCGACGGGAACTTGCTGTCCAAACTGCTTGTCGTTGATTTCGTGTTTTACCGTGGGGTTGCGGACCAGTCGTGCGTAACTCACTAAATTACTATAAAACATGGTGAGTTCTGCGAGCGCAGGAAGTTGGGATTGCTGACAAATTGTGACCTTATCAGGGTCAAGCCCAACCGCGAGATAGTCTGCGACCAAGCCTAAAATATGCGTGGCGACGTGACTTGGTTGATGGCCATTGTCGGTTAATCCCTGCATATCTGCGACCAGAATGGTTTGAGCACATTGTCCTTGTAACGCAAGTCGTTGGCTAAGTGAGCCACTGTAATGACCAAGATGTAAGCGGCCAGTGGCGCGATCGCCGGTCAGAATAACGTCGTTTTTGTCGATAGCGTTTTTGTCGATAGAGTAGGGGGTGTGCATTGGTGTCTCCTTGAGGATAAAAGCCGACGGAGACAGGGAAGTTGAAAACGATTCATTGACTGCCTACCGGCGGCCAATGAATACCCAGACTCAATGGCACGCTAAAGCGCGCGCCACCACTGGGTGCGAAAAATCAATAGAGTGTGTGTATCAAATACCGTTTTCATAGTGGTTTAAACTATCAGTCTTATGAGTACGACACAAGACTCACATACTGACTATTTTGTTGGTTTATCCGCGGGTTAAAAAGCCGTAAGGTAAAGCAAAGTCAGTGAAATCGAGGGAGTGATGAAACTAAACGCAGACATGGGTGAAAGCTTTGGTGCGTGGTCGATGGGGATGGATAGCGCGCTAATGCCGTGGATTGATATGGCCAATATCGCGTGTGGTTTTCATGCCTCAGATCCTGATGTAATGGCGGCCACGGTGGCACTCGCAGTAAAGCACAATGTGAGTATTGGTGCTCATCCCGGCTACGCTGATAAGCAGGGCTTTGGCCGTCGTCATATTGATCATACCCCAGCACAAATTAGTCACCTCGTTCGCTATCAAATAGGTGCGCTACAAGGGATCTGTGCACGCTTTAATGCGAGCCTTGATTATGTGAAGCCCCATGGTGCGCTGTATAACACCATGATGGTGGACAATGATTGCTTTGAAGCGGTATTGGTTGCGGTGGCTGACACGCTGCCCAATACACCATTAATGGTGCTGGCACTGCCGGATAACCGTCAGCATCGCCAGCTAGCCCAACAAGTCGGTGTGCCGCTGATTTTTGAGGCCTTTGCTGATAGAGCCTATCTGGCGTCAGGGCAATTAGCGCCGCGCGGCCAACCGGGCGCGGTGTTAGATGACGCTAACGCGATGATTGCGCAGGTGTTGCAGCTATCTCAACATGGCACGGTGACAACCCTTGAGGGGCAAACGCTCACCCTATCGCCGGATACGGTGTGTGTGCATGGAGATAATCCACAATCGGTCGAGGCGATAAAACAACTCAGAAAGGCCTTAACACCATGACACTCAAGGTTGAGCAGGTCAGTGAAACCACGGTAATGATCCGGTTGGGCAATACAATCGATCTTGCCTTAGTCCCACAGTTATCTGCGCTGTGTGAGCGAATCCGCCAACACTTTGGCCGTGGTGTGGTTGAATTAATTCCTGCCTACACCAGCGTTCTGGTAGAAGTGAATGTTCGCTTGCTTCCGCCAGAAAAGTTGAAAACGTGGGTGATGAACCAAGGCGAATCACTGCGAGTCACCGACGACGCCGTGGGCGGAAAACACGTGACGTTGCCGGTGTATTATCACCCTTCGGTTGGGCCCGATTTAGCTGCGGTCGCCGAGTTTGCTGGCGTGAGTGAGCAAGAGGTGATTGCGCGACACAGCCAACAAACTTACACCGTCTGTGCGATTGGTTTCGCGCCTGGCTTTGCCTTTCTTGCGTCGGTGGATGAGACGATAGCCATGCCGCGGCATACCACGCCTCGCCATCAGATCCCCGCCGGCAGTGTGGGCATTGCACAACAGCAAACCGCGGTGTATCCGGCGGCGTCGCCCGCAGGCTGGCAAATTATTGGCAACTGTCCCAAGGTGCTATTCAATCCCCGTCAATCGCCCATGATGCCGTTTGATGTAGGTGATACCGTCCGTTTTGAGCCAATGTCAGAGTCTGATTACCGCGCGGCAGGAGGTCAATGGTGGCAGGATTAACGGTGCTCGACCCCGGCGTATTGAGCTTGGTGCAAGATACAGGTCGTTACGGGGTGGGCCAGCTTGGCTTAAGCCAAGGCGGGCCGGTCGATTGCCACGCATTTGCTTGGGCGAATTATTTACTCGATAATCCCGCCAATACACCTCTGGTCGAGATAACCATGGGTCAGGCACGTTTTCGTGCTGATCACGCCATGTCGATCGCTATCACCGGTGCAGACATGCAACCTTGTATCAATGGTCAGCGCGTGGGTATGTGGCAGACGTTAACGCTAAATACGGGTGATGAACTAAGTTTACGCTACGCGCGCCGTGGCTTGCGCGCCTATCTCGCGGTGCGTGGCGGATTGGCGGTAGATGGCGCATTTGGCAGTGCCGCGACGGTGATGCGCAATCAACTCGGCGGCCTGCATTCCGGATTAGGCGAACAGGCGGGAGGCATGGCGTTCACCAAAGGAGAGGTGTTGCCTTGTCGACCGCATGCGCTGTTGCCGAGGGTGCGCGGTGTGCCGACACGATTTATTCCTGACTACAACGCCCTGACCCCACTGGCGCTTGTGCCGGGGTATCAATTTGATAGCTTCAGCTCCGAGGCGCTAACGGCATTTTTTGAGGGCGAATACACGGTCGATCAGCACAGTGATCGTATGGGCGTGCGCCTCAATGGACCGAGCGTCGTGAGCAAGCAACCGGGCATTGTTTCCGAAGGCATTGCGCTCGGGGCCGTGCAAGTGCCCCCGGATGGTCAGCCGATTGTGTTGCTCAACGATCGGCAAACACTCGGTGGTTATCCTAAGCTTGGCTGTTTAACCCGTGCCAGCTTGAGCATGTTGGCGCAAACGCGACCGGGTCAGGCCGTGCGTTTTTATCCAGCGCGGCTGGCGGATGCATCGGCGCAATGGCAAGAGTTTGTGCAGTTTTTTGACTGGATATAGCCTGCAGAAAATGGATAGATGAGCCTCTGGAAGACAGAGGCTCATAAACGGATAGGCTTTAACGTGCAAGCGACGGACTAGCGGAAACGGCTGATTTGCTCGAGGGCTTTTTCCATTTGTGCAAAGTCAGGTGACGCGTTTTCTATGGGTCGGTTGGTGTTATCCATGTATTGATATTGCCCCCCCGCACCCACTTCTAAAATAGTGTCATCGGTCACTAAGGCATAGCCGCTGTAGTTTGACGATAACACCCAATCTTGGCCGGGGTTTGGTGCAAGTAAGTCATGACCAATCGCATAGCTGGCTGGATCGGACGTTACGCCTAAATAGTGCTTCATCAGGGTGGGCGCGACATCTTGGTGGCTGGTGAGTTGTTTGCCGGTATCGACCTGTTTTGCCTCGATGCCGGGGCCTATCAGCGCGAACGGCACGTGAATTTGTGGGTCAGTAAAGTTACTGTTATGACCCCAATAATTCAGCTGGTTATCATTCATTTCTTGGCCGTGATCGCCAGTGAGAACCAGCAGAGTATTGTCGAACTCCCCGCTTTGTTTCAGCTCTTCAACCACTTGGGCTACCAAACTATCAACGTAACGCACGCTGGTCTTGTAGCGATTGAAAAACGGCGTCGGATCTGTCTCGTTATTTAGCTTGAGATAGTTAACTTCGTCCAACATCGGCTGATACTTGGGCGTAAAGTTCGCAGGAAAATCATAGCCATGTGGCGCATCGTAAAACAAAAACGAGAAAGTGGGACGATTGGGGTCACGCTTTTGGTGCCAACGGATCCAATCTTGGGTGAGATCTGCGTCTAGCTCGGCGGGAGAGTCGCCCTCAGAGCCGTTACGTAAATCGGACACCTTGGCAAACACGGTTTGGTTGAATTCCGGCTTTTCCAATTGCGCGGCGGTAAATATACCCAATTGATAATCGAGCGCCTGCAGGCGGTCTATCAGTACCGGTGATTGCTGATTGGCAAGAAAACTGTGCCAATAGGTGCCAGGCATGCCATAAAACAGGCCAAAAATGCCGGTACGGGTGGCGTTCCCCGTCGCAAGGTGATGTGAATAGGTACGGCCATTTTGTGCCAGTGCCCAAAGGTGAGGGGTGTTGTCGGCGTTGAAGGTATCCGCGCGCCATGAGTCAACCACCAAAAACATGATGTTCACCGGCTGCTCAACCTCGGTCGTGCTCAGCGGCGAAAGGGGATAGTTCAGGTCGGCTTCGCGATCTACATCCATCGCCTTTTGGCGCGCTAGAGCTTTTTCATCAATCCAGCCGTTTTTGCGCATCATACTGTTGGCGGTGGCTGGATAGAAAAGTGGCAAATAACGTTTCACCGTTGTCACGGGTTGGTACGCATAGGCAGCGGCCCAAATATGAATCCCGTGGGTGGCAAGCAAGGTAAGAAACGTGAGCAGAGCAAATTTTTTGCCGACTTTGTGCTGGGAAGAAAACCGTGTCCGCGACAACGCAGCCAGTAGCCCCCATTGCGCGGCGAGGCAGGCCATCACGCCACCGATGACCATCAGCCAAGTAATGAGCGGGAAGCTGACAATCTGCCCGGCGAGGATCAAATCTAGCACCATGGCATTAATATGGAATCGGTACTGGGCAAACACGATGGTATCGATGAAAAGCGTGATCACACCCACCGAGGCAATCAAGGCGAGCAACGGTTGGCGCACCTTGGTTGGCAGCAATAGCAGTGGCAGTGTTACTAAGCCAACAATGGCGGCAAGTAAGGCCATTTGGCTAAAGGTACTGACCACGATAAAGGTGATGCCAAGTGGCTCAGTGGGAAAGCTAGGTAGAAACGCAAAGTAGCGGCTGGCTATTGCCATCAACACCAGGGCGTTAATGGCGATGAACCAGCTGTGTGTTTGAAGTCGCGATTTAAAAGACATGATTTCTCATCACAGTTAAGTTAATCAATCGGCAACATAATGGACGCGTTGCCGGGTTGTATGACGACATGTGTCATTGAATAAGTGGGGCGCCAAAGTGATGCCATAAGGTGGTAATCCAGACCACACCCGCTAAAAGCAAACTGACAAACACCGCCGCAGAGCCGATGTCCTTTGCTCTGCCGCTGAGCTCATGGCGCTCTTCACCCACTCTGTCGACCACGGCTTCAATGGCGGAGTTAAGCAGCTCGACGATGATGACTAACACAATGACACTGAACATTATCAGAGAATCAGTCAACGGTAATTGCAGCCAAAGTAATACGGCTAACGCCGTTGCCAATAATACAACTTCTTGACGGATCGCCGCTTCATGGTGATATGCCGCTTTTAATCCAGCCCAAGAATAGCCAGTGGCTTTAATGATACGTATCAGCCCTCGCGGCTTTTCTGAGGGGGATGTATTAGCGCCCATAAATACATTCTCGTAACAATTTGATCGATAGGGTGGCATTTTACATTTAACCGAGCCAACTGCATAATCGGCGCGATAACTTAATTGGAATTTGTTATGCCTCTGTTTACTGACGCCCCACGCTCCCTGTGTTTTTTGCGCCTATCTGCGATTGGCGATGTCTGTCACGCGGTCGCGGCGATCCAAGCCGTGCAGCGTCATTGGCCGCAGACGCAGATCACTTGGGTGGTTGGTAAAGTCGAAGCCCAGCTTTTGGCCGGGCTGGAAGGGGTGGAGCTGGTGGTGTTTGATAAAAAAGCAGGCTTGGCAGGCATGCGTCACGTCTGGCGGCAGCTGAAAGGACGCCGGTTTGATGCGTTAGTGCATATGCAACTTGCTTTGCGTGCCAGTTTATTGACTATGGGGATCGGCGCGCGCTATCGCGTAGGGTTTCATCGTCACCGAGCGAAAGAGGGACAGTGGCTGTTTACCAATAAACGGATCCTCGATACCCAATCTTGCCATGTGTTAGATAGCTTTTTCGCCTTCACTCAATATTTGGGCGTGCCGGTTACGCCGCCGCAGTGGAATTTGCCACTTTCTGAGGATGACCACGCGTTTGCTGAAGCGCAACTGGGTGACAAGCCTACTATCGTGATCAGTCCAGCCGCGAGCAAAGATGAGCGCAACTGGCTACCAGAGCGTTATGCTGAATTTGCCGACTACGCGGTCGGTAAAGGTTATCAGGTGGTACTCTGTGGTTCGCCGGCTGCGCGTGAAAAAACGCTGGCTGCGCGTATTATTGCCGCTGCTAACGTGCCACTGGCTAACTTGGTGGGACAAACAAGTCTCAAGCAATTGGCCGCGGTGCTCGCACGCGCCGATGCGGTGCTTGCCCCCGACTCTGGCCCCGCGCACATGGCGACCACCCAAGGCACGTCTGTCTTAGGCCTTTATGGCCATAGCAACCCGAAGCGAACCGGCCCTTATAACAATCTCGCGGATGTGGTCAGTGTTTATGAAACCTTTGCTGAACAGCAACATGGAAAGCCCGTTGAGCAATTGGCATGGAGCACGCGGGTGAAAGGCGATCACGTGATGGCCTCCATTGGCACTCAGCAGGTGATCGACGCCTTTGAAACCATGATGGCGAAGCAATAAAAAAGGCCCCGTGGGGCCTTTGTGGTAGCGATGCTAGTACTAGCTGGCGAGTTGGCGCAGCACATAATGGAGAATGCCGCCGTGGCGGTAGTAATCCCACTCGACCGCGGTGTCGATGCGGACGTTGACGTCAAACTCAATGGTTTTATCATCCCGAACCGCACGTACCTTGAGGGTAGAGGGTTCGCCGCTGATCTCCTCAAAATCGAACGTTTCCGTGCCATCCAACTCGAGTGACTCGACGGAATCGCCGTCTTTAAATTGCAACGGCAACACACCAAAGCCCACTAAGTTAGAGCGGTGAATACGTTCAAAGCTTTCAGCAATGACTGCTTTAATCCCCAGCAGGTTAGTGCCTTTGGCTGCCCAGTCACGGCTCGACCCTGTCCCGTACTCTTTGCCGGCCAAGACCACCAATGGGGTGCCATCTTGTTGATAGCGTTGGGCCGCCTCATAGATGCTCATTTGCTCATTGGTGGGTAGATAGGTGGTCATGCCGCCCTCGGTGCCCGGTGCCATATGGTTTTTTAAACGCACGTTGGCAAAGGTGCCGCGCACCATGACTTCGTGGTTACCACGGCGGGAGCCATAGCTGTTGAAATCTTTCGGCTCAACCCCTTTGGATTTCAAATACTCGCCCGCTGGACTATCCGGTTTAATCGCCCCTGCAGGTGATATATGGTCAGTCGTAATAGAGTCGCCCACTTTCACCACACAGCGTGCGCCCTTGATGGGTTTCATCTCGGGGAGCGCCATGGTCATGCCATCAAAGTACGTTGGTTTTTTAACGTAGGTGGAGTCAGGCCATGAGTAAATCTCATCTTCAGGGACTGGCAGTTTCCGCCAAGCGTCTGTACCGGCAAATACATCCGAATATTTGTCTTGGTACAGCCCCTCCGTCATCGCTGATTGGATGGTTTGCGCGACTTCCTGTGGCGTTGGCCAGATGTCTCTGAGGTAGACCGGCTTGCCGCTTTCATCTTGTCCTAATGGCTCCTTAAGGACATCCACATTCATATTACCTGCCAGTGCGTAGGCCACGACAAGTGGTGGTGAGGCTAAATAGTTGGCTTTCACATCTTGGTGAATACGGCCTTCAAAGTTACGGTTACCGGACAGTACGCTAGTCACCAATAAGTCGCCGGCGCGAATGGCTTCAGTGATAGGCTCTGGTAATGGCCCTGAGTTACCAATACAGGTAGTGCAGCCAAAGCCGACGATGTTAAAGCCAAGCTCAGCCAGAGGCTCGAGTAACCCCACATTCTCTAAATAGGCAGGGACAACTTGTGATCCTGGCGCAAGCGAGGTTTTCACCCACGGTTTTGTTTTTAAGCCAAGCTCGCGTGCTTTTTTTGCCACCAGCCCAGCGGCAACAAGTACGGCCGGGTTTGAGGTGTTGGTGCAGGAAGTGATTGCCGCGATGACGACGGCGCCGTTTTCAAGCGTAAACGTCTCTCCCTTATACTTAACTTGAGTATCACCTTGTTCGCGCACACTGGGATTATCGACCGCAGTTTGTCCACCTTCACTGGCAAAACTGGCGATCAAGTTATTTGCTGCCGCTTGTTCTTTTTCCAACAGCTGATCGAATTGGGTTTTGGCATCGGTTAATGCAATTCTATCCTGTGGACGTTTGGGACCCGCCAGGCTTGGTACCACATCACCCAGATCGAGATGGAGCGTGTCACTATAATCAGCAACGGGTGCATCGTCATCACGCCACAAGCCTTGTGCTTTAGCGTAGGTTTCGACCAGCGTGATTTGCTCATCGGTGCGTCCTGTCAGGCGCATGTAGCTAAGCGTTTCTTCATCAATCGGGAAGATGCCACAGGTTGCACCATACTCTGGCGCCATATTGGCAATGGTTGCGCGGTCAGCCAGCGGCAATTTAGCGAGGCCCGGGCCATAAAACTCAACAAATTTACCCACCACGCCGCGCTCACGTAGCATTTGGGTGACGGTAAGTACGAGATCTGTTGCCGTGGCAGACGCAGGCAGCTCACCTTTGAGCTCAAAACCGACCACTTCAGGAATTAGCATGGTAATAGGCTGGCCGAGCATCGCCGCTTCCGCTTCGATACCGCCTACCCCCCAACCCAGCACACCCAAGCCGTTAATCATGGTGGTGTGCGAGTCAGTGCCCACGAGCGTGTCTGGCATGGCTAACTTGTTGTCGCCGTGCTCTTCCACCAATACACCGGGTGCTAAAAACTCGAGGTTCACTTGGTGTACGATCCCAGTGCCAGGTGGTACGACGCGGAAATTGGAGAAGGCTTGTTGACCCCAGCGCAAAAATTGGTAGCGCTCGCTGTTGCGCTCGAACTCAATCTCAGTGTTTTTCTGCAAGGAATCAGGGTTGCCATAATCATCGACCATCACTGAGTGGTCAATGACAAGATCAACCGCACCAAGCGGGTTGATTTTAGCTGGGTCACCTTTAAGCTCTCGCATCGCGGCACGCATGGCTGCTAGATCCACCACGGCAGGTACGCCGGTGAAGTCTTGAAGTACGACGCGAGCGGGGGTGAAGTTCACCTGATCTTGTCCTGCTTTATCAGCTTGCCACTGGCAAAGTGTGCGAATGTCATCGGCAGAAACATTCTTACCATCTTCTTTGCGTAGTAAGTTCTCTAGCAGGACTTTTAGGCAGTAAGGTAATCGATGAATGTTGAACGTCTCAGACAGTGCGTCCAATCGGTAGTAGTCGTAGGTTTCACCATTGACGTGTAGGGTTCGTCGGGTATTGAAACTATCTGGATGTTGAGATGGGTTGCTCACGGATGCCTCCCCTTGTCCGTTATTGTGAATAAGAGAGGCGACCTTACCTCGAAGGCCGTCGCCTCGCTCGGGGGATTGCTTGATTTTACCGCACTATTGTAAATGGGGTTTTGATGAAGTTAAAGCATCGTTATCACGGTATTTCCAATCACTTCCATCGGCTGTACCTTACTGCGTCAGGGTAGGGACTGTCTTCCTCTCGGTGATGGTGTTGATTGCCCGACATGATGGACAAGCCCTCGCGGACGTCCTTCACGGTCAAAAAAGACATTGGGGCGATGTTTGCCTAGTAGTCGTGCCCACAAGCCCTTTACGGCAGTGATAACCATCAGGCGCAATGGAAATCGTGCGTGAACCTTGTTTACTGTAGGCGTTGAGCGAGCATCTTGGCCTTGCACATACCAGCGAACCGGGCCGATCTCTTCTTCATTATCTCCTTCAATGTGATAGCAAGCACTCACCACGCCAACAAAAGGAATATCGGCATTAATCGTATTGGCGATAGGCGTTTGGCAACAACGAGTATACCAGCGGTATAGGCCTCGCTCGCCCAACCTTAAACAGGTTAATTGATCTCGGCCGCGATAAATACGGAGCTGCGCTGGCGTAATTTGTAGCACTTCTGTGCCGCCGCCTGGCTCGAGTTCAGTGTGGTAGCCCAGTGTTTGCGCATAGGTCTGACAATCACTGCAAAAGCACACACAGCGTTGGCTTTGTTGTGCGTCAATGATCTCTCCTGTCATCTGCCCACATGAACACTGAATGGCAAGACGAGCCATATTATTTCCCCCAAGCTGCAGAGCGTGTCTTAACAGTATAGCGCGAATTGTGAGTTCAGACGGTTGCGATAAACGGATAGACACAGCCACAAAAGGGCGGAACCTTATCTATAACATCCTGTTTTATCACTCATGGCAACTTTTCGTGACAGAAAAGTGGCGAGGTGGTGATTTAATATGTTGCTAATAGTTTTCATGTTGGTGATTAATGCTGATGTTTAATATTTGTTAACTTTCGGGTTGGAGGTTTTCAATAGCTTAAGGGTTATCAATAGCGGATAATTCTGATTGATGTTTTTATGGTCGACAAATCTAGGGTTGAAAATGGAAATAACAGGGGATTTAGTTAAACATAACATGTAACGCATTTGTTAATCTTGTATCTGGCAACGGCCCTAGCATCAATGCGTGCGTCGGTACAGATAAAAGGAGAAAGCCATGAATACGTCTTCACTACTCATGCAGCTCAATCAACTGGACGATAATCACATCAAGCAGCTTCAACCCTCGTTTGGTAATCTTCCAGGCACTTCACATGCTGATGGTGGCTATCGACTTCGCCGTTACTCGGTGGTTCATGTTTTCAATGGGGGCGTCGAAAAACTACCACCGCGACCGTTTATGCAAACCTCGGACATTAACGAGTTCCAAGGTGACGTAGCGAGAACATTTGAAGATATTGAATCAGAAACCGTGCAAAAGCCCGGCTTTCATGCCATGTGTCGCACGTTCCGCGATGTGTATCAATTAAGTGACGATAACGATATTGAAATCCACCAAATTCGTATTCAGGCGGATAATCAGTCGGTGCAAGTCGCCCCAGAAGGCGTTCACCAAGACGGCTTTGATCATATCGCCATTGTCAGTATTGGCCGCGATAATATTGAGGGCGGTGACTTTCAGGTATTTAGTCATAAAACCAGCGCACCGCTGTTTAGCCTGCCGCTGGAACCGGGACAAATGGCGGCACTTGATGACCGTACACTATGGCATTACGCTGAGCCGATTACGCCCGTGGATAACCAGAAACCGGGCACGATGGATGTATTTGTACTCACAGCAACAAGGAAGTAACGATGACACCGGCAGGTTTTTCACCCCATGCTGTTCGGGGCCACTTTCCCGCACTCGCGCAAATCATTGAAGGCAAACCCGTCGCATTTTTCGATGGGCCTGGGGGCGCGCAAGTGCCCCGCGCGGTGCTTGACGCTATGGTGGATTATTTAGGGCACTACAATGCCAATCTGGGCGGCCAGTTTTTCTCTGGTCGTTATACCACCGAGCTTATGCAGCGCGCACGTGATGTGGCAGCCACCTTTGTGAATGCCGCATCGTCAGAAAGCATGGTATTCGGTCCGAATATGACCACCTTGACCTTCTCTTTGAGTCGGGCGATCAGTCGCGACTGGCAGGCGGGAGATGAAGTGATTGTTTCGGCACTCGATCACTATTCAAATGTATCTAGCTGGCAACAAGCGGCGCACGACAAAGGCGCGATCGTGAAACAGGTACGTGTTGATGAGTCGACGTATTCTATCGATATGACCCACCTTGCCAGCCTAGTAACCGACAAAACTAAGTTGATTGCGGTGACACTCGCCTCTAACACCACAGGCAGTCTGGTGGATGTGGAAAAAGTGGTAGAGATGGCGAAACAAGTGGGCGCCAAAGTGTATGTGGATGCGGTGCATTATGCGCCCCATCACTTAGTGGATGTGCAAGCACTCGGGTGCGATTTCCTTGCCTGTTCGGCGTATAAGTTTTTTGGACCCCATGTTGGTTTTGTCTATGTCGCGCCTGAGTGGGTACAGACGTTAAAACCGTATAAAGTGGAACCTGCGACTAATCAAGGCCCCGGCCGATTTGAAACAGGCACCCAAAGCTTTGAGGCCATCGCGGGGTTTATCGCGGCGGTTGACTATCTCGCACAATGGGGTGATCCCACGTCGTCACTACGAGAAAGGCTAGCGGCAAGCTATGCGCAGTATCAAGCGCATGAGCAAGCACTGTCAGCACATTTTATCCAGTTGATGCGCGCTTATCCCAAAGTACGTATTTATGGTATTACCGACGATAATCAGCTCGATAAACGCACTCCAACGTTTGCGATCCGCATAGAGGGAGCAGAACCTGCTGAGGTTGCTCAAGCACTTGGCGAGCAAAATTTGTGTGTCTGGAATGGACACTTCTACGCCCAAGGCTTGTGTGAGCAGCTTGATATCTTAGATAAAGGCGGTGTGATCCGCATCGGTATGATGCATTACAACACAATTGATGAAATTGACCGGCTTCACCAAGCCTTATTGCCATTTATTAGCGATTAAACGTCTCTTCTATTCTGAGCGGCCATCCTGGCCGCTTTTTTATATTGGTTGGTTAGTGTCAGCGACCTTTATTTCGTTGTAAGAAAAATGTGAAACGTTAGCTGGCGCATAGGCGAAAACGAAACAGAGCGTTAAGATAACCGTCGTTTAACTGCCCAAGAAACCATTCAAAAAGAAAACAAGGCGAGAGAGATGACTGAAGAACAATACGCCTTTTGGCACCAGTACCTGGCGACCCTGCCAACTCACCAGCGGCCAAGTGACGATATGGTGGTAGTCGATACGTTAAGCCACCATACCGTCAGAGCCAATGAAGTCGCGACCTTGGTGAGTTTGAATAAAAAGAAAGCGCACTGCCGGTTGCGTAGTTCTTTGGAAGAGAAAAATGCGGTGATCCCGCAAAAAGGACATTATAAGATTGTCCTTAATGGTCACCAGCGACCCGTTTGCATCGTCAAAACCACACAGGTGAGCTATTGCCCGTTTAACCAAGTCAGCGCTGAATTTGCCGCACGAGAAGGCGAGGGAGATGGTTCGTACCAATGTTGGCACGAAGCGCATTGGGGTTACTTCTCCCAGTACGCTAAAACACACGGCCTGCATTTTGATGAGCAATCGGATGTGGTGCTTGAAGAGTTTGAAAAGGTCTACCCGCTCTAAATATAAAAGCCGCGCCCAGCGGCTTTTTCGATGACGGCCATCAGAGCTATAGGTCTACTCACCGATATCCAAATTAATCTCATCGGCCCATGGCATGTCTGGCAGGGTGTCTAAGTTGGCTTCATAGCGAGACAGGGTAAATTGCCCGTTGTGATGGCTAACATCATAGATCTCAACCATTAACGCACAGGCAATGTACTCGATAGCTTCGTCGCGTGAATAGCCGGTCATACGCAGGCGCATCAAGGTTTCTGCTACCTTTTTAGGGTCTTGGTCGGCGATCTGGTTCTCAACCACTTCAATCAAGTTAGCGATACTGGTACTGGTTTCATCTTGCATATTATTACTCATTGATTGTGACGCGGGCACCATATTAGGCCATAGCAGATGTTCAAGCACGGGGTTTTTCAATCCGTCGCATCAGCGCGTTTCATTTATCAGGCGTAATATGTTAATGATAACCATTATCGTAACGTGAAAGGAAGGTATCAAAATGACAAAAACACGTATTGAAAAAGACAGTATGGGCGATGTCGAGGTGCCTGAGCAGGCGCTGTATCAGGCTCAAACACAGCGTGCGGTGAATAATTTTGCAATCAGTGATCAGACGATGCCAGCGGACTTTATTCGTGCGCTGGCGATGGTGAAGCATGGGGCGGCACAGGCAAATGAGTCGCTAGGGTTGTTAGAGAGTAAGATTGCCGGTGCCATATGTGAGAGCGCAAAAGAAATCATGGCGGGGAATCACATTGAACAGTTTCCTGTTGATGTTTTTCAAACGGGCTCTGGTACCAGTTCTAATATGAACATGAACGAGGTGCTGGCTACCTTGGCCTCAGAGAAATCCGGTGAGACGGTCAGTCCTAACGATCATGTCAATATGAGCCAAAGCAGCAATGACGCGGTACCAACGGCCATTCAGATCAGTACCACATTAGGCTGTGAGCAAAAGCTGCTACCTGCACTCGCGCATCTGCGTGATGCGTTACAGGAAAAGAAACAGTCAGTTGGCCACATCGTGAAAACGGGTCGTACCCATTTGATGGATGCCATGCCTGTTACTATCGGCCAAGAGCTAGAGGCTTGGTCTCAGCAGATCGAGCACGCGATGGTACAAATTACCCAAAGCCTGTCATCGGTACGCGCACTGGCTCAGGGTGGCACCGCGGTGGGAACCGGGATCAATGCTCATCCATTGTTTGCCGAGCGTTTTGCCGAAGCGGTAGCCGCGCTTAGCAAGACGGGTTTTACTGCCAGTGAGAACCCATTCTTTGCCATTGGTAGCCAAGATGCGTTGGTTGCGCTTCACGGCCAGCTAAAAACGACCGCCGTGGCAACCATGAAGCTAAGTAATGACTTGCGCTGGATGAACTCCGGTCCACTCGCAGGGCTCGGTGAGATCGAGCTGGAAGGGTTGCAGCCCGGCTCGTCAATTATGCCAGGCAAGGTCAACCCAGTGATCCCTGAGTCGGCGGCGATGGTATCAGCTCAGGTGATGGGCAATGACACCACAGTGACGGTGGCAGGTCAGTCAGGGAATTTTGAGCTTAACGTGATGTTACCAGTGATTGCCGCGAACGTGTTGCAAAGCATCAACTTGCTCGCTGGCGCAAGCCGACTGCTTGCTGATAAAGCGATTCGCAGCTTTAACGTGAGAGAAGATAACCTACAAGCCGCGCTGTCTCGTAACCCTATCTTAGTGACCGCACTTAACCCCGTTGTGGGATACCTGAAAGCGGCAGAGATTGCCAAGAAAGCATACCAACAAGGCCGCCCCATTCTCGATGTCGCCGAAGAAGAGACCGAGCTGGGTCGAGAGAAGCTCTCGCAGCTGCTTGATCCAACCAAGTTGACAAAGGGCGGCATTGCGGAATAGCGCGGCTCACTCCGCCGTGTTGGGCGCTACCACCACACGATTGCGTCCCAAGCTTTTGGCGGTATATAGGTGATCATCGGCACGGTCAAATACTTGCTCAGGGTGGCTATCGCTTGGGCGGCTTTCGGATAAGCCACAGCTGACCGTGTAGGTGAGCGATTGATTGTCAAACTGTGAGGTATTCGCCGCAATACGTTGGCGAATACGCTCGGCCACATAGTAGGCATCGTGACTGTCAGTATTGCGAAAGATAATCACAAACTCTTCCCCACCATATCGAGCCACCAAATCGGTTTGGCGAACGGCGCGTGTGATCTCAGCAGCAACATCTTGCAAGACGCGATCGCCGGCGGAGTGGCCATATGTGTCGTTAAATTGTTTGAAGTTATCGACATCAATGACTGCGACCGTATAGGTGTACTGCGTTCGCCGAGCGCGTTCGTATTCAATCGCTAATTCAGGCAATAGGCCGTAGCGATTAACGGTGCCCGTCAGTGGATCTAAGCTGGCTTTTCGTTGCCAGCTGTCTCGTGCTGCCACGGCATTTTTATACTCCATCACTTGGATGGAAATACTGATGCTGGCCAGTACGGTGGTAAAGATAAAAATAAGCAGTGCTAACACGCCGTCATAGAGGTTAGGGATCGCGAATGCGCCCATATCGAATGGTACCATTAAGATAGACACGATGATTAAGCCACAAAGACCAATCAGAAGCGTACGCCAATGGCCGGAGAACGCGATATAAATCAGCAACGCAAGCTCGATGTAGATTGCGCCTGGAAACACAGAAAAACTGATGAGTGTGAGTGCCATAATGGCAGTGACGTAGCCCACGTTTTGCCAACTGAGTTTTGACCAGTCGATCCCCAGCCTTTGCCAAGCGGTGTACAAGCTGACCCAAAGCAGTGTTGATGTGGTGTAAGTCATCATAAATTCAATGGTCAAGAATTGTAGTCGTCCGTGAACTAACTGATCATCGATATAAAGCGGGATCGCGACAATGGCCATCATTACTATTGCGGGGAATAGGCATCCAACGAGCACAAACCGAAAAAGGGCCCGCACTGTATCCAGGCAATGTGGATAATACTTTTGCCATAGCCATGCGGAGAGCGCCGAGGCGAGCGTTAAAAATGTACCAAAAAAAATGCCTGTCGCGAGATGGAGCGACTCGATGCGGGCGATGGCGGCTAGACCGTGGCCAAGAGAGCCGGCAAGGATAAGCGGGAGTATCATCCCCATTCCTAGATGCCGGAATAATACCACCGCAAGGCCACTGGAGATATTGAGCAAGGTGACCGTGTGGACATCGAGTATCGCGGATAAATAGCGCATATCCAGCCAGACGATTGCCCCGTAAATGAAGCTCCACAACAAAATGTGGCGAGCGGAAGGTAGAGAGAGCCCCAGTAGCATGTCACCTCTGCGTCGTGCGATGCAATAGGATATAAACGTGATTGATAGCGGCAGTACGGTTAATGAATAGTATAGCAGAGCCGAGGTAGAGCTCTGCGTTTTCAGCGGGACAGGTACTTTTTAATCGAGCTTTTTCAACGCGACGGCATTCATACAAAAGCGTAAACCAGATGGTGGGGGACCATCAGGAAATACATGGCCAAGATGCGCGTCACAGGTCGCACAGGTGGTTTCAATCCGTGTCATCCCGTGACTGCTATCTTTGTGATAAGCGATAGCATTATCTTGCGCCGGTTGCGTAAACGAGGGCCAGCCTGTACCTGAATCAAACTTTTCATGCGCATCAAACAGCAAGGTGCCGCAGCATGTGCACCCATAACGCCCTGGCTCAAAGAGCGTACACATGCCTGAGCTGAACGCGCGCTCTGTGCCTTTTTGCCGGGTAACACGAAAGGCTTCTTCACTGAGTTGTGTTTGCCACTCTTGGTCTGTTTTCTCAACCCGCGACGGCGGCGCGAGATTACCGCTTTCACTTCGAGCGACGATGTCTTGCCATGTCAGCATGATGTCGTTCCTCTTATTGAACGGGCGGCTGCCCGTGCTACAAAACGCGTAGTGTTATGAATCTTATTGCTCGATGCAAGTAGTACGGTTTGTTTCTCGTGACTCGATCATGTTGATAGCGTACCAATTCCCCACTTTAACTCATCATCTTGGTCGTCTTTGACTTGGTCTCGATAACCCTCCAAGTGTTGTTCAATCAAATCGTCAGACTGTGAGAAAAAAGCAATATGAAAGATAGCATCACCTTCATTGACCACGGGCAGTGTTTGCTGCCCGATGAGGATACCGCTCTGAGGCGCGATCACTTCTACCTCTTGGCTGCCTGCTGGATCAGAAATGATACCGATTACTTGTTGCTTGGAGACCATTTCACCCAGTGCAATGTGGCTGCGGAATATGCCATCGGCGTCGGCGCGCACCCATCGGGTTGCTCTGGCTGTGACGGGTTTGTAAGGTAATTTACGCCGCGACTGACGCAGCATACCCAAGTGGCGCATTACGCGTATCACTCCCCTGACCCCTGCGTTAATTGCGTAAGGCTCAAAGCGTAGGGCTTCACCGGCCTCATAGGTGATCACCGGAATGCCAATTGCCTCTGCCTCTGCGCGTAAGGAGCCGCCCCTTAAGGCGGCGTCGACAACCACAGGGGCGGAAAATGCGGTCGCCATCGCCCCCGCTTCTGGGTTATCTAAATTGGCGCGGATTTGTGGCAGATTGGTGCGGTGGATAGCGGCGGTATGCAAATCGATCACATGGGTGCATTGGCTAATCACTTCATTAAACAGCTGATACGCCATGCGCCCGGCAATTGAGCCACGTTCAGAGCCCGGAAAGGAGCGATTCAAATCACGCCTATCCGGCAGATAGCGAGACTTGTGAATAAAGCCAAATACATTAACAACGGGAATGGCAACGATTGTTCCGCGTAGTTTTTGGGTGTCGGTTCTCGCCATAATTTGGCGAACAATCTCGATACCATTGAGCTCATCGCCATGAATGGCCGCACAGATTAACAGTGTAGGGCCCGATAGTTTGCCGTTAAGAACCTCTATACTCACGTTGAGTGGGGCGTGGGTATAAAGCTTGGCGATTTCCAGCTCTAAGCTAAGGCGATCACCTGGGTTAACGGTCTCACCCCCGATATCGATAGCATTGTTTCTTTTAGCCCTTACCACGAGTTCGCGTCCTCTTGGCATTAGCAGTCTTTTCGATGTATTCCACCACCATACCCGCGACGTCTTTCCCGGTGGCTTTTTCTATGCCCTCTAACCCCGGTGAGGAGTTGACTTCCATCACCAAAGGGCCGCGCTCGGAGCGCAGTAAATCGACCCCAGCGACATTGAGTCCCATGGCTTTAGCCGCAGCAATTGCGGTTCGACGCTCTGCCGGTGTGATCCGTACCAAGGTTGCGGAACCACCTCGGTGTAAATTGGAGCGAAACTCCCCTGGCTGGGCTTGACGTTTCATCGCGGCGATGACTTTGTCACCAATCACAAAACAGCGAATATCGGCGCCGCTGGACTCTTTAATATACTCTTGCACCAAAATGTCTGCTTTTAGGCCCATAAAGGCTTCTATCACACTTTCAGCCGCTTTTTTGGTTTCGGCGAGGACGACACCAATGCCTTGAGTGCCTTCCAGCAGTTTGACGACCACAGGGGCACTGCCGACCATCTCCAATAGGTCTCCAACATCCCCAGGCTTGCTAGCAAACCCAGTATGTGGCATGCCTATGCCTTTGCGCGACAGCAATTGCATCGAGCGCAGCTTATCTCTAGAGCGGGTGATAGCCACGGACTCATTAACGGGAAAAACCCCCATCATTTCAAACTGGCGCAGTACGGCACAGCCATAAAAGGTCACCGATGAGCCGATACGAGGGATGATGGCTTCAAACCCTTCTAGCTCTTCGCCAGCAAGATGAATTGACGGTTGTGTGGAGTTGATGCTCATGTAACAGCGCAGCGCGTCAATGATTTTATACTCATGACCACGCTGTTCGCACGCTTCAATCAGACGTCGAGTGGAATAGAGGTTTTTATTCCGGGAAAGGATACCGATTTTCATTGTGGTTAGGACTCCTATTTGCCGAGCAGGAATGAATGCATAGGATCGACAATGACGTTGCCTGTCATCGCGGTACGACCTAACAGCATACGAAAGCGCATGTTATCGCGTGCGGTGAGTGTCATCTCTATGGGATAACACAGTTCACCGGCTTTGAGTGTGGTCTGAATCACATAGCGAAGTTGCTCGTGCCCGCCAGAGTCGCGCACGACACGGCGCGCAAGCACGGGCGCTTCCGCTTGAATAACATGTTCGTCATCACCTTGGTGAGGGTGGATCCAAAAACGAACCCAAGCAGCGCCTCCTTTTTCAAACTCTTCAATTTTGAAGGTATGCAAGCATGAAGTACGCGCGCCCGTGTCAATTTTGGCTTTTATACGCGCAATATCTAGGTCTGGGAGGCTAATCCATTCGCGCCAACCCACACACACTTTTTCCGTTGATTGAACCGGCATTGTTATCATTACTCGTTATTGCTCTGCCTTGCTTTTACCATAGAAGTGATAGCGGTTATTCGTGGTAAGAATCTGAAAAATCAGCGATGATATGTGATAACCATCGCACACTGGAAGCGGCACTATCATGGCATATGGGAGACTGGTTGAGAGGGACGCCCTACCGGGGCGGGTCGCTGGGTTTCTGTGCACATGATGACCGTTGAGAAGGAAATACCATGCAAACGAGTGATAGACAAGAAGTGATTGATGATTTGCTATCAAAAGTCGATCAAGGTGCGCCCGAAACGATACAAGAGATAGAGCAAGCACACGGTGTTGATAGCCTTGCTTTGTTATTAGAAGCCTTACCTGTTAGCGATCGTGTGGGCTTTTGGGAGCAACTCTCTCCTTCAATACAGCTTCCTGTGTTGGCGGAGATGCGCGATGACGCAGGCGAAGCGGTTATCCGTGCCGTTGATGAGGCACAGCTACATACACTGTTCGCTGATCTCGACGCGGACACCTTGTTGGAACTGCAAGATGTGTTGACCGAACCGCTGTTAGAGGAAGCGCTCGGTCGGATGGACTCGGAGCAAAAGCAACGCTACGCCTCTGCGCAACAATATGCGGATACTCAAGTGGGCCACTGGTGTGATCATCAACCTTTGGTGGTGCCGGCTAAAACCAAGGTAAATGTGGTACTCCGTCTACTTCGACGGGTGATGCCAAAATATTGCGATCATGTCTTCGTGGTCGATAGTCGAGGCATTTGGGTGGGTGCGGTGCCTATTCATAAGTTGTTCGGCGCGGACGGTATTCTCAAAATCAGTGAGCTGGTACGCGAGCAATTTCCCAGCTTAAATGCGCGTGATGATATCTATACCAGTGCCGACAAAGTCGCGAGCAGTGAAGAAATCGCGCTACCCGTATTGGATGATGGTGGCATGTTAATTGGCCGGCTTGACCTTGGTACTGCCTATGAGATGCAAGCGGAACGGGCAGAAGCGCAAATCATGGCCACGGCGGGTTTGGATGAAGATGAAGATTTATTCTCCCCGGTGATGAAAAGTGCGCGTAATCGCGCGTTATGGCTTGGGATTAACCTGATGACGGCTTTTCTGGCCTCTTGGTTTATTGGTTTGTTTGAAGCGACATTGCAACAAGTGGTCGCGCTTGCCGTATTGATGCCCGTGGTCGCCTCAATGGGTGGGATTGCCGGTAGTCAAACGCTGACGCTGATCGTGCGAGGCCTCGCGTTAGGACAAATATCTAAGGCTAACTTAAAGCCCCTTTTGAGTAAGGAATTTAAAGTGGGGCTACTCAATGGCGTGCTTTGGGCGCTTGTGATTGGTGCTATTGCGGGTTATTGGTTTGAAAGCTGGGGACTCGGTGCGGTGATTGGCGCCGCGATTGTCGCCAATATTATCAGTGCTGCACTGGCGGGGATTTTTGTACCTGTGTTATTAGGGAAGCTGAAGATTGATCCGGCTCTGTCAGGCTCAGTGATTTTAACCACGGTGACTGACATCGTCGGTTTTGTCGCTTTCTTAGGCTTAGGAACGTTGTTTTTACTGTAAGTGATTCTTAGGCGTGATGTGTTGTTACTTAGTGGATAGCGCTCGTGATAGCCACGAGCGCTTTTTTATATCAAGCCGGTGTTGAAGGTGTGGCCGTTTCTGCCTCTGACCGCTCGGTTTGTTCGCTCAGTTTACCGTCTGCTGCGGGGAGCAGCTTTTCGCAATAAAGCGTCATCACATCCTCGCGAATGAGCTGCTCTAATTCGGCCGCACGCTCGGTAGGACAAAACAATCGCACATGCACCAGTTGCTCTCCTGTCTCTGTGTGCGAGAGGTAAAGATGAGGCTCTGGGCCAGGAAGATCGACACCAGCATGGCGCTCAATCACATGGTTATAACGTCGAGCAATATCCATAAAGTCTTCGCTGTGATCATCAATACGCGCCAGTAGTGCGGGAATATGGGGGTATAAATTTATATCGCCACGGATCACCAGGTGAAAATGGTGATAAACATAGCGCTTCATAAAGTTCAGGTTTTTCACAGTGGTAGAGAAAAACAAGCTGTTCGGTAATGTCGCGGTTTTTCCGGTGTAGCAATAGTGCCCATGATGGGTATCAATTTCTTGAATTTTGGTCGCCATCAAATTGTGCTCGATCACTTCGCCACGAGAGTTACCTACCTCAATCCAATCCCCGATACGAAACGATCGTGAACTGGCGCGCTGAATAGAACCGGTAAAGCACAGGATAATTTCTTTGGAAGCCACTACCACCGCGACCGCAATGGCTGTGAGCGAGAGGGCAAACTCACTAATTTCTGTGTTCCAAAACAAGAACAAAAACAGTAAAAGCAGACTAAATGCACCATTTTTAGTGCGAGATATCCACTTACGTTGATCTTCGCTGAGAAAGTTACTATCACCGCGAATATGACGCAAAATCAGGCGACGGATCACGCTAACAAAGACGATAACACCAATGGTGGTCAATAGTTTGTTTTCGACCAACAGTTGGGCGATGTTTTTCAACTCAGATAACAAAATCGCTCCCGTAATGCTTCTGGCAAGTTTTGGCGCTATTCTGCCCCTTTGTTAGGCAAAATAAAACGTAAACTTGCGACTATCACGCATAAGGTGCGCGTTAGGCATGAGTTAGTCTGTCATCAGTTTGCTTTGTTGGATCATGGCATCAATCACAGAAGCGCTTAGCTCTTGGCTGCTCAGGCCACTCATATCAATTTCGTATGCACTAGCCATGTCTGCCACACTGAGGTTTTCAAACACCACGTGCTGGTCGATTTGATTATCGCCCGCCGAGGCGATGTACAAGGTGGCTTCACCTTGGTCGTTGTCCTCAAGAGTTAGGTAGTCTTCTAGATTCGCACCGTCTTGGTCTTCATCAATCAGAAGCTCGGAGAGATCCAGTATGTCCTTTTGCACATCAAAGTCAGTAATACGATCAACCGCCTCAGCGCCGATAGACCCTTGATCACCGCTCAAAAAGGCGAAAGTGTCCGACCCAAGCCCCCCTGTCAACGTGTCGTCACCTTGGCCGCCAATCAGCAAATCATCGCCAAGGCCGCCATCAAGCGTATCATCGCCGTGGTTCCCGAGTAAGCTATCATCTCCTTCGTTACCGATCAGGGTGTCGTCACCTGTACCGGCCGCGAGAATTTCACTTTGATAGTTACCTTCTAGCGTTTGGTCATCAATGGCAATAATATCAACCAGTGCACTGTCCATATAACTGCCGTTAGAGGTAGTGTACTCAAATTGATGCTCAGGCTCTGGTAACACCGCATTCGAGCTATCCAAAGTCAGGTAAATCTCGTAGCTTTCGGTGTCATTAGATCCATTGTTGGAAACGATCTCAAAGTAGTAAGTGCCCTGCTGACCGGCCGTAAAGCTATTGCTGCCAGAGTCGGGATTGAGGGTGTCCAAAAGCTGTTGGTTTTGGTCATAGACTCTCACGCTTAGATCATTGAACCAATGGTCATCATCAAAGAGTAAGGTTTCGTTCTGGTAAAGATCCATTTTCGTCATATCACTATCAATGCCGTTCTGGACCGTCCCCGTCAGGGCAGCATTGGCACCATAGTTACCAGCATCAATGTGTGTCCACACCTCCTGTGTCATGGTGCCGAATTTACCGCGGTCTAGGCTCTGTGCCTGAGCAAAGGAACTGGCGAAATCGCCCAGTTCGGATTCAGCAATAAACTCGGAATCGTTACCGATGGGATCAAGGAAGCTTTGCGTATTCATCGCACTATCGGGCGTGAAAGTGACGTCATCTGTGCCCGTTACCGACCCTTGTATTGCATTACTGGTGGCCGTGATCGTACTGTCCATCGAAGGAATATCGTTATGGGTTAAGGCCAAACCGGGAATGACGATCGGACTACCATCATGAATATTGGTGATTACAATATCGTGATTGGCATCTAGCCGTGCCTCGTAGTAGAGGTTAATGGCGACATTGACCTCACTGGTATCGCCATCGTTGTCGGTAAGCGTCAGCGCAATTTGCTCTTGCTCGTTGAGAATATTTCTGTCGACCGCAACGCGGTAGTCGTATTCGCCGGTATCAAAATTGATGGTGAGGATACCGCCTTTTGCGGTTTCAAAGGTCTGCTGCGCGCTGTCAGTCGCCGGGTCATAGTTGTATGTTTGTCCATCCAAGGTGAGTGTAGAAATATAGCCATCGTCGGCGCCGAACAAAGAGACAGTATTGCCGTCATCATCCGTCAGCACGAGACCGCCTGACACTTGTCCACTCTCAATGGTTTGTAGCAGTGAGTAGGCGAGCTCATTTTCATCGGTGACCAGCAACACATTGTCACTGGTATTGCCTGAACTGCTTGCCGCAATCGGTGTCAGTGGCGATGTCGTAATGCCATCCCCGACCCCGACACTGAAGGACTCGTCAATACCTTGCGTACTGACATAAGTTTGCCATGCGCTTTGCAGGCTGGTGTTACTTTCAAAGTCATCATTGGGCATCCCGTCCGAGATAAAATACGAGATAGTCTTATCTGCGCTGATCCCTGATGTATCAATATTATTGATGATCTCATTGAGCGCGTTATCGTACCGGGTCGCGCCACCTGCGTATAAGCCCTCAATGGCATCCAACGCGCTGGCGGCGTCATTAAGAAGCCAGCCTGATGAACTCGCCGTATCCGAGAACGACACAATTTGGATATTAAGATCCCCGAGTCTGTCGTATTCCTCAATCATCGATTTTAGCGCGGCTTTAGTGACTTCCATCCGAGTGGGTGAATCCGGATCGCTTGGGTCAACCGGATCGGACATACTGCCGGACAGATCAATGGTGAGAATAAGGTTAAACGTCGAGCTACTCTCCGCCGTCGCGTACAAGGCACTTTCGATGTTGTCTGAGGTCGGCGTGTCATCTTGCACATTGACCGTTAATGTCGATGAGCGATACGCCGTAGACGCCGTCGGATCATAGGTGGTGTAGGTGAAGGCTTCGCTCACGTTATCACCGCTGGTGGCATTATTGAGCGTATAGGTGTAGTCACCCGCGCGATAACCTTGGGTGTTGTCTTGGTTATAAACAGTCAGAGTGCCACTGGCAGTGGTGAGGGTTAAAACCCCATCACTGCCAAAGCTTTGCCCATTAATTTGATGCAGGCTGACATTAACGCCAATCCCCGTATCATTATCCAACAGGTTACCTTGGGTGGTTTGACTATTATCGTCGCTCACTAACCCTTGCTCGCTGACTGAAGCGATATCGGCGTTTAACTGGGTATTGTTGTCATGACCGAGTGTGAGCTGCGCCTGACTCGTATCCCCATCGCTGTCGGTGAGGGTATAGGTGAATACCTCATCGTCCAGCGTGCTGGCATCCGTCGTTGACGCGACCGATGATTGATACAGGTAGCTGCCGTCGGGTTGAATGGTTAATTGCCCTTGCGATGTGGCAATCACAGTACTGCCGTTGACTGCATACGTGGTGCCATTGAAGCTAACCGCGGTCACCGTGGTGGTATCCGCCCCGAGGGTATCGGCACCGGCGCCGGCAGTGATCACGTTCCCTCCTGTCGAGGCGCCAGAGGCTACGCTATCACTATCATCATGGGCTACCGGCGCAGAGTCGCTCACATCGAAGGTCACGGTTGTCCACTCTTCATTCTCGCTACTTTGGTAGGAGAAGCTGTCATAGACGTGACCGCCGCCTGCATGGTTCACTGCCGGTGCAGTGTAGGTAAAGCTACCGTCTGCGTTGACAGTAACACTGCCACCCAATGCGGTGACGATGGTGGCAGGGCCGATCACAATTTCACTGTTACCACTTTCTCCTTGGCTGGCATTGGTGGCAACGCGGGTGACAGAGGCCTGTGTGTCTGTATCGTTGCTGATCAGTCCGTCGACACTAGCAATGCTGGTGGCTTGTCCTTCGGTCTGTGCAAAGCTGTCATTTTCTAGATTCAGAGTGGCCGTGGTTGATGCCTGATCCGTGCCGTCGGTACTGATAGCCGTAATCGATAGCGTGACACCAGTAATATCGGCAGGAGAGGCGAGATTAAGACCACTCAGTTGCGCGTCCGTGAGTAGCCAATCGCCGGTGCTTGCCTCTTTTGTCCCCGCTGATAATACTGCATCATCCGGTAAGCCGCTGATTCGGTAAGTAAGTGTTTCGCCCGATTCATTGGCGGTGCCGGAGATTGTTAAAGGCGATAGAATCGCACGTGACCCGCCTGCGCCAGGGTCAGTGGCGGAGATTTGTCCCGTGTCATCGATATAAGTCAGTGATTGATCGCCACGGCTGACTGTGAGGGTGGGGGCGGTAGCAACCCCTTCGACGTTGAAGGTGACATCGTGGGTCAGGCTCGCATTTTGCGTATCGGTGGCGCGGAAGCTTACTGTCTCTGTCCCACTCCAATCGGCGACCGAAGAAATGGTCGCGACTCCATTCGCATCAATAGAGACAGAAACTCCACTGGGCACATTTGCCACATCGAAACTCAAGGTATCGTCACTGTCGATGTCGGAAAACACCGTATTGAGATCAATGGTGTAGCTAACAAAATCCTCTTGCAGAGTTTGTGTTGAAACGGCTTGAGCCAAGGTGGGGGCGTCATTGGCCCCCGTAATGGTGATGACAATATCTTGTTGTGTGTTATCGCTTGCGGTGAGGGTGATGGTGTCCGTCACTTGATCACCGGCATCTAAATCCTGCACTGAGCTCTGATCGAGGGTGTAAGTCCAATTGCCGTTGACCAGCTCTAGCGAACCGTAAGTGCCGCTCTCTGTGGTATCGGCAAAGGTTGGCGCGTCGTCACTATCCACATCACTGATCGCAATGGTGCCGGTGGCAGTGACCGCATCGCCTTCGTCACCTTCGGTCACTGAGCCGGTAAAGCTACCGGTGACTTCAGGTAAGTCGTCGGTGCCGGTAATGGTGATAACAATATCTTGTTGTGTGTTATCGCTTGCGGTGAGGGTGATGGTGTCGGTCACCTGATCACCGGCATCCAAGTTCTGTACGGCAGACTGATCGAGTGACCGCATCGCCTTCGTCACCTTCGGTCACTGAGCCGGTAAAGCTACCGGTGACTTCAGGTAAGTCGTCGGTGCCGGTAATGGTGATAACAATATCTTGTTGTGTGTTATCGCTTGCGGTGAGGGTGATGGTGTCGGTCACCTGATCACCGGCATCCAAGTTCTGTACGGCAGACTGATCGAGGGTGTAAGTCCAGTTGCCGTTCACCAGCTCTAGCGAGCCATAAGTCCCCGCTTCAGTGGTATCGGCAAAGGTCGGCGCGTCGTCACTATCCACATCACTGATCGCAATGGTGCCCGTGGCAGTTACTGCGGTATCGCCCACGTCACCTTCGGTGACTGAGCCGGTAAAGCTACCGGTGACTTCAGGTGCGTCATCCGTCCCCGTAATGGTGATGACAATAGCTTGCTGGGTGCCATCAGAGGCGGTGAGAGTAATGGTGTCCGTCACTTGATCGCCAGCATCTAAATCCTGCACGCTGTCTTGATCAAGCGTATACGTCCAATCACCGTCTACTAGCTCCAACGAGCCGTAAGTGCCTGCCTGCGTGACGTCGGCAAACGTCGGATTGTCGTCGCTATCCACATCACTGATCGCAATGGTACCCGTGGCAGTTACCGCTGTATCGCCCGCGTCACCTTCGGTCACTGAGCCGGTAAAGTTACCGGTGACTTCAGGTAAGTCGTCGGTGCCGGTAATGGTGATAACAATATCTTGCTGTGTGTTATCGCTTGCAGTGAGGGTGATGGTATCCGTCACCTGATCGCCGCCATCTAAATCCTGAACCGAGCTTTGATTGAGCGTGTAAGTCCAATTACCGTTCACCAGCTCTAGCGAACCGTAAGTGCCAGCCTGTGTAACATCGGCAAAGGTCGGATTGTCGTCGCTATCGACATCACTGATCGCAAGGGTACCCGTGGCAGTTACTGCGGTATCGCCCACGTCACCTTCGGTCACTGAGCCAACAAACTCACCACTTACTTCAGGGGCATCCTCTGTCCCCGTAATGGTGATGACAATATCTTGTTGTGTGTTATCGCTTGCGGTGAGGGTGATGGTGTCTGTCACCTGATCGCCGGCATCTAAATCCTGCACGGCAGATTGATCGAGGGTATAAGTCCAATTACCGTTCACCAGCTCTAGCGAACCGTAAGTGCCGCTCTCTGTGGTATCGGCAAAGGTCGGGTTATCGTCACTATCGACATCGCTGATCGCGATGGTGCCCGTCGCAGTTACTGCGGTATCGCCCACGTCACTTTCGGTGACAGAACCTACAAACTCACCACTCACTTCTGGCGCATCGTCGGTGCCGGTAATGGTGATAACAATATCTTGTTGTGTGTTATCGCTTGTGGTGAGGGTGATAGTGTCTGTCACCTCATCACCGGCATCTAAATCCTGCACGGCAGATTGATCGAGGGTGTACGTCCAAGCACCATCTACTAGCTCCAACGAGCCATAAGTTCCCGCTTCTGTAGTATTCGCAAAGGTCGGATTATCGCCGCCATCAACATCACTGATCGCGATGGTGCCGGTGGCAGTGACCGCATCGCCTTCGTCACCTTCGGTCACTGAGCCGGTAAAGCTTCCGGTGACTTCAGGTAAGTCGTCGGTGCCGGTAATGGTGATAACAATATCTTGTTGTGTGTTATCGCTTGCGGTGAGGGTGATGGTGTCGGTCACCTGATCGCCGGCATCTAAATCCTGCACGGCAGACTGATCGAGGGTGTAAGTCCAATTGCCGTTCACCAGCTCTAACGAGCCATAAGTCCCCGCTTCTGTAGTATTCGCAAAGGTCGGATTATCGCCGTCATCCACATCACTGATCGCAAGGGTGCCGGTGGCAGTGACAGGGGCATCGTCTTCATTGCCCTCGGTGACCGAGCCAACAAACTCACCACTCACTTCAGGCGCATCATCCGTCCCGGTAATGGTGATGACAATATCTTGTTGCGTGTTATCGCTTGCCGTCAGGGTAATGGTATCGGTCACCTGATCGCCGGCATCTAAACTCTGCACCGCAGATTGATCAAGGGTGTAAGTCCAATTACCGTTAACTAGCTGGAGCGAACCATAGGTTCCTGCTTCAATGGTATCGGCAAAGGTTGGCGCGTCGTCACTATCGACATCACTGATCGCAATGGTACCCGTGGCAGTGACCGCATCGCCTTCGTTGCCTTCGGTGACTGAGCCGGTAAAGCTACCGGTGACTTCAGGTAAGTCGTCGGTCCCCGTAATGGTGATAACAATATCTTGTTGCGTGTTATCGCTTGCAGTAAGGGTGATGGTGTCGGTCACCTGATCACCGGCATCTAAATCCTGCACGGCAGACTGATCGAGGGTGTAGGTCCAAGCACCATCTACTAGCTCCAACGAGCCATAAGTGCCTGCCTGTGTCACATCGGCAAAGGTCGGATTGTCGTCGCTATCCACATCACTGATCGCAATGGTGCCGGTGGCAGTGACAGGTGCATCACCTTCGTTGCCTTCGGTGACAGAACCAACAAAGCTACCGCTTACTTCAGGGGCATCATTTGTCCCCGTAATAGTGATAACAATATCTTGCTCTGTGCTATCAGAGGCAGTGAGGGTGATAGTATCGGTGACCTGATCGCCGGCATCTAAACTCTGCACCGCAGACTGATCAAGTGTGTAAGTCCAATTACCGTTAACTAGCTGGAGCGAACCGTAAGTCCCGGTTTCTGTGGTATCGGCAAAGGTTGGCGCGTCGTCACTATCGACATCACTGATGGCAATCGTACCCGTCGCAGTCACCGCCGCATCGCCCACGTTGCCTTCGGTGACAGAACCAACAAAGCTACCGCTTACTTCAGGGGCATCATTCGTCCCCGTAATGGTGATAACAATATCTTGTTCGGTGCCATCAGAGGCTGTCAGGGTGATAGTGTCGGTCACCTGATCGCCGGCATCTAAATCCTGCACCGCAGACTGATCAAGGGTGTAGGTCCAACTGCCATTGACCAGCTCGAGCGAACCATAAGTCCCCGCTTCAGTGGTATCGGCAAAGGTTGGATTATCGTCACTATCGACATCACTGATCGCAATGGTTCCCGTGGCAGTGACAGGGGCATCGCCCACGTTGCCTTCGGTGACTGAGCCGGTAAAGCTACCGGTGACTTCAGGTAAGTCGTCGGTGCCGGTAATGGTGATCACAATATCTTGTTGTGTGTTATCGCTTGCAGTAAGGGTGATGGTGTCGGTCACCTGATCACCGGCATCTAAATCCTGCACGGCAGATTGATCGAGGGTGTAGGTCCAGTTCTCACCGACTAGCTCCAACGAGCCGTAAGTGCCTGCCTGTGTGACGTCGGCAAAGGTTGGCGCGTCGTCACTATCGACATCACTGATCGCGATGGTGCCCGTGGCAGTTACTGCGGTATCGCCCACGTCACCTTCGGTCACTGAGCCGGTAAAGCTACCGGTGACTTCAGGTAAGTCGTCGGTGCCGGTAATGGTGATAACAATATCTTGTTGCGTGTTATCGCTTGCGGTGAGGGTGATAGTGTCTGTCACCTCATCACCGGCATCTAAATCCTGCACGGCAGATTGATCGAGGGTGTAAGTCCAATTACCGTTCACCAGCTCTAGCGAACCGTAAGTGCCGCTCTCTGTGGTATCGGCAAAGGTCGGGTTATCGTCACTATCAACATCACTGATCGCAATGGTGCCGGTGGCAGTGACCGCATCGCCTTCGTTGCCTTCGGTGACTGAGCCGGTAAAGTTACCGGTGACTTCAGGTAAGTCGTCGGTGCCGGTAATGGTGATAACAATATCTTGCTGTGTGTTATCGCTTGCAGTGAGGGTGATGGTATCCGTCACCTGATCGCCGGCGTCTAAACCCTGAACCGAGCCCTGATTTAGTGTATAGGTCCAGCTCTCACCGACTAGCTCCAACGAGCCGTAAGTGCCTGCCTGTGTGACGTCGGCAAAGGTTGGCGCGTCGTCACTATCGACATCACTGATCGCGATGGTGCCCGTGGCAGTGACAGGGGCATCGTCTTCATTGCCCTCGGTGACCGAGCCAAAAAACTCACCCCTCAATTCTGGCGCATCGTCGGTCCCCGTAATCGTGATAACAATATCTTGTTGTGTGTTATCGCTTGCGGTGAGGGTGATGGTGTCCGTCACTTGATCACCGGCATCTAAATCCTGCACGGCAGACTGATCGAGGGTGTAGGTCCAGTTGCCGTTAACTAGGTCTAGCGAGCCATAAGTCCCCGCTTCAGTGGTATCGGCAAAGGCCGGTGTATCGTCGCCATCCACATCACTGATCGCAATGGTGCCACTTGCAGTGACCGCGGCATCGCCCACGTCCCCTTCGGTGACAGAACCTACAAACTCACCACTCACTTCTGGCGCATCGTCGGTGCCGGTAATGGTGATGACGATATCTTGTTGCGTGTTATCGCTTGCAGTCAGGGTGATAGTGTCGGTCACCTGATCGCCGGCATCTAAATCCTGCACTGAGCTCTGATCGAGGGTGTAGGTCCAAGCACCATCTACTAGCTCCAACGAGCCGTAAGTGCCTGCCTGTGTGACGTCAGCAAACGTCGGATTGTCATCGCCATCGACATCACTGATCGAAATGGTGCCGGTGGCAGTGACCGCATCGCCTTCGTCACCTTCGGTCACTGAGCCGGTAAAGCTACCGGTGACTTCAGGTAAGTCGTCGGTGCCGGTAATGGTGATAACAATATCTTGTTGTGTGTTATCGCTTGCGGTGAGGGTGATGGTGTCGGTCACCTGATCACCGGCATCCAAGTTCTGTACGGCAGACTGATC
>NZ_MUEW01000017.1:0-45921 GCF_001995655.1 Salinivibrio sp. IB868
AAATTACGTAAGATACTTTTCAATACTGAGTGATTGATATACAGTTAACAACGTAGGGTACAGAGGTAAGATGTTCTATCTTTCAGACCTTTTGTTTCACGTTATTGGATTTGGCTGATTCAGCAGCCCCAGTCAGGATACTGACTGGGGCTTTTTTTATTGGCTAATCGTCAACGCGATGAGTCGACCCTGCCACTGCCTTTTTTGTGTTTTGCTGATTCGCATCATCCCATTCTTTTCAAAAAAATTAGAGTAATTACTTTAATTATGACTGGAGGCTTGGTTATAATGCGCACAGCTTCTTGTTCTTTATGTGTCTATGGGGGCTGATTGAGCTCGCTTACGCACAAAGATTCGCCGACTCTCGTATTGAGGGTCGGCTTTTTTTTATCTGCGTAAGCGACAGGTGGGCCCTACCCGTCCAAGAGGGTTAATCGGTTGGCTGTGGGTCGTCTGCGATCACCGGGGGTGTTTGTTGATACCAAGCGTCTAGTTTACGGCGCAATTTATCGACGCCCATCCCTTTGAGCGATGAGTACAACTCGACCTCAACATCCCCGCAAAAGGCCAGTGACGCTTCGCGGATTTTCATCAGTTGCTGCTTACGTGCCCCTGATTTCAATTTGTCGGCTTTGGTCAGTAGCACTAACACCGGTAAGTGAGATTCAACCGCCCAGTAAATAAGTTGCTGATCCAAGTCTTTCATCGGATGACGAATATCCATCAAGACCACTAATCCGCCAAGTTGATCACGTTTTTGTAAATATTCCCCCAGCGAACGCTGCCACTTCTCTTTCATTTCCAACGGGACTTGGGCATAACCATAACCAGGTAGGTCGACAATGTGACACCCTTCGTCCACTTTAAAGAGGTTAATTAATTGTGTGCGCCCGGGTGTCTTACTGGTCTTTGCTAGGCTCTTTTGGTCACAAAGACGGTTAAGGGAGCTAGACTTACCGGCGTTGGAACGGCCAGCAAACGCAATCTCTATCCCCGTATTATCAGGAAGATGGCGAATGTCGGGTGCGCTGGTAACAAACTGGGTGTTACGGTAATTAAGTGATTGCTCCACTGTTAACTCCGTCTCGTCTTGGTGTAGTAGACTGATTACTTTTGTGTGAATTTGTGTAAAATAACCGTGCTCGGTTTTTGATCGGTAATTGTACCATGACGGTAACTAAGTAGTGGTACTGGAAGCTTGATAATTATAAACGGAATGTCATGAAGAAATTAGCGCTAATATTGACTCTCCTCGCCAGCACTTCAGTCTGGGCCCAAGGAGATGCTGAAGCGGGCAAAGCAAAATCCAATACCTGTGTCGCCTGTCACGGTGCTGACGGTAACAGTGTTTTGCCTGATTACCCAAACTTGGCGGGTCAGCACGCCAACTATCTAGAGAAACAACTGAAAGAATTTAAGCTCGGCGCGCAAAGCGGCGGTGAGCAGGGGCGTTATAACGCTGTGATGGCTGGTATGGTGGCACCGCTCTCTGAGCAGGACATGGCAGACTTAGCGGCTTACTATGCAACCTTAACACCCAAGCCTGGCACCACACCCGAAACGGCTATCGAAGTAGGCCGTCAGCTCTACATGGCGGGCGATCCGGAGCGCGGTATTGCAGCCTGTACAGCCTGCCATGGTCCTCGCGGGAATGGCACCCCTTCTTCTGGTTTCCCGAAAATTTCTGGCCAGCCTGCGAAGTATCTAGCCAGTCAGTTGAAAATGTTCCGTGCCGGAGAGCGTCATAATGATATGAACAAAATGATGCGCTCGGTTGCGGCGAAACTGACGGACAAGGAAATTGATGCACTGTCTAACTACTTAGGCGGGCTCCACTAATAACCGAGCTGTCCAACGAAAACGGTGGCGTAATGTACGCCACCGTTTTTTTTATCTCTTCCATTTATGCGACAGTCTATGACGCTTGGCACGCATTTTGTCAGCACATCACTGATAGCGACAACGGCGACCTTCTGCGTAAGAGATTGGCTATTCTCTTGCAAGAAAAACACGTCATTTTTTGAAAGACATATTTTATGTTCATTTAAAATCAGTCAGTTACCTCTGTGTCTTGTTTCCTGATTCAATGTTTTATGGCTGGCATTCTAGGCAGTCGCGCTCATTGCGATATGCTACCACTATCAACAGGACGTTGGTCTTAAGGACAAGTGATTGAGCCAAGCAAGGCACATGAGCACCAGGACGGTCTGACCACAGGATGTGGATGTTGCCAAGGTAGGCGCACAAGGACGACGTGACACAGGATGTGTGGTGGGTGTCGAACGACAAGGACGCAGGAAGCGACTGACACGCAGGTATGCGACCCACGATAACAGGACGTTGATACTAAGGCGCCAAGCGCCATGAGTCAGGGATGAACAAGGTACCAGGACGGACACTATCCGCTTATTATCGCAAGCGCGATACGCGACAGGCTTTATGCCTGTCGCTTTTTTATTGACCCACTTTCTGCTACATTCGCGCCAGCTTTTGGCATAGATGAATGATATGCAGCATTGCCCTTTATGTGAGCACACAACAACCCATCTTTATCATACCGACAAACGCAGAGCGTACCTTCAGTGCGCGGCGTGCGCGTTGGTGTTTGTTGAGCGCCAGGCATTGCTCGCGCCTGAAAATGAGAAAGCTATCTATGACTTACACCAAAATCACCCTGAGGATGACGGTTATCAGCGTTTTTTATCGCGCGTGATCAACCCTTTACTCGACCGCTTATCGGTGCCAGCAAAGGGATTAGATTTTGGTTGTGGTCCTGGGCCTGTCTTGGCCAGTATGCTGCGAAACGCAGGGCATGATGTCGCCTGCTATGATCCCTTCTATGCGCCACAAACCGACGTACTGGATGCACATTATGACTTTATTACCTGTACGGAGGCCATCGAGCATTTCTATTGGCCAAAGGTGCAATGGCAGCAGTGGTTGTCGATGCTCAAGCCGGGGGGTTACTTGGGCATCATGACCAAGCTGGTTAAAGATCCAGACGCTTTTTCACGCTGGCACTATAAGAATGATCTGACGCATGTCAGCTTTTTTAGCCGATATACATTCCAGTTTTTAGCTCACCAAGCGGGGTTGGAACTGACGTTTATCGGCAACGACGTAATTTTAATGAGGAAACCAGAGTCATGACGCGTAAAAAGAAAACGCGCCGCGTAGGATCGGAAGGCCCGGCGCAATACGTAGATAAGAATCAGAACGAGCAAGACCGCATTGCGCGAATGCTGAAAAAGCAAAAAAAGCGTAAAGGCAAAAAAGCCGGCTCGCGTCATTCAGAAGAAGACAACAAGCAAGTGCATCGCAGCGGTGGAAAAAAGGACCCGCGCATTGGCAGTAAAAAGCCGATCCCATTGGGTACGGATGCAGAAAAACCTAAGCAACCCAAGCTCACACCAGAGCAAGAGCTCGCCAAGCTTGAGCAAGATCCACAATTGAACGTGTTGTTGGATAGAATTGAAAATGGCGAGAAATTAGGGGCGGGTTTACAAGCTTATGTGGATGAGAAGTTGGATCGGATTGAGGTGCTGATGGATAAACTGGGCCTGCTTGCCGACGATAACGAGTTGGATGATGACGACGACCTGCTGGCTAAATTTGAGCAACAGGACGATTAACAAGGAGTAACCGGTGCAGGAGTGGATCTGGATATTGGCAGGACTTGGGGCGCTCATTATTTTAGCGCTATCGGTTTACGCAGGCGTATTGCTGGCGAAGTTAAAGCGACAAACCAAGTGGCAAGCCGAGATGAAAGAGGCAGCGATCAACCAACGCAATGACAAAATCATTGAGAGTGTTGATGTGATTGCGTTTGCCGCACTACAGAATCAATGCGATTTATCGGAGGCTGCGATCCGTCTTTACATGATCATGGATCATCTACAAGGCGATAAACGGGTTGCGTTTGATAGCCGCTACCCGGCCTTGTTTGAACTGTATGAGGCGGTAAAAGATACCCCTCGCGGTGAGGCAAGGAAGGGATTGAAAAAGAATGAGCGCATGCGACTCGACTTAGACCGAGCCAAACATGAAGCGCGTTTGGAAGAGGCGATAAAAGTTGAGCTTGCGGAAATCCTCGCCTTCACCGGCGCGCGTCACATCCCTGATCATATCCTCACGCACTAAGTGTGACTGCCTGGAATGCAGCCTATCGTGGCTGCTTTCCTCTGTCATTTTGCCTCAATACCCTTATAATTATTGGGCGAAAATCGATCTCACCGACACTTTCGCAACACCAGTGCGGGTAGTGCTAAACACCTTACTCAAGGCTGTGGCACACTAGACGCTGTTACTCCTTTCCTAAGCGCTTTTGCGGAATGTAAGCCATGTCATCACCACAAATCATTTGGGATCAAGCCCTTATCAATAAGTACAACTATTCAGGGCCCCGTTATACGTCGTATCCGACGGCACTCGAATTTCATGAGGCGTTTGCGCCTGCGGAATTTGATATGGCGTGTAGTCAGTACCCTGAGCGCCCGTTGTCGTTGTATGTGCATATCCCGTTTTGCCACAAACTTTGTTATTACTGTGGCTGCAATAAAGTGGTGACACGGCACCAACACAAGGCGGATGAGTATCTAGATGCGCTTGAGCACGAAATCCGTCAGCGTGCTTTCTTGCTGGGTTCACGTCGAGTGACTCAGCTGCATTGGGGCGGTGGCACGCCCACCTTTCTCACCAAGGCGCAAATCTCCCGCTTAATGGGATTGTTGCGTCAAGAGTTTGGTTTTGAGCGCGATGCGGAAATCAGCATTGAAGTCGACCCGCGCGAAATTCCACTCGATATGCTCGATCACCTGCGGAGCGAAGGTTTCAATCGCATCAGTATCGGGGTGCAAGACTTTGATAAAAAAGTGCAGCAGCTGGTCAATCGCGAGCAAGATGAAGACTTTATTCACGCCTTGGTTGAACGTGCCCGTGAACTGGGCTTCCGCTCCACCAACCTCGATTTGATTTATGGCTTGCCCAGCCAATCTCCAGAGGGGTTTGCCAAAACCTTAGCGCAAGTTTTGACGATGCGTCCGGGTCGACTCTCAGTGTTTAATTACGCGCACTTGCCTAATTTGTTCGCGGCGCAGCGCAAAATCAAAGAAGAGGATTTACCGTCTCCGGACGCCAAGCTCACCATGTTGCAAGACACCATTAATACGTTAACAGGGGCAGGCTATCAGTTTATCGGGATGGATCACTTTGCTCTGCCTGATGATGAGCTGGCGGTGGCGCAGAGAGAAGGGCGTTTACATCGCAACTTCCAAGGCTATACCACGCAAGGTGACTGTGATCTGCTCGGACTCGGCGTATCGGCGATTTCGATGATTGGTGATTGTTACGCGCAGAACCAAAAAGAGATGAAAGCGTATTATCAGCAAGTGGATGCTGAACGCCATGCACTGTTTAAAGGCGTGATGCTTGAGCCGGATGATCGCATTCGTCGTGATGTCATAAAAGCGCTGATGTGTAACTTCACCTTAGAAAAAGCGGACATTGCGACACGTTACCAGATAGATTTTGATCAGTATTTTGCTGAAGATCTGGCGTTACTGCAGTGCTTTATTGATGACGAGTTGGTGCAAGTGACCGATCAAACGATTACGGTGACCAAAACAGGCCGTATGCTGATCCGCAATATCTGTATGAGCTTTGATGTTTATTTGCGAGATAGAGCGCGTCAGCAACAGTTTTCGCGGGTGATTTAGCCTAAAAAAACCGCCAAATGGCGGTTTTTTTACGGCGCGAGGCTCGTGTGGAGAGGCTCTACGGCGACCTATCGTGTTGCCGCGTGGGCTGTCAGTGCGGCTTTCTCGCTATCAGACAAGAAAGCAATCGAAAGACCATTTTCTTGCAATGTGGTGATTTGCGCAGGGGTTAAGCCTGCGGCAGGGGCAGCCACTTCATACTCATAGGGCAGCTCAATGCCTTCTACCGCTGGGTCGTCGGTATTCAAGGACGCCAAAATGCCATGGTCGAGGAATTGACGCACAGGATGTTGTGCGAGATCGGCAATGGTGCTGGTTTGGATGTTTGACGTCAGGCAAGTTTCGATACCTATCTGGTGTTTGGCCAAATAATCCATCAGCGCTGGGTCCTCTATTGCCTTGACCCCGTGACCGATTCGGGTGGCGCCGAGCTCATTGATTGCCTGCCACATACTGGCGGCGCCAGCGGCTTCGCCAGCGTGCACGGTGACTTGCAGGTCGCTGGCCCGTACTTTGGCAAAGTGCTCGGTGAATTGATCACCTGGTTGGCCCAGCTCATCACCGGCCAGATCGATGGCGACTAAGTGTGATTTTTGCGTCAGTAGCGCATCGAGCTCGGCCATACATGCTTGCGTGCCGAAAGTACGGCTCATGATACCAATCAAGTTGGTTTTCACGCCAAAGTCGCGGCTACCCGCCTGCACACCATCTACCACGGCTTCTACCACCCCTTCGAGGGGGAGCTGATGCTTCAGCGCCATGTAGTAGGGCGAAAAGCGCAACTCGGCATAATCAATTTGAGCGTTTAAGGCATCTTCTACGTTTTCGTAGGCGACGCGACGAACGGCATCTAAATCACCTAATACTGCCACGCCCCAATCGAGCTTAGACAGAAACGCGACCAAATCGGGTTCGGTCTCAACCACTTGCACATGTGGGCGCAATGACTCGATATCAGTAGCGGGTAGCGGCATCGCAAATTTTTGCCCTAATGCCAAAATGGTTTCGATACGAATATTGCCGTCTAGGTGGCGGTGTAAATCCGTCACGGGTAAGTCTTTTCTTATCATCATCGGTTCCCAGCAGGTGAGTTGGGGCTCAGTATAGCGAGTGACCTGCTCATCGTCAGTAGTCAGTGTGTCGATGGCGTGACAGCTATCGCGTGGGGAGCTTGTCCGTTACCCGTTCTGTTGGTTGCTCGGTGAGGGGCAGCGGTTTGGCAAACAAGAAACCTTGTGCAAAATGGCAACCGATGTCGCGCAGCCGCTCGGCTTCTTCCTGGGTCTCTATCCCTTCGGCCACCAGGTGCACATCCATGCCACGTGTCATGGCAACCACGGCTTCAATGATGCGTTGGTTGGTGCTGTTTTCAGTCATCGAGTGAACGAAGCTGCGATCAATCTTAAGGCTATCAAACGCCATTTGGTGAAGGTATGCCAGCGATGAATAGCCGGTGCCAAAGTCATCGATAGCAATTTTAATTCCCAGCGCACGGATTTTGGTTAACCCTGAAGTTGCCAAGTGTTCGTGGCTCATCAGCTGTGACTCAGTGATCTCCAAGGTTAAATTATCCGCTGGCAGTTGAGTACGATCCAGCACGCTTTGCAGTTTGTCGATAAAGTCGGCCGACAGTAGCTGACGAGCGGATAAGTTCACGTGTAGCTGATAATTGGCTGGCCATAAGCCTTTTTGAATCTGCGCCACGGTGTCATAGGCGGCTTGCTCAAGTACCTGCATGCCGATTTGATTAATCAAGCCACTTTGTTCGGCGACGGGAATGAATTCAGCCGGGGAGACCATGCCGCGTGTAGGGTGGCGCCAGCGCACCAAGGCTTCTGCGCCGCAGAACCGGCCATCAAGCAAGCGGACAAAGGGTTGGTAATAGACCTCAAACTGGTGATGCTGAACGGCGTGATGAAGCTCGAGGAGAAGCCGTGATTGCTCTTGAATCCGTGCCTGCATATTGGCTTCAAAGTACACGTACATCGCTGTTTCACTGCGTTTGGCTTCACTCAATGCGAGACCAGCGTGATCAAGGCCTTCATAGATGGCATTGCCAAAGGTGTAGCCAAAGACTACGCCCGCACATGCGTCGACCAGGACATCATCGTTGCCAATGGTGACGGGGCGCTTAAATAAACTCAATAACTGATCGACCAATGCCTCTGATTGCGTTCGGTTAGTGGTATTGGGCGCGAGAACGGCGAACTCATCGCCACGTACGCGTGCCAGTAGCATCCCAGAGCCATCGGAGAGGGCGCTGAGTCGATCGGCAATCGCGCATAAAAGCGTGTCCCCGCCTTCTTGTCCCAGGCTGTCATTAATATTACGAAAGCCATTGATCCCCAAAATCACCAAGGTATTGGGAGCGTGATAGCGTAAGCCCGTGGCCTGTTCAATCAAGCCTTCCCGCGTATAAAGTTGCGTGAGGTTATCTTGGCGGACTTGTTGGCGCAGCGCATCGAAAGAGTGCTGCAATTTGACCGACATATTGTTAAACGCTTCTTTGAGTATCGCGATTTCCCGCAGGCTTGCGGGTGTATTAATGCGGTAAGTCAAATTGCCGGATGCCAGTTTGGCTGCCGCTTCAGCGGTGTCTCTCAATGGGCGAGTCAGTTGGCGTATAATGAAATACACCACCGCAAGCCCGACCAGTGCCATGGCTACCACCAGATAAATACTGATTTCTTGCTGGCTAAGAAGGTTTTTTAACAGTAGCTGATCGGGCAGTGCGACCACCACATACCACTGATGCTGAAAGGGAGCGGGCATCGCCACTTTTTTAATGGTGCCATAAAAATGGCCCTTATCGGCAATATCGAAATTAAAGGGCTTGCCTAAACGGCTGGGGTCGGGCGGCCACGCATTTGCGACCTGGCTAATCGTATTGTCGAGGACTGGATTATGGGTAATATCAGGAAAATGTAAGATATTGCTGGGGCTCTCTTGGCCACTGTGGGCGACCATTCGGCCCTCATCGTCGACAATAAATAATGCCCCGCCGAGCTTTTGTTGACGTTCGCTGAGGAAGCGGTTAAACGCATTGAGCTTGATGTCGCTGGCGACCACGCCCCACACATTATCATCGACCATCACCGGGGCGATGGCCGATAAGGAGACTTCACCAACTTCATCGGCATCACGGTAAATGTCGGTCCAGCGCGGTTGCTCGCGATTAAAAGCAGGAATGTACCATGGTCGGATGCGTGGATCGTAATCGCTGTCTTGGTAAACGACGTTAGCGTTTGGCGTGCGGCCATCAAAAATACGCAGCGTGCCTTGGGTTGCGTCACTCTGCTCCATCAAAATATATTGACCCGCTTGGCTTTTGCGGTAGCCAAAATACGTCCCTTCGGCATCCACCCCAATACTGAGTACCTGCATGTAAGGCATGGCTTGGTAGAGGGAGGTGTAGCTATTGAGAAGATAATCACGCAGCCCTGAGTCAGTCATTGGCGCATCGCCAAGCCGGGCGGCTAGGCTGTCGGCGACAAAGATGTTGGCATTAAAGGGGTGAGCAAGATACTGGCGCAAGTCTCGCTCAATACCGACGGAGTAGTCTTCGAGTAACAATTTGCCGACAAATTGCGAGCTGGCGCGATAGTGGTTGTTGATGGTAATAATGATCACGACCAACGTCAGTGTTAGGACGAGAAACACGGGAAGCATAACGGCAGCGCGTATTGACAATGGGCGTACGTTTCTCATCAGGACAACAACTTCACTCTTATCAGAAAAATAACACGATTGTTGGATTTTACCTCAATCTCTTTACTTAAATTTAGCAGAGGTTCAAAGAGTGTCAGTTTCAATAATGAGTTACGACTCAATATTTAGCTCTTTGAGTTTGCGTGTTAGGGTATTACGTCCCCATCCTAAAATTTTAGCCGCCTCTTGTTTGTGGCCATGAGTGTGCTTGAGCGCCGACTGCAACAAGATGCGTTCGACGCTGGGTAGCGCTTGTTGCAAAATGCCGTGTTGCCCTTGTGTTATCGCATCTTGAGCCCATTGGGTGAGGGCTTGCTGCCAATCATGTGCTTCACTGTCGGCCACCGTGCTGGGCTGGTTGAGCAGTTCCCTTGGGAGATCGGAGGGAAGCACTTCCTTACTGCTGGCCATCACGGTCAGCCATCGGCAGGTGTTTTCTAGCTGGCGGACGTTACCCGGCCAAGGTAACTGGCTCATCATGGTTTCTGTGTCTGGGTGGAGTTGCTTGGCTTCGACATCCAGCTCTTTGGCGGCGCGGGCAAGAAAATGCTGACATAGCTGGGGAATATCTTGGCGCCTATCTTTGAGTGAGGGTAGATGAACGCGGATCACGTTCAAGCGGTGAAACAGGTCGTCTCGGAAACTGCCTTCTGTCACCAAGCGTTCGAGATCTTGGTGGGTAGCCGCGATAATGCGCACATCCACATCGACCGCCGCGTGACCGCCGACCCGATAGAATTGACCATCCGCTAGCACACGCAGTAAACGCGTTTGCACATCCAATGGCATATCGCCAATTTCATCGAGAAATAACGTCCCCCCATTGGCTTGCTCAAAGCGTCCTTGCCTGACCGCGTTGGCCCCAGTAAATGCGCCTTTTTCATGACCGAACAGCTCGGACTCAATCAAGTCTTTGGGGATGGCGGCCATATTCAGGGCGATAAAGGCTTGATTGGCCCGCGGACTATGACGATGTAGCGCTTGGGCGACTAGCTCCTTACCCGTGCCCGACTCACCATTGATTAACACCGAAATCGAGGAGCGTGACAGCCGGCCAATGGCACGAAACACCTCTTGCATCGCGGGGGCCTCGCCGATGATCTCTGGTGTCTGCGTTTGCGGCTGTTGTGACGTTTGTTGCTTTTGCTGCTCTTTATAGTGGGCCAGTGCGCGCTCAACCAGAGCCAGCGCTTCATCAATATCAAACGGCTTGGGCAGGTATTCAAACGCGCCTTTTTGGTAGGCGTTAACCGCGGCATCTAAATCCGAGTGCGCGGTCATGATGATCACGGGTAAGTCAGGGTGTTGCTCTTGTACCGCTTTTAGCAGCGCCAGCCCATCGCTACCTGGCATGCGAATATCGGAGACCAACACATCAGGGCGACGTTCATGCAGGGCACTGAGTACATTTTCAGCATTGCTAAACGTATCGCAGGTGAGGCCGGCGGCACTGAGGGTGCGTTCCATCACCCAACGAATGGAGCTGTCATCATCAACAATCCAAATGGTCCCTTTACTCATGTGGCGTGTCCTTTTCAATGATTGGCAATTGGATGGTGAAGCAGGTATGGCCTGGCCAGCTATTCACGTCAATTTTGCCTTGATGCTGATCGATTAAATGATGGGTGATAGCGAGTCCAAGCCCATTGCCGTCAGCCTTGCTCGTCACCATGGGGTAGAACAAGGTGTCCTGCAGATGCGGCGCGATCCCGGGCCCATTGTCGATGATTTCAATTTGCGCGACCACTCGGTGACGCTCGCCATGGATCACGGTTTGAAAGCCTGTGCGCGTGCGGAGCGTCAAACAGGCGTCAGGCTGACCGCGTATGGCATCGGCAGCATTGGTGGCGACGTTGAGAATCGCTTGCTCAAGCTGCTCAGGATCCATCTCAAAATCGGGTAAGCTGGGGTCGTAATCGCGAATGATCTGGATGCCTTCGTGGTTATCGAGGCTGATCAATTGGCGGACTTTTTCCAACACAACGTGAATGTTTTGTCGTTGGCGCAACCCAGGACGCTGTGGCCCCAGTAAACGGTCGACCAAGTTTCGCAATCGGTCGGCTTGCTCGATAATAATTTGCGTATATTCAGCCAAGCTCGCATCAGGCAGCATCTTTTCTAGCAACTGTGCCGCCCCGCGTAAGCCGCCGAGCGGGTTTTTTATTTCATGTGCCAAGCCGCGTACCAACTCTTTTGCCGCTTGTTGTTGCGCTTTTTGGGTAAGCTCCTTACTGATCCTTTGTTGTTGGCTGACCACATTCACTTCCAGTAACAGCCGTCCCTCATCTGCTTGATCAAACAACGGACTGGCGCTGAGTTGCACCTTTTGTGGCTGGCCGTCCACCACCCAGGTCACATCACTGTCCGTCAAGCTTTGCCCGGCACGTGTGGTGTTGGCAATTTGTCCCCAGTCGACGCTGGCGTGCTGAATCTGCGCGGTGAGCGGTTGTGTCAGCAGGCGCCTGGCACTTTGGTGCATCAGCTGCTCGGCGGCCGCGTTGACGTACTGAATACGCCATTGGCTATCCACCACAATGATCGCGGTGAGAAGATGATCGAACAGTTGAGCGGGGGTCATCCGTGTTGCGTCCTTGTTTGCACTGTTTTGGTGCATTGAGTGTAATCGAGATCCTTGCTTGATGCAGCTTGCACTGCCGGGTTTGTGAATTCATCGGCGTTGTCGCGGATTAATCATGCGTTCGATGTGGCTGATTCACATGGGCGCGATGCAAATACACCTGATGCTCAGAGGATGATGCAATTACCTTGCCGCTTTCTAAATAGCGGACTTGAAAACGATGGGTGCCCCTGTCTATCGGGCTGAGGTGCCATTCTAGTGTGAGCTGTGAGGCGCTGCGCGTCTGCTTAGGGTGAGCCTGAACGGGGTTACCGTCCATCACCAGCTGGACCTGGTCGCTTGGGGAAGCCGCCGGAGCAAGGGTGGCTTTTACTGAAACCTTACCGGGATTACTACGTAACGTCGCGCCATCACTGGGGTGAACCAGTGTGATCGCCACGTTTGATTGACTGGCGGGCTGGGTGGTTGTCTGCGGCGGTTGCGTTAACGATGGCGACACCGACGAGGGAGCATAATACCGCACTTGGTGGGGCGCATTGGGAGGCTGATCGCTGATATGCCACTGTCCGTTTTGATCCCGCCATTGGTAAATCGTGCCAGCCTGGCAGGTGACAGTGAGGCTGAACACGATGATGGCTATCCAGCGCATCGCTTACCCTTCTTTTTCTGCAGATATGGACCATGATAAGCCACATCGTGCGGGTAAAAAGCACAAAAAAGCCCACCTGCGAGGTGGGCAACAATTTGCGTTGTTTGCGCGCTTATACCGAGTAGTACAGCTCGAATTCTACGGGATGCGTGGTCATTTGGATGCGCTCAACATCTTCGCCTTTCAGCGTGATGTAAGAATCAATGAAGTCATCCGAGAATACGCCACCTGTGGTCAAGAATTCACGATCCGCGTCAAGCGCTTGCAGGGCCTCTTTCAGTGACTCGGCAACGGTTGGGATTTCCGCTGCTTCTTCCGCTGGCAAGTCGTACAAGTCTTTGTCCATGGCATCGCCAGGATGGATCTTGTTCTTAATCCCGTCTAGGCCAGCCATTAGCATGGCAGCGAAGCAGAGATACGGGTTGGCTGTTGGATCGGCAAAGCGAAGCTCAATACGGCGTGCTTTCGGGCTCGGTACCACAGGGATACGGATTGACGCTGAGCGGTTACGTGCTGAGTAAGCCAACATGACCGGCGCTTCAAAGCCTGGGACCAGACGCTTATACGAGTTGGTTGAGGCGTTGGCGAATGCGTTGATCGCACGCGCGTGCTTGATGACACCGCCAATGTAGTACAGTGCGGTTTCAGACAAACCACCGTATTTGTCACCGGCAAACAGGTTTTGACCATCTTTGGCAAGCGACTGGTGGACGTGCATCCCTGAACCATTGTCACCAACCAGTGGCTTAGGCATAAAGGTTGCCGTTTTACCAAAGGCGTGCGCGACATTGTGAACCACGTATTTGTAGATTTGAATTTCGTCGGCTTTGGTGGTCAAGGTGTTAAAACGGGTGGCAATTTCATTCTGACCCGCGGTCGCTACCTCGTGGTGATGTGCTTCAACCACTAGACCCATTTCCTCCATCACTAATGACATGGCAGAACGGATGTCTTGTGATGAATCAACCGGTGCAACTGGGAAATAACCGCCTTTCACACCAGGGCGGTGACCTTTGTTACCCCCTTCGAGAGCGGTGCCTGAGTTCCAGCTTGCTTCGACGTCGTCAATTTTGTAAAACGAGCCAGCCATATCGGTGGCAAACTTGACGTCGTCGAATAAGAAGAACTCTGGCTCAGGACCGATGAGAACGGTATCGGCGATGCCGGTTGCACGCATGTAATCTTCTGCGCGTTTAGCAATTGAGCGTGGGTCACGGTCGTAGCCTTGCATGGTTGAAGGCTCAAGAATGTCACAACGGATATTCAGGGTGCTTTCCTCGGTAAAAGGGTCAAGCACGGCAGAGCTTGGGTCAGGCATCATCACCATGTCTGACTCATTAATGCCTTTCCAGCCCGCAACCGATGAGCCATCAAACATTTTGCCTTCTTCAAAGAAGTCATCATCAATCTGATGTGAGGGAATAGAAACATGCTGCTCTTTACCCTTGGTATCGGTAAAGCGCAGGTCGATGAATTTCACCTCGTTTTCTTGGATCAGTGCGAGCACGTTTTCTACTGACATGTGAAATAACCTCCGGTGTCAAATTGAGTAAATAGCGAGTTGGCTCCTTGCTTCATGACAAAGCGAAAACCGTGCCAACAATTTTAAGCCGCGCCAAACCGCGTTTAACGCGATAAAACCGTGTGCAGCCTGGGTCAAAAGCGTGCAGTGTGCACCATTATAGTGCAAACATGATCGCATATGGTGCAAAGGGCAAAGACGGTGCGCCGCTTTGCACGAGATGCGTGCAGGTCCCCTCTCTTTGTAGCAGACAATGCATGACAAGAGTGTGGACGGTCTTTAAAAATTCATTTTTTCTCTCATCACGATGAATCCTTGTATTTGCACAATAAATAACCAACTGTGACAGGATGAACCCTGAGTGACGGTGAGCCAATTCACATAATAAGGTGGGTTTTGCGACAAAATCTGGTACATTACGGCCGTTTTTTTAATCAGGTGGCGGTGCCGTCGTGTTAGCATAGCTCGCCAACTTCGGCGCGCGCCCCGTCTATCGAGTGAAAAAGAGAGTCCATGACCAAAATACAGACAGATAAACTAAGAAATATCGCCATTATTGCCCACGTTGACCACGGTAAAACCACGCTAGTGGATAAGCTGCTGCAGCAATCCGGTACGCTGGCTTCCCGCGGTGAGGTGGAAGAGCGTGTCATGGACTCAAACGACATTGAGAAAGAACGTGGCATTACCATCTTGGCCAAGAACACTGCCATTAACTGGAATGACTACCGCATCAACATCGTTGATACCCCAGGACACGCCGACTTTGGTGGTGAGGTTGAGCGTATCATGTCGATGGTTGACTCCGTACTACTGGTCGTCGATGCGGTAGACGGCCCGATGCCGCAAACCCGTTTTGTGACCCAAAAAGCCTTTGCCCATGGTTTGAAACCGATTGTGGTGATCAACAAGATTGACCGCCCTGGGGCGCGTCCTGACTGGGTGATGGATCAAGTCTTTGACTTGTTTGACACTCTCGGTGCGTCGGATGAGCAATTGGATTTCCAAGTGGTTTACGCGTCAGCCCTTAACGGCTGGGCGAGCCTAGAAGAAACCACAGAAGGCGAGGATATGGAGCCGCTGTTCAACGCGATCGTTGATAACGTTGATGCACCGGATGTCGATATCACCACGCCGCTGCAAATGCAGGTGTCTCAGCTGGATTATAACTCTTATGTGGGTGTGATCGGCGTGGGTCGTATTACACGTGGCTCGGTTAAGCCGAACCAGCAAGTCACGATTGTGAGTGCAGATGGCAGCAAGCGTAACGGTAAAGTCGGCAGTGTTTTGGGCTACATGGGCCTAGAGCGTCATGACGTTGATGAAGCCTCTGCGGGCGATATTATTGCCATTACGGGATTGGGTGAGCTGAAAATCTCAGACACGATTTGCGATCCAAGTAATGTGGAAGCCTTGCCTGCACTGACGGTGGATGAGCCCACTGTGACCATGACCTTCCAGGTGAATACCTCGCCGTTTGCAGGTCTCGAAGGTAAATACGTTACGTCACGTAATATCCTTGAGCGTCTGCAAAAAGAGCTGGTCCACAATGTGGCACTGCGCGTGGAAGAGACCGATAACCCAGATAAATTCCGCGTGTCTGGCCGTGGTGAACTCCATCTGTCTATTTTGATCGAAAACATGCGTCGCGAAGGCTTTGAGCTGGCGGTATCGCGCCCAGAAGTGATCATCAAAGAAGAAAACGGCGAGAAATTCGAACCGTTTGAGACAGTGACCATTGACGTGCTCGAAGAGCATCAAGGTGGCGTGATGGAAAGCATCGGTCTGCGTAAAGGCGAGCTGACGAACATGCTTCCAGATGGTAAAGGCCGTGTACGCATGGACTTTGTGATGCCATCACGTGGTCTGATTGGTTTCCAAACAGAGTTTTTAACACTGACCTCTGGCTCGGGGCTGATTTATCATACCTTTGACCATTACGGTAAGTACAAAGGTGGCGATATTGGCCAGCGCATTAATGGTGTGTTGATCTCAAATGCGGCAGGTAAAGCACTGACTTACGCACTGTTTAACTTGCAAGACCGCGGACGCTTGTTTGCCGAGCACGGTGACGAAGTATACGAAGGTCAGGTGATTGGTATTCATAATCGTGCCAACGATCTGACCGTTAACTGCTTGAAAGGTAAGCAGCTGACCAACGTTCGTGCATCAGGTACCGATGACGCGCAGGTATTGAGCCCAGCGATCAAGTACACCTTGGAGCAGGCGCTTGAGTTTATCGATGATGATGAACTGGTTGAAGCGACGCCGGAGAGCATTCGTATCCGTAAGAAGCTATTGACCGAAACCGAGCGTAAGCGCGCAGGTCGTAAAGGTTAATCACGCGGGCATCACCGCGCGATGTGGACAAAGGGCACCCTCGGGTGCCTTTTTTATTGGCTAGCGTTTAATTGAGGGTTTGGATAAAGCGATTTGACGCTTGGATTGCGCGTTGCATGTCAGCGACTGCGCGGTCTATCTCGCCAGAGAGCGCATCTAACTCGCCTTGTAATGCACCAATCGCGCGGGCATTGAGGTTGTGTTTGAGATAAAGGCGGTTATCTTGCAAGGTGTTCAGTACCGGTGTCATGGTTTGTTCGGCACGACGCATGGCATCACGTAATCGCTCGTATTCCTCACGAGTCTGGCGTAAGCGCTGTTCACTATCACGCTGTAGGCGTCGATTCGTGTACAAATCTAATTCTTCTTCCCACTCATCAAACAGCGCGTCAGAGACAGATTCAAGGGCGTCGATGCGTTCACGCACGCGGGTGACGGCATCATGGCTTTGCTGGTACTGACTATCGACTGCCTCATAGGCGGCTTGTAGCTCTCCCCCCTCAAACTCAGTGAGCTGGCTTAAAGCTTGTCGTGCGTCTTTAAATTTTGACTGCGCCGCTTGCTGCGCATCAGCGGCGTCTTCCACTCTGTCGACCATGATATCGCGTTTATGGATGCCCACTTGCTCCATCGCCGAGTAATAGGCAGACTGACAGCCGGTGAGTAGGGTTAAACAGGTCGCAAGCATAAAGATAACCCGCACAGGCAACTCCTTAATCATAAATCATGTACACTCATTACGCTTAAGGCTAACACAAGGTTAAGGTGGAAGGATGCGCAAAATTGGGATCCTGGATGAGAAGAGGTGGTGTCATTATCGTCATTGGTTGATGGCGATGCTGACCCATTTATGGCGGCGTATGGGCGAAGATCGGCTCACGGTGAGTGCGGGCCATATGGCGTATGTGACCCTATTATCTTTGGTCCCCTTGGTGACCGTGGTTTTATCCGCCTTTTCGAGTTTTCCTGGTTTTTCAGAGGTGGGTGAGACGTTACAGCAGTTTGTGATTAACAACTTTGTGCCGGCTGCTGGCGAGGTGGTGGCACGCTACCTCAATGAGTTTGTTGCTAATGCCGGTAAAATGACGGCAGTGGGGGTGAGTTTCTTGTTTGTGGTGGCCATCATGCTGATTTCCGCCATCGACAAAAGCCTGAATCACACCTTTAAAATTCAGACCAAGCGACCCACAATGATCGCCTTTTCCATCTATTGGATGGTGCTCACCTTAGGGCCAATCCTTATTGGCACCAGTATTGCGTTGAGCTCCTATTTAACCTCGCTGTCGTTATTACAAAGCGGGATTGCCAATGATTTGTTTACCACCTTATTGCGCGTTTTGCCCTTTATCCTGACCACATTGACCTTCATGGGGCTTTATACGTTGGTCCCCAATACGCGCGTGCGTCTGCGCCATGCCTTTGCCGGGGCGGCGGTGGCGAGTATCCTGTTTGAATTAAGCAAGAAAGTCTTCGCCCTCTATGTGACGCACTTTCCCTCGTATCAACTGATTTATGGCGCGTTGGCGGTGATACCCATTCTCTTTGTCTGGGTGTATTTTAGTTGGTGTATCGTCTTGTTTGGTGCCCAAGTGACGGCGACGCTGAGAGAGTCTGAACGTTGGTGGCCGCGCGCGGAGGGCGACGCTTCTCATTTTGGGTCGAGCGCTCTGGATGCGTCATCTCCCCCTTTAACCATTGAAAAAGAGGAAACCCATGATCGCCCTCATTCAACGCGTGAGTGAAGCCAATGTGACCGTAGAAGGCACTCGCGTCGGCTGTATAGGAAAAGGCTTGGTCGTGCTGCTAGGTGTCGAGAAAGGCGACACCGAGACTCAGGCAGCCAAGCTGGCGCATAAAGTGCGCGGTTATCGCGTCTTTGAAGATGACGAAGGAAAAATGAATCTCAATGTGTCACAGGCAGGGGGATCGTTACTGGTGGTCTCTCAGTTCACCCTCGCGGCTGACACGAAAAAAGGAATGCGTCCAAGTTTTTCAGGGGCCTCACCCGCCGAAGCGGAACGCCTGTATGAGGTGTTTTGCCATGATTGCCAACAGGCTGGCGTGAAGACGCAAACCGGTCAGTTTGCTGCAGATATGAAGGTGAGCTTGGTCAATGATGGGCCGGTGACTTTCTGGCTTCAGGTATAAATGTGCGCCTAACAGGGAGAGATAGGCATGTTTAAAATCGTCACGCCACGCACAGAGCAAGAGCTTGCGCGTTATTATGACTTTCGCTATCGCATGTTGCGCGAGCCTTGGCATGCGCCGCGCGGCTCAGAGCGCGATGCCTACGATGGCAATGCCTGTCATCGCATGATTGTCGATAGTGATGATGACCCCGTCGCCATCGGGCGTCTTTACTTAACCCCAGACAACGATGGTCAGATCCGTTATATGGCGGTCTCTCCCGATTTTCGTAATCGTGGCCTCGGGGCGCTAATATTAATGGCACTAGAGTCATTGGCCCGGCAAGAGGGGGCCAAGCGTCTTGTGTGCAGTGCGCGAGAAGAGGCGGTAAGCTTTTATGCTCAACATGACTTCATTCGTCAGGGGGATCTCAGTGATGAGCGCGGGCCGATTCGTCATCAACAGATGGTGAAACCCTTAGACCCTTTGTCTGATGTGGTACGTCATCCTGAGTGGTGTACCGAGCTGCAGCAGCGCTGGCAAGAACAAATCCCTATCAGCGATAAAATGGGGGTGCAGATCAGCCAATTCACCGGCTATCACTTTGAAGTGTGTGCCAATTTAAATGCCAATTTGAACCCGCGTCACACCATGTTTGCGGGCAGCATTTTTAGTCTTGCCACGCTCGCGGGTTGGGGAATGGTGTGGCTGTTAATGAAAGAGCGTCAACTCAGTGCGGATATTGTCCTCGCAGACAGCCACATTCGTTATCGTCGCCCGGTGGCGGAGCGGCCAAGGGCGAGTGTATCGCTGGATAACTTGAGCGGTGAGCTTGATAGGCTGGAAAACGGTCGTCGGGCGCGTGTCACGCTCGAAGTCGAGTTTTTTAGTGGCGACGATAAGGCCGGAGTGTTTACCGGCACGTATGTGTTGCTGCCATCAGACGATGGCGCCACCGCACAGCCTGCCCCTCAGTTGGCACTACTGCGTTAACGTACACTTGGGGTGGCGGTTTGATAAATCGGCCAATCAATCGACACGGATGTGTCCCCCTGAAGAATACCCGTGATATGGCCACGGTCGGCTTTTAGAGAAAGTTGTTCAAACGGGAACGACCGCGACTGACGTTGCTGGGTCGGCGTTTTTTGAAACCACCCAGACATTCGTTCTGGCCAGCCTTTATCTGGCGTGACATCCGCGTGGCCATTCAGCAGGGTAACCGCAAGGGTGCCATTTAACCCCACGTTGAAACTTTCGGTATCAGACGCCAGCCCAGACCATTGCCCTTGAAGATCGTGAAACCCGCTTAAAGGCAGCGGCCAGTCAAACCATGATTGATAAAGGGATAAGGGGACGTGTAGGCCGTCAATTTGGAATGACCATGGTAGGCTCGGCGTGTTGTAATTCCACTGGCCGGAGGCAGCAAGCTGACCATCGGAAAAACCCAGTAATAATTGACGTAGATTGACGAGCCCATCGCTCGCTTCTACGCGTAAGTAGGGTTCAGCCAGCCACTGCTGATTGATGCTGGCATAGCTGGCGCTCGCGGTCAGTGTTCCATGGCGTAATTGCCACTGCGTGTCATGCCGCAGACGCAGATCGCGCCCATCGATATCAATGCCATCCACCTTGACCGGGAACCCTGGCGATAACGCTAACCACTCATTGTGTTTCAGCGACAGATCGGTAATGACGATATGTGGCGGCCAATCTGGCAATGCGCCTATCAGCGGCCTAAGCCGTTCGCGGCTGAGGGTGAGGCCATTGGCGCGTAGCCTGTCTATCTGCCAAGCTTGGGGCGAAAATTGGCCGGAAAGCGCGATAAACCCTTCATGCCACTGGCTGGTGAATTGATTGACTATCCACGTATCACCGCGACGCTCCAGCTCCCCTAACGGTTGCTCCCACGTTTGCCCTTGCCAACGGATATAGTCGGCATTAAACGAGGCGCGTAGCTGAGGTTGATGCCACCAAGGCGACTGAGGGGTAAACGCTAATTGTTCCGCTGAAAAGGTCAGGGCATTGACCGACAGATGATCCGTTTCGGCACTGAGTTGACGGACGTCCGCTCGAGCGATGGTGACCTGGGTGTTTGACGGCCAATGTGACAAGGCTTCGCGGAGCCGCTGTTGTGTTTGCTCACTATCCACAATGGCATTGCTAATGGTCAATTGGCTCAAGGCGAGTGCACCAGGTTGCCATTGCCCTTGGGCGCTAAAGGCAGCACGTTGCCATTGAAATGAGACGCCATTAAGTTGCCAGCCTTTTGGCGAGGGTTGGGCATCTAGGAGGGCATCAGAGACCGTTAGGTCGTGCCAATCGATCTGTTTGGCTTCCCATTGTGCGCGACCACGAACCGATCCCCATGGTGAGTCGCCCTTTTGCCACTTATCAAGCTGGGCACTCACTTGGTGCGCTTGCCAATCTCGTCCAATGAGATTTAGGTCGTTGAACAAGATACGACCGATTTTCAGGGACGCAGGCAACATCTCTAGGCTAGGTGGTGGCGTGCGGCCCGTCAGATCGATAGACAGGCCATCAATCCGCAGCCAGTGAATGTGTGGCAATCGCGTAGCATCAAGTTGTACGCGCAGCCGGTCGGCCTGCCAGTGTTGCGGACCGACGTGATAGTTAGGCTTGGTGAGGGTCAAACTCAGTGGCTGACGCCAATGATAGACCACCTGTTTGGCGGAGAGATCGCCCGGCAGCAAAGGTGACACGACATGATGAAACAGCGCGGTGCTGTAGCGCGTGTGAAAGAGGACTGCTAACACCAATAATGCGGTGACACAGAGAATGAAAAAGCTGGCGAACAGTTTGGCCAGGATGCGCATGAACCAACCCTATCAAGGCAATCAGTAGCAATAAGACTGGCGCAAAAGTGTCGTCACTTCAACTATTAGCCAGTATCTCGGTCGGGGAAGAGGCCCCCATATCGCACGCGCGATACGGGGGTAGGGGGTTAGTCTAGCTTAGGTCCGGCTGAGACCAGCGCGGCTCCTTCGGGGGTGTCGGTATATTTTTCAAAGTTATCGATAAAGCGTTGTGCCAGATCGTTGGCTTTGCTTTCCCACTGAAGAGGATCGACATAGGTGTCACGCGGGTCAAGAATGCCGTCGCTCACTTCGTCGAGTGAGACGGGCACTTCCAAATTAAAGATTGGAATTGACTTGGTCTCCGCTTTTTCGATGGAGCCATCTAAAATCGCATCAATGATCGCACGCGTATCCTTGATGGAGATCCGCTTGCCTGAGCCGTTCCAGCCAGTGTTGACCAAATAGGCTTCCGCGCCGGCGGCTTCCATGCGTTTGACCAACACCTCTGCGTACTTGGTCGGATGCAAGGTCAAGAAAGCGGCACCGAAGGCGGCGGAAAACGCTGGTGTGGGCTCGGTAATACCACGCTCAGTGCCCGCGAGCTTAGCCGTGAAGCCAGATAAAAAGTGGTACTTGGTTTGCTCTGGCGTCAGCTTAGACACCGGGGGCAGCACACCAAAGGCATCCGCCGACAAGAAAATCACCTTGTTGGCATGCCCCCCTTTTGATACCGGCTTAACGATGTTATCGATGTGGTAAATTGGGTAGGAGACACGGGTGTTTTCTGTTTTGGTGTTGTCGTCAAAGTCGATGGTGCCATTGCCACGAACGGTAACGTTTTCCAGCAATGCATCACGGCGAATGGCGTTGTAAATATCGGGTTCTGCTTCTTTCGAGAGCTTGATGGTTTTCGCGTAGCACCCGCCTTCGAAGTTAAACACACCATGGTCGTCCCAGCCGTGTTCATCATCACCAATCAGCTGGCGTTTGGGATCGGTAGAGAGGGTGGTTTTGCCGGTGCCGGATAAACCAAAGAAGATGGCGACATCACCGTCTTTACCCATGTTCGCCGAGCAGTGCATCGAGGCGATATCTTGCAGTGGCAAGAAGTAATTCATCATCGCGAACATGCCTTTTTTCATCTCGCCGCCGTACCAGGTACCGCCGATGAGCTGCATGCGTTCGGTGAGGTTGAATACGGTGAAGTTTTCCGAGTTCAAACCTTGCTCGCGCCATTTGGTATTGACACACTTGGCACCGTTCATCACCACAAAGTCGGGCTCAAAGTCTTTCAGCTCTTCATCGGTTGGGCGGATAAACATGTTTTTCACGAAGTGTGCTTGCCACGCTACCTCGGTGATCACGCGAATACGTAATCGGGTATTTGGGTTGGCGCCACAATAGCCATCAATCACAAACAGGCGCTTGCCTGATAATTGATCAGTGACGAGGGCTTTCAGATCTTTCCATACCGCTTGGTCAATCGGCTTGTTGTCATTTTTACCTTGATCAGACCACCAAATGGTATCGCGGGTGGTATCATCGCGGACGATGTACTTATCTTTTGGTGAGCGGCCGGTAAAAATACCCGTATCTACCGCCACCGCGCCGAGCTCGGTCACCACGCCTTTTTCGTAGCCTTCCAGCCCAGGTTTGGTTTCTTCCTCGAACAGTTGCTCATAAGAGGGGTTACGGATGACTTCTTTGACATTTTCCAGACCATGACGGGAAAGATCGATGTCAGCGACCTCGGGTTCGACGTTCAGGACAGTCATAGGTGCTCCTTGGGGTAAGATGTTGTTAACTGTCTTTGTGCTAGCAACCTGAATATGTGATTTCAGGGACTGACTCCATATAAGACTGCACACTGGGGTTATTTTGATTGTAGGGTACGGACCACCAGGTGCCATGTCATAGACATGGTAACGCTTAGTTAATCGTTTGCGCTACCCAAAGACCTATTATTGTTTGTACAAAAATAATGCGAGAAAAAATGTGAGTTAAGTCGGGTAGGAATAAGAAAAAAGCCAGCATAATGCTGGCTTTTGAACTCCGTCAGGTGGATTTGCTTCGGAGCGCTAAAAATGTAGCACGCTGTTACTGCATTTGTGAGGAAGAATCCGCGTTTTGCTCGAAAATAGCTGCAACATCAACACTATCGAAAGCGTAGTCTGTGCCACAATAATCACAATGCAAATGAATCGTTCCCATTTCAGCCACCATTTTATCCACTTCGCTACGCTCAATAGCGGCGATCGCGCTGGCACTGCGCTCACGTGAGCAGCTGCATTTGAATACCACCTCTTGCGCTGGATACAGCGTGACTTTTTCTTGGTGGTACAAACGATACAGCACATCTTTAGCAGACAGGCTAAATAGCTCTTCGTTTTTAATGGTTTCAGTCAACTGAGCCAGATGCTCGAAGTCGCTGTTGTCGCCTTTGCCATCTGGCAGGATTTGCAGCATCATCCCAGCCGCATGGGGCTTACCGTCGTGCTCACCCGTGCGCAACCAAAGGCGAGTCATCAGTTGCTCGGAACGGGCGAAGTAATCTTCAAGACAGGCTTGTAAGTTGTCAGACTCAAGACCGACAATCCCTTGATAGCGTTCACCATCGACAGGCTCAATGGTGATGATGAGTTGGCCTTTGCCCATCATCTCCGGCAGGGTTGCATCGTCTTTGACTTCGCCCTTGACGCGAGCCGTTCCCCGCAGCTGCTGGTGGTGATCTCCATTAATCACCGCGAGAGAGACAGGCCCATCGCCTTGCAGTTGCACTGTGATTGAGCCGTTAAACTTGAGCGTAGCGGTCAATAAGCTGGTCGCGGCGAGCATCTCTCCCAGCAAGGCATTGACCGGCGCCGGGAAATCTTGGTTTTCCAGTATGCGCTGATAGGTGTCATCGAGCTTGACCAGCTCACCACGAACAGACACATCTTCAAATAGGTAACGGTGTAGTTGATCGTTTGACATGCAATCTCTCTCCGGCAATGGCGCGAATGCGACCTTAATCTATGCCTTGTTTAAATTTACGAATATCTCGGCGTTGCTTTTTATCCGGCCGCCCATCAGGACGTGGGTTGTGTGCATTTAAGCGACGCATTTCTGACTCGTGCTCGCGCTTGGCGAGGCTGCTCTCGGTTTCTTGATACAAGGTTTGCGCGATCGGCGCCCCCTGCCGCTGCTCCGAAAGCGCCATGACAGTGACGGTTTTTTCATCATTGCCTTGGCGAAGGCGGATTTCTGCTCCGACTTCTACCATTTTACTCGGCTTAGCACGTTGGCCATTGTACTGTACTTTGCCCCCGTCAATCATATTGCGCGCAATGGAGCGCGTTTTGTAAAAACGGGCAGCCCATAGCCATTTATCTAACCTGACCGCCGTCAAGGGCGTTGATGCGTGGTTTTTCATCATCCAACTCCTGCGCAATCTGGATCGGCGACATTAGCACAAAATTTACTTTAGAGCAGTATCACAGCATCGCAGTTCCACCTCCCGTCAGGGCAATGACTTCGATAAAATAAAGCCCTATGACTGAAAAAGTCTCACTATCACAAAGCGTTTTTGCTAGCATGCCCAGCTTTTCGTAATCTAATGATGGAATTTGCTGGCAAAAAAAGCCATCAATGGATAAACGGTGACCCAAATTGGTTTAAAAGGAATGATCTCTCAGGCAGGACGCCAACATAATCGCTTCTCTTTTTCGCCACAAACCCTGCGTCGCGCAGCCCCTTGGCTTAATATTGGCTTGGTCTGCGTGCTCGCATGGTTGGCAGGTCGTCTGGTGTGGGCTTTCTATCAACCCGCACCATCGGCTTTTACACCTGTAGTACACGAGGCGGGGACATCGCAGTCATCGACCGCAACCTTGTCGATCGCCCCTGTGATGGATGCCCAGCTTTTCGGGCGTTATCAGGCGTCGAAGGCCCAACGTCGCCAAGCGGTTAGTCAGGTGCCGGAAACCCGGTTGCAATTGACATTGGTGGGCGTGGTTGCCAGTGATCAGCCGTCGCGTGCGCTAGCGGTGATTGCCAATCGCGGTCAACAGGCGACCTATGGGGTGGGTGAGCAGGTGAAAGGCACCCAAGTTAGCATCGAACAGGTGTTGCCTGATCGGGTGATTTTGCGCCAGGGGACACGTCGAGAGGCACTGCTGATGCCGGGTGTTGAGGCTAATAGTACCCCGCAAACCGTCTTTTCACCGTCAAAAGGGAAGGTGACGCCCCCAAAGTCCGCTCCCCATGAGACAGCCAGCGCTGACTGGCCGGCCAATCTTGCGCAGCAGCTTAATCAAAACCCCCAGCGTCTCCTTGATTATGTGCAGCTCGCGCAAGTGGGTGATGCCAAGGCGCTGAAAGGCTTTCGTCTCACCCCAGGAAAAAATCCGGTGTTGTTTGAACAATCTGGGTTGCAGTCCGGGGACATCGCGATTGCGATTAATGGCCTCAAACTCAGTCGTTCAGTGGCACTGCCCGACATTCTCAGTCGCATTCAACAACAGGGCACGCTTGATCTGGTCGTCGAGCGGCAAGGACAGCAACATGACATTTCGATTCAATTATAAATTACAACCACCGCTGCGCGCGGCAGTAGGAGCGTGACGTGAATTTAAGGCAACGACTGATCCCCTATTTCATCGCTGTGACTTTTCTTTTTTCTGGACTGTCGGCGAGCGCGGCTGAATTCAGTGCATCGTTTAAAGGCACTGATATTCAGGAATTTATTGAAATTGTGGGTCGTAACCTAGAAAAGACCATCATTGTTGACCCCTCCGTGAGAGGCACAGTTAACGTACGTAGCTACAACACGTTGACCGAAGCGCAGTACTACCAATTTTTCCTCAATGTCTTGGAAGTATATGGCTTTGCCGTGGTGGAAATGGATAACGGTGTCGTCAAGGTGGTACGCGACAAAGATGCCAAAACGTCGCCCGTGCCTGTGGTGGGTGAAGCCGATAACGTGGTGGGCGATGAAGTTGTCACGCGTGTGGTCGCGGTAAAAAACGTTTCGGTGCGTGAGCTGTCCCCTCTTTTACGCCAGCTTATCAACAATGCCGGCGCCGGCAATGTGGTGCACTACGATCCGGCTAATGTGATCATGATTACCGGACGTGCAGCGGTGGTGAATCGCTTAACCGATATTATTCAACGTGTTGACCAAGCCGGTGATAAAGAGGTTGAGGTTGTGCGCCTAGAGCACGCCTCTGCCGCTGAAATGGTGCGTATTGTCGATGCACTGAATGAGCGGGACAATGCCAACACGCGCCCTGAATTGCTTGAGCCGCGTATTGTCGCCGATGAGCGTCTAAATGCGGTCTTGGTTTCGGGCGAGCCAAAAGTGCGTGAGCGGGTGAAAAAACTGATCCGACAGTTGGACAAAGAGATGGCGACGACCGGGAATAGCCGAGTGATTTACTTGCGCTATGCCAAAGCCGATGATGTGGTCGATGTGCTCAAAGGGGTGTCGGATAATCTGCTGGAAGAAAAAGAGAAAAAGAGCAAGCCAGGCTCGACACAACAGGCGGTGCAGATTTCTGCCCACCAAGGGACCAATGCGCTGGTGATCACCGCGCCGCCCGATATATTGAAAACCCTAGAGAGCGTGATTTCTCAGCTTGATATTCGCCGTGCGCAAGTCTTGATTGAAGCATTGATTGTGGAAATGTCCGAATCCGATGGGGCCAATTTAGGGGTGCAATGGGGGTCGCTCGAAAACGGGGGCATTCAGTTCAACAACACTGGCGTCGGTGTGACCAATTATCTGACGGGACAAAAAGCGACCGAAGATACCACGCGCACGGAAACGCGATTTGATAGCAATGGCGATAGCTACGAAGTGCCTATCACGGAATCGGGTGATTACTCGGCGCTCAATGAAGTCTTGGGGGGGCTAAATGGCCTCGCGGCTGGGGTGATCATGGGCGATTGGACGGCATTGGTGACAGCAGTGGCCTCGAACAATGAATCCAATATTCTGTCTTCGCCCAATCTGATGGTACTGGATAATCAAGAAGCCTCGTTTGTGGTGGGGGAAGAGGTACCCGTCATCACCGGCTCGCAAACTGGCTCGAATAACGATAACCCGTTCCAAACGGTCGAGCGTAAAGATGTTGGCATCAAGCTGAAGGTGACCCCTCAAATCAATGAAGGATCGGCGGTGCTATTGGATATCGAGCAGGAGGTGTCTAACGTACTTGGCGCGAGTGGTGCTGTGGATGTGCGCTTTGGCAAGCGCCAGTTGACCACTTCCGTGATGGTAGGCGACCAACAGATGATTGTGCTAAGTGGTTTGATTGATGAACGCACGGTAGAGAGTGAGTCCAAGGTCCCTGTACTGGGAGATATTCCCGTGCTAGGTCACTTGTTTAAGTCGACCTCGACTCAGACTGAAAAGAAGAACCTGATGCTGTTTATCAAGCCGACCATTATTCGTACAGGCTTAACGGCGGATGGCGTGACGCAGCGTAAGTACAACTATATTCGAGCTGAGCAGCTGTTACGGGCACAAGACGGCGTGAAGCTGATGCCGGATGCCGAAAAGCCGGTGCTGCCAGACTACAACAGCGAGGCAGTGATGCCTGCCGAGGTACGCGCGCTAAAAGCGGAGCTAGCAGGATGAGTGATCGCGCGACAGAGCTCAGCCGAGATCCGGACGCTCGTTGGCAGTTGCCTTTTGGCTTTGCCCGCCGTCATGGGGTGATATTACTCAATGACACTGAGCCTGCACGCCTATTGTGCTTGTCGTCTGTGACACCGAACACCCTTGCCGAGGTTCAACGGGTGTTAGGAAAAAGTTGTGCCCCTGAAATTGTGTCAGACAGTGATTTTGACCAACATCTCACCCGTTTGTATCAACGCGATAGCGCAGATGCTCAACAGCTAATGGCCGATATTGGCGCGGATGCAGACAGTGATGATTTTTTCTCTCTCGCGGAGGAGTTGCCTCAAAGTGAAGATCTGCTGGAATCGGAAGATGATGCCCCGATCATCAAGCTCATAAACGCGATGATGGGGGAAGCGATCAAAGAAAGTGCGTCTGATATCCACATTGAAACCTTTGAGCATGCGTTATCGATTCGTTTCCGTGTTGATGGTGTGTTACGAGAAGTCCTCTCTCCGAGTCGTAAACTGGCGCCGCTGTTAGTCTCTCGAGTGAAAGTCATGGCCAAGCTGGATATTGCCGAAAAGCGCGTGCCGCAAGATGGTCGTATTTCAGTCCGTATAGGTGGCCGTGCGGTCGATGTGCGGGTGTCGACCATGCCTTCATCACACGGTGAGCGTGTGGTGATGCGTTTACTCGATAAGAATGCCGTACAACTTGATTTAGCCCAACTTGGCATGGCACCAGCGCTTCACCAAGGCTTCCGAACCCTTATTCACAAGCCTCATGGTATCTTACTGGTCACCGGGCCGACCGGGTCGGGGAAATCCACCACCTTATACGCAGGGTTACAAACCATTAACAGTGAGGATCGGAATATCCTCACCGTTGAAGATCCGATCGAGTTCGATCTGGCCGGTATTGGCCAGACCCAAGTCAACCCGAAAGTCGATATGACCTTCGCCCGCGGTTTGCGTGCGATGTTGCGTCAAGATCCTGACGTGGTGATGGTGGGGGAAATTCGCGACTTAGAAACCGCGCAAATTGCGGTTCAAGCCTCCCTGACTGGCCATTTGGTGATGTCCACATTACATACCAACACTGCCATTGGTGCGGTGACGCGCTTGCGCGATATGGGGATTGAGCCTTTCTTGCTTTCATCATCGCTACTTGGTGTATTGGCGCAGCGCTTGGTCCGTACCCTGTGCGAACACTGCCGAGTGCCCTATCAAGCCGACGCAACGCAGCAACAATTGTTTGCAGATGTGGGGCTTGCCAATCAAGGCGAAACCATCACCTTATATAAACCAAGTGGTTGCGAGCATTGTCACCAAAAAGGCTACCGCGGCCGCACAGGGATCCATGAGTTGTTGACCGTGGATGAGAAGGTACAAGCACTGATTCACCATGATGCCGGTGAGCATGCCATCGAGGAGGCGGTGCGGGCGCAAAGCCCCAGTATCCGCTATGACGGCTTGGCCAAAGTGCTGAACGGGGAAACCACCCTGGAAGAAGTGATGCGAGTGACCAAGGAGAGTTAATGGCTGCCTTTGACTACCAAGCACTGGATGCGCGAGGGCGCAAACGCAAGGGCGTGATTGAAGCCGATACGGCACGCCAAGCGCGGCAACAATTGCGCGACAAGGGCTTTACTCCCCTCGATGTCCAGGCCACTACCCGTAAGCGTGCGACACAAAAAAGTTCGGCTTCTCAGCCGCTTTTTCGTCAGCGCGGGCGCGGTATTAGCACCCAGGAGCTGTCACTGATCACCCGTCAGTTGGCGACCTTGATTGAGGCGGCGATGCCTCTGGAGGAGTGCTTAAAAGCGGTGGCAGAGCAGGCCGAGAAGCCGCGAATTGGCAGCATGATGACCAGTGTGCGCGCGCGAGTGATGGAAGGGTATACACTCGCCGATGCGTTAGCGGATTACCCCAATGTCTTTGACGAACTCTACCGGGCGATGATTTCAGCCGGTGAAAAAGCGGGCCACTTGGGCACCGTCCTCGAACGCCTTGCGGACTATGTGGAAAACCGTCAACGCATTCAAGCCACTTTGTTGCAAGCCATGCTGTATCCGGCGATTTTGACATTTTTCTCGGTACTGATTGTCGCCTTCCTGTTGGCAACGGTAGTGCCTGATATCGTTGGTCAATTTGTCCAAACCGGGCAATCACTGCCCGCATCAACCCAATTTCTCTTAAACGCCAGTGACTTTATCACTCAGTGGGGCGTGTGGGTGCTCGGTGGGCTGGTTCTTGTCAGTATGGGGATTCGTCTATTGCTGAAAGACACCCAGCGTCGTCTTGCCTGGGATAAGCAAAAGCTCTCGTTACCGATACTGGGTCGAGTGGCGCGCGGATTGAACACATCACGCTTTGCTCGGACATTGGCGATTTGTACCGCCAGCGCAATCCCATTGTTGGATGGGATCAAGGTCGCTGCGCAAGTGATCACTAACCAATATGTGCGCAAGCGGGTATTAGAAGCGGCCGATAAAGTGCGCGAGGGGGCCAGCTTACGTGTTGCGCTCGACCAGTCAGGGCTGTTCCCTCCCATGATGCTACATATGATTGCTAGCGGTGAGCGCAGTGGCGAGCTGGAGCCGATGCTCTCACGCGCAGCCGATAACCAAGACAAAGATTTTGAGGCGCAAGTCAATGTTGCCTTGGGAGTATTTGGCCCGTTAATGATTGTAATGATGGCCGGGTTAGTGCTTTTTATCGTGGTGGCCACCTTGATGCCAATTATTGCCATGAATGACATGGTCGGTTTGTGATTTTATGAATTTAACAAGGAGAAAGAAATGCGTCGTCAACAAGGTTTCACGTTGCTCGAAGTCATGGTGGTGGTGGTGATTATTGGCCTGCTAGCCAGCTTTGTTGCCCCAAACTTGCTGGGCAACAAAGACAAAGCCGCGGTGAAAAAAGCGGTGGCGGATGTCAGTGCGCTTGAAAATGCGCTGGATATGTACAAATTGGATAACAATCAGTACCCCACCACCGATCAAGGCTTAGACGCGCTAGTGACCCAGCCACAAAGTGATCCGGTCCCCCGTAACTACCCCGCGCAAGGTTACATCAAACGTCTGCCGCAAGACCCGTGGAACAATGACTATCGCTATGTCAGCCCAGGCGAGCACGGTGTTGTTGATATCTTTTCTTTAGGCGCTGATGGCCAAGAAGGTGGGGAAGGGGTCAACCAAGACATTGGTAACTGGAACCTCAACGAGCTGCAATAACATGCGTCAAGCGGCCGGCTTTACCTTATTAGAGATCCTGCTGGTGGTCGTCATCGTCGCGGTGAGCACCTCAGGCGTGATAATGGTGATGCCTGAGTCGGCGGACACCCGCACACAAGAAGCCGGGCAAGCACTGTATCAGCGGATGAAGCTGTGGGCAGAGCAAAGTTGGTTGGAAGGACGCACCTATGGCGTGCGTATCGAACAACAGCGCTATCAACTTTTAGTGTTGGGACAAGAGCAATGGCAACCTGTTAGCAGTGACCGCTGGGCGACCCAAGGCCGCTTGCCAGAGCAAAGCCGCTTTGTCTTAACCATGGATGGCTTTGGCTGGCAGCAACAAGACAGGTTGTTCGAGGATAAGCCGCTGTTTGAGGATTTGTTTGACGAAGACGATGAGCAGGCGGTGGCGCCACCGCAAATCTGGCTACTGCCCAATGGTGAGCTGACACCGTTTACCCTGATGGTTGAAACAGATGGCCGTGCGGCCTGGCAGCTCAAAGCGAATGAACTGGCGCAGTTTACCTGGCAGCGTGCAGGAGAGGGTGATGATGTTAGTACGCGCTAACTCGCAGCAGGGAATGACCTTGCTTGAGGTCTTAGTCGCGGTGGCGATCTTTGCCGTGGCGGCGCTGAGTGTGATGAAAGCCACTGGACAGCACACCCGCTCACTGAGTCGCTTAGAACAAAAAACCTTAGCCGCTATGGTGGCGGATAATCAACTCGCCGAGGTGGTGCTCAGCGCTAAGGTGCCAGATAAAGCCACACAAGGCACCACCGAGATGGCGGGGCAACAATGGCAATGGCAGTTGGTGCCAGTCGCCACAGAAACGGGCCAGTTACGTGCGGTTGATATGTCAGTGGCTGCCGCCGCAGAGACCGATAACCCGTTAGTGACCGTGAGGACCTATGTCGCCACGCGTTGAACGAGGATTTACCTTATTGGAAGTGCTGTTGGCGTTGGTGGTATTCGCCAGCATTAGTCTGACCGCATACCAAGTACTGCAAACCGTGCAGCGCAGTGACGAGCAGTCTCAGCAGGTGGGTGAGACCTTACAGGAACTGCAGCGCGCGTTGGTGATCATGGACAGTGACTTTCGTCAAATGGCGGCAAGACGTCAGCGGGTCGAAGGACAAGCGCCAACAGAGCAGTTGCTGATCGCGGGTTCAGAGGTATTACAAAGTGATGGGATGGGCGTGCGCTTTACCCGCACGGGCTGGATTAACCCACAAATGCGCTTTCCACGCGGAGAAGTGGTAGCGGTCGGGTACCGTCAGAGAGATGGCAAGCTGGAACGCTTGCGCTGGCGTTACCCAGACCAAGCCGCGAGTGATGAACCCGCGGTGGCGACGCTGCTCAGTGATATTGATGATTTGACCTTTCGCTTCTACGTCAAACAGGATTGGCAAGACAGTTTTGATACCAAACATGCATTGCCGAAAGCCGTTCAAGTGCGCTTTACCCATCCTCGCTATGGCCAGTTAGTGCGCACTTATCTCGTGGCGGGGCAAACCTTGCCGGCACCACTGCAGCGGGAGGCACAATGAATCGTCAGCAGGGCGCCGCCCTTTTGGTGGTGATGATGATCATGGCGCTGATGACCGCGATTGCCGGAAGCATGGCGGCGCGGTTATACACCAACTACCACCGCGCCGAAAACCAGCTGCATTTTCAGCAAGCGTATTGGTTTGGCAATGCGGTTGAAGGCTTGGCGGCATCGGTATTGCGCGAGAGCTTAGCAGGCAGTGAAACGGTGAACTTAAGTCAAACCTGGGCAGAGCCCGCTCGAACCTTCCCGCTGGATGGTGGAAAAGTAAGTGGACACTTACAAGATGCGAGCGCCTGTTTTAACCTCAATAGTTTACAGTTACGTGGCGCCAAAGTGGGTGGGGCGACCCCTTATGAGGTCACCGTATTACGGGCGCTAGTGGGGCAGTATGTGGAAGAGGATTATCAAGCGGATGTGATTGCTCAGGCAAGCCGTGATTTTATTGATGAAAACAATCAGCTGGATCAGTCTCTCGGGGCGGAAGATGCGCATTATGAAAGCGTGCAGCCTGCGTATGTGACGGCGGATGCTTTGCTGGCCGATGTGAGTGAGTGGCGTGCGGTGCGCGGGGTTAATGGTGATGTGTTTCGGCGCGCCTCGCCTCAGCTTTGCGCCTTGCCTAGCGCTGAGCTTAAGGTCAATGTGAATACCTTAACCGAGAAGCAAGCGCCTTTGCTTTCAGCCCTATTTACCTCCGCGTTACCGGTGGAACAAGCCCAGCAGGTGATTGCCCAGCGCCCGGAGGAAGGGTGGAAAAGTGTGGCCGCGTTTATCGACACCTTGAACCTCACCGAGTTTGATGACGCCGAGCGAGAGAGAGTCGTGTCCCATCTCAGCGTGACCAGCGAGTTCTTTTTATTACAAGCCGATGTGCAGGTGGCCTCTGCCCAACGTCACATCCAGGCACTATTGCACTATCAAGACGATGGCGAGGTTTCTGTTTTGCGCCGTCGGTTCGGAGGAATGCGTGAGCGAGCGACTGATAATAAGGATCAGTGATGCCAGCCAGCCCATTTATTGGGCGCAGGTTCGTGCCAATGATAACCAAGTGGTTGAGAGCGGCAGTTGTCAGCAACTGTCAGCGTTAACCGAGCAAGCACAAACGCGGCGAGTAGTGGTGCTGGTGGACAGCACGTGGCTGACATTAACCTCGGTAACATTGCCCCCAGGCTCACGGCGCCAACGCGACAAGGTGGTGCCTTACTTGCTCGAGGAAGCCTTGGCGGAAGAGGTGGAAGCAGTACACGTGAGTATTGTTGACACCCAGGCAGACACCGCACATGTCGCCGTGGTAGCGCACCAGCAAATGCAAGCTTGGCAACACGCGCTGGATGAGGCAGGCATTGATGCCCGCCAGTGGATCCCCGATGTGCTTTGTGTACCTTGGTCGTCTGACTCGCTCTCACTCTTGGCATTGGATGAACAGTGGCTGTGTCGTTTTAGTGCAAATCAAGGCGTGGTAGGCTCGGCGGACTGGCTCGCCTTTTGGGGGCAGGCTTGGTGGCAACACCGCCAAGACAGTGAGGAAACCCTGTCACCTGAGCAAGCCGACTCTCTCACTATCAAAGGCTATGGCGACGACAAGCTGCAGGCTGACAATCCCTTGAGCGCGTTACCGCTCCCTGTCGAGTGGCAGTCAGATCACGCAATGCATCTATTAGCGGTGCAGAGTCATGGCGTGACGGCAAACCTACTGACCGGCGGATATCGTCCTCAAAGTCAAACCAAGCAGACACTTAGACCCTTTTTGCCCGCAGCCTGTCTGTTGATCGCCATGGCTGGATTGCTTGGCGTCGAGCAGTGGCTGTCGATTCGTGACACCCAGCAACAAGCCCGTGCATTACGGGGACAAAGTGAAGCCCTTTTTCGCCAAACCTTGCCCGAGTACGAGCGGATCCCGACTCGCTCATACATGGTGCGGCAAATGGATGCAGAGATAGCTCGGCTAGAAAACCAACAACATGATGCGGCGCTTTTACCCTGGCTGGTCGAACTGGCTCCTCTACTGGAAGATGTACCTGGTATCGAGCTCGAGGCGCTGCGCTACCAAGCCAATCGAGAAGCCTTGATACTGCGAGCAACCGGCAATGATTTCGCGCAGTTTGAGCGCTTACGTGCCACCTTGAGTAAGCATTATGCGACAGACTTGGGGCAGCTTAATCGCAGTGGTGAGACGGTCAGCGGTGAATTTACCCTAAGGAGCCAATCATGATCGCACGTATTCAGTCTCAGTGGCAGTCGATCAGCTTGCGCGAGCAACGGCTCGTGTTGATTGCGGTGGGAGTGCTGTTGTTAAGTTTGCTGTATTGGGGCATCGTGGTGCCGATACAGGCACAGGCGGAGCAAGCGCGCGCCGCATTGGTCAGTGAGCGAAAGGTTTACAATGAGCTACAACAAAAGCGCAATCACATCATGCAATTGCGCTCACAGTCTGGACGCAGTCGCCAAGCAGTGGCCAGTCGAAGCCAACCGCTCAACCAAGTGATCGCGGCCAGTGCGGGTGAGTTTAATCTTACCATTACACGGTTGCAGCCTGGGGAGGACAGCGTGCAATTGGGGCTCGAACCTCTACCGTTTAACCAATTACTACGGTGGATCGAGCAACTCTCTCAGCTGCATGGCATTCAAGTCGCTCGCCTGAGCACTGAAGCGACCGATACGGCCGGTGTGGTGCAAGTAACCCGACTGCAGCTGGAGCGGTAAACGATGTGGAAGAAAACGCTGATAGGGGTGGGGTGTGTATTGGTTTTCGTTGTGAGTGCGATAGTGCACGCCCCAGCAACACTACTGCGCTTAGCGCCTTTGCCGGCCGAGCTACAGCTGAGTGGGATCAACGGCACCGTGTGGCAGGGGCAAGTCAGGCAACTGCGTTGGCAAGATCAGGCTGTCGGCCCAATACAATGGGATCTCCATTGGCACCGGCTATTGACCAGCGCCACGCTGGAAGCCGCGATAAAGGTCCAAAGCCCTCAAGGTGTCAGTGGTAAAAGCGTGGTGGGCTTTAATGGCACCGAGCTAACGCTTTCTCAAACCTTGCTCTCTGCTCCCGCGCATCTGCTGACTCGTTCGGTGGCGTTACCGCCGAGTGTGGCGATTGATGGCCGGCTTGATGTGATTGTACGCGAGGCGGTGTTGGCCGAGTCAGGGTGTCAGCAGTTAGCGGGACAGATTCAGTGGCAGCAGGCCGGACTCACCCTGCCCTCAGGGCGGCTCAATGATATTCCATTGCGTGCTTCTCTCGCCTGTGATGGCCAAGGTGTCGCTGCGCAGGGTCAAGGCGATTCTCCCTCGTTGAGTAATAAGTTTTCATTGTCAATTACACCGTCTGGGCGATACTCTGTGTCAGGATGGCTGAAGCCGGGGCCGGCCTATCCTGAGCCGATGAAAGCACCTCTCTCTTGGTTGGGTGCGCCGGATAATCAAGGACGCTATCGCTTTTCTTTTCGCGGCTAACAAGGCCTGATAGGCTTATCAAAAAGGGTGGCAAATCACGATATGACGCAGCGTAAACTTCCTTACATTCAGTCTAAGCAGGTGGTCGCCACTTCTCGCTTGTTTAAAGTGGAGTCGCTGGAGCTGATTTTTAGTAATGGCGTCGAGCGTACCTATGAGCGGATGAAACCGTCGGGGCGTAATGCTGTGATGATGGTGCCGGTGACCGAATCGGGCGATCTCTTACTGGTACGCGAATATGCCGCAGGCACAGAACAGTATGAGCTAGGCTTTCCCAAAGGACTGATTGACCCGGGTGAAGCGCCCGAGCAAGCGGCAGTGCGGGAGCTGAAAGAGGAAATTGGGCAAGGTGCCCGTGAGCTAGTGCCACTGAAAGAGGTTGTTCTGGCACCGTCGTACTTTTCTAGCCGCATGACGCTGATGTTGGCACGTGATTTGTATCCAGAAAGCTTGGAAGGGGATGAGCCTGAACCGCTTGAAATCATTCGTTGGCCACTTGCCCAAGCGGAAGAGTTACTCACCCACGGTGATTTTTGTGAAGCGCGCAGTATCACCGCATTAATGATGGCGCTGAAGTACTTACAATCTGAGAGGTGAGGCATGGCATTGCCTGAGTTGTTACCCGAGGTGATTGATATTGCTCGCTCTGCGGGTCAGGTTATTTTAGATATTTACCAAGACGGTGATTTTGAAGCGATCACTAAAAGTGACCAAACCCCGGTAACCAGTGCTGATTTGGCGGCACATAAGCTGATCACGGAAAAGCTCACCGCGTTGACGCCAGACATCCCCGTATTATCAGAAGAAGACTGTGGTGTGCCATTAAGCGACCGTCAGCAATGGCAGCGCTATTGGTTGATTGATCCCCTCGACGGTACCCAAGAGTTCATTGCAGGCAGTGGTGACTTCGCCACTATTATCGCGCTGGTGGAGGACAACCATCCCGTCATGGGCGTGGTCTATGCCCCCGTCTCCGGGGTGACCTACTATGCTTGCCAAGACAAAGGGGCCTGGAAAATCACCCCAGATGGCGAAATGCATCGCATCTCGACAATGAAGCGAGAAGAGACGATTACCTCACTCTCTATCGCCATCAGTCGCCGTCAAGATATTCATGCGGTCACCGAAAAGCTGGCACCTGAAATTAATTATGATTTGGTGCCATTAGGCTCCGCGGCACTCAAAGCCTGCTTGGTCGCAGAAGGCGCGGTCGACTGTTATTTACGCCTAGGGCCGACGGGGGAATGGGACACTGCCGCTACCCAATGCATTGTTGAGCAAGCGGGTGGACGTATTCTGAGCACAGAGCTGGGGGCCTTGTCGTACAACGAACGGGACTCATTACAGAACCCTAACTTTATTGTGTTGGGGGATGAGTCGCTCGCGTGGTCGTCGATACTGCAGGCATCGTAATGATTGACGGCACCGCCAGGTGCCGTTTTCTTTTATGACCGGTTCAGAACAAACGATTTAAGCCATTGAGGGCTGCCACCCGGTAAGCTTCGGCCATGGTCGGGTAGTTGAAGGTGGTATTCACAAAATAATCGATGGTATTCCCTTCGCCTTTTTGCTCAAAAATCGCTTGGCCGATATGAATGATTTCCGAGGCGCGCTCGCCAAAGCAGTGAATGCCTAATATTTCGCGGGTATCGCGGTGGAAAAGGATTTTTAAACTGCCGACATCCATCCCCGCGATTTGCGCGCGTGCTAAGTGCTTGAATAGCGATCGGCCAACTTCATACGGGACTTTTTCTGCGGTGAGCTCTTGCTCGGTTTTACCCACTGAGCTGATTTCTGGAATGGTATAGATCCCCGTGGGGATGTGTTCAATCAAGCGCACGTTGGCGTTGCCTTGGCAAATGGCTTCGGCCACCACGCGCCCTTGATCATAAGCGGCACTAGCAAGGCTAGGATAACCAATCACATCACCGACGGCATAGATATGCCCCACTTCTGTTGCGTAGCTTTCGCTATCAACGTCGAGCTGCCCACGCGAGTTAGGTGTAAGGCCGACCGAGGACAAATTGAGTTTATCGGTATTGCCTGCACGGCCATTGGCATACAGCAGGCAATCTGCTTTCATTTTTTTGCCTGACTCCAGATGCACAATCACGCCATCGTCGGTGCCCTCAATGCGCTCATAGGTCTCATCATTGCGGATCATGACACCACTGCTGCCAAAGTGATAAGACAAAGCATCAGAGATTTCGTTGTCCAAAAACGACAGCAAGCGATCACGGGTGTTGATTAAATCCACTTTGACCCCGAGCCCACGGAAAATAGACGCATATTCACTGCCAATCACGCCTGCGCCATAAATAATCACGTGGCGCGGGTCATGGGCTAACGACAAAATGGAGTCACTGTCGTAGATGCGTGGGTGGGAAAAATCCACATCAGCGGGTTGATAAGGGCGAGAGCCGGTAGCAACCACAAAGTGATCGGCTGTATAGGTATCAGCGCTGCCATCACTATGATGCACGGTTAAGGTATGCGCATCGACAAATTCGGCGCTACCATGGAGCAGGGTACATTGGTTTCGGTCATAGAACCCTTGGCGCATACGGGTTTGTTTGCCTATGACCGATTCAGCATGGCTGAGAATGTGTGAGAAGGTACTGTGGATACTCTTGCTGTTCTGGGTGTAGATAGGGCTTTGATTGAATTCAATGATCCGGCTGACAGTGTGGCGTAGTGCTTTAGACGGGATGGTGCCCCAATGGGTACAGCCACCGCCAACGGTGCTTTCTCGCTCAATCACTGCCACCCGCTTACCCGCTTTGGATAAGCCCATGGCGGCACCTTCACCACCGGGGCCACTACCTATCACGATCGCATCAAAATGATCTTGCGGGCGAGGGCTCGACTTGCTCATAGGGTTCAGACCTTATTTTCATTATTGCAACATCTATTTATGACCAGTTTAACGCTTATTATCCGTAAGGTTAACTTTCGCGAGCAAATCTGTGTTCAAATCCGCGCCGCCGCGATGGGGAACACTGCCTGGATTGGCTGATTTAAACGCTAAAATTGCGTATAGTGGCAGCATGGTGACCATGGATAGAGTGCGATGGGTATTCGAGCACAACAAAAAGAAAAAACGCGCCGTTCTGTCATTGATGCGGCGTTCAGCCAGCTCAGTGCTGAGCGCAGTTTTTCCAGCCTCAGCTTGCGCGAAGTGGCGCGAGAGGCGGGAATCGCGCCCACCTCTTTTTACCGCCACTTTAAAGACATGGATGAGCTGGGGTTAACCATGGTTGATGAGGGCGGGCTATTGCTCCGTCAATTGATGCGTCAAGCGCGTCAGCGGATAGCCGCGGAAGGCAGTGTGGTGCGTACTTCGGTAGAAACCTTTATGGAGTTTATCGAGAGCAGCCCAAATGTGTTTCGGTTGCTTTTGCGCGAGCGTTCAGGCACCTCTTCGGCGTTTCGTGCCGCTGTGGCAAGGGAAATACAACATTTTGTTGCTGAGTTGACCGAGTATTTACAATCTCGTACGCAGCTCACCTATGAAGAAGCGTACAATCAGTCAGAAGCGTGTGTGATTTTGGTCTTCAATATGGGTGCGGAAGCGCTTGATCTTGACCCTCACGCCCGCGCAGAATTGGCAGAGCGAATGGTGTTACAATTGCGCATGATAGCCAAGGGAGCTTACTGGTATCGAAAAGACCGTGAGCGGCGAGCCTTACAGGAAAAACTGTCATAAAACAGGTGAAGACATGGAACACGAGCAAGTGAAATCAGAACGTAAATTTTTGCTGCTGGCACTGGTTACCGGCATTTGTGGAAGTGCAACACTCGCGACACTGTTCGTCAGTGGTGTGGCATTTTCTATTTTTCCCATTCTTGCGTTTGTACTGGCCGTGCACGCTTGCTACCAACTTCACGAACGCCAGCCACTGACGGAAGGCACGCCGCTGATTGCGTTTGCCTGCTTCTTGGTGGGGGCATTTGGCTACTCAGCGTTTATCCGTATGCAAATGCCAGAGCTGGGCGGCAACTTCTTCTCGATTTTGGTTGCGATGGCACTGGCGTTCTGGGTCGGCCACAAACTGGGCTTTTTCAGCCGCAAAGCGAAAAACGATACCGCCTCTGACGTCTAATTGTCTCTAAAACAGCTGTGATTGAAACCCAAAAAAGGCGTCGAGAAGACGCCTTTTTACGTTTATCCGAGCTTGCTTGCCGTGACTATTTGCGCTCTAACCACACCCCGGCTTCGGTATGGTGGGTGAACGGGAATTGATCAAACAGCGCACAGCGACTAATGCGGTGTGTTTGGCTTAGGCGCTCTAAGTTCTCGACCAAGGTCTCAGGGTTACAGGAGATATATAAAATCCGATCGTAACCTTGCACCATTTTGCAGGTTTCATCATCCATGCCCGCACGCGGGGGATCGACAAAAATGGTATTGCACTGATAGTCACTCAGTGTCACCCCTTGATCTTTTAAGCGGCGAAACTCGCGCTCGCCATTGATCGCCTGAGTGAATTCTTCGGCAGACATGCGAATAATCTGCACATTGTCGATGTTGTTAGCGGCAATATTGTACTGCGCCGATTGCACTGAGGGTTTCGCCAGCTCGGTGGCGAGGACGCGGCGAAAGTTTTTCGCTAAGGCGAGGGAAAAGTTGCCGTTCCCGCAATACAGCTCCAGCAAATCACCTTGGCTATCGCGAGTGCAATCAATGGCCCATTCCAGCATTTTCTCCGCCACCGGCCCGTTAGGTTGGGTAAAGCTGTTTTCAATTTGCTGGTAGATCAGCGTTTGACCATCGGCATTGAGCTTTTCTAAAACGTAGTCGCGGTCTAGCACTTTCTTTTGCTTGCGCGCACGGCCAATCAAATTGAGATTAAAGCCCTCATCGTTCAAACGTTGTTTAAGCGCTTGCGCGGCGCTGTCCCACTCTTCGTCTAGCTGGCGATGATAGAGCAACGATACCAAGATCTCACCGCTTAAGGTGGAGAGGAAATCAACCTGGAACAGTTTACGTCGCAAGGCGTCGTTGGGCTTGATGGCCTCCATTAATAGCGGCATGAGGTCATTGATCAAGCGGCTCGCGGCAGGAAAGGTATCGACCCGGTACTTCTGCTTGGTCGCAGGATCAAACATGATGTAATACAAGTCGTCGCCTTCATGCCATACCCGAAACTCTGCGCGCATCCGATAGTGGGTTTCCGGTGAGCGAAAGATCTCTAGCTCAGGTGCGTGAAACGGCGCGAGTTGTGCATTGAGTCGTTGGACTTTCTCAGCAAGCTGTGTGTCGTAGTCAACGGCGGTGTGAGCCTTGGTCATGATGGCTGCCTCAGCGATTGGAAAATGAGCGCAGATTTTAGACAAATCCCCAGCCATGTCCACCCTTGCTCACGATTCTCCCTTATTCAATAAGGTTATCAATGGACAATATCCATCTAGACGGCTAATATCCGAGCGTGGGGAGTGATCCTGTCTTGCAATATGTGACGGATCACAGGAATGCGGTGAGAGCCCGCAACTGACGCGCAGCGGTATTAGAGAACGACCCTAACCGGCCTTAGGCCAGACACTGTCGCCAATACTGATTGATGGTATGCGATGGGAAGTCGTTAGCAGTAGGCGGCGAAAGCCATGCTCTTAAGTCCGAATACAGCCCACACTCGCAGCACAGTGCTGCCTATTCTCGCGATTAGGAAGGAAGATCCAATGAACAAACAGATTGTGGCGAGCCTGGTGGCGACGTCACTACTCCCTGCGGCCGCGTGGGCCGAGCAAAACACTGAAACGGTGGTGGTGATAGGGCGTAGTCATCATGCTGATACGCTGACGCAAATACCCGCAAACGTCGCTGTAATTACTCAAGAAGATATTCGCAAGAGTGGAGCTCAAGATATAACGACTCTACTTAGAGGAAAGTCAGGTATTCAGGTTTCGGATACTAACTCTGGCGCTTCTTTTGCAATGCGCGGATTTTCTGGTGGCCAAAGCGCGCATAACACACTTATCTTGGTTGATGGTCGGCGATTAAATAAGGCTGATCTATCTGGGCCACAACTAGGTGCTATTGCCATGAGCCAAGTAGAGCGTATTGAAATCCTCTCTGGTAGTGCCGGTGTTTTATATGGTGACCAAGCGGTAGGTGGTGTCATCAATATCATTCTAAAAAGTACAGCCAGAGAGGGAGGCCATGTAGGTGTTCGTCTAGGAGACTTCGATACCCGTGGCACTTATGCTAGCAAATCAGGAAAGCTGAGTGATTATTGGCATTATCAAATCTCGGCAGACTACGAGAAAACAGACAACTATCGTGAGCACAATGCGCAAGATTCTGGGATGTTGAGTAGCCGAGTCGAATATCAGCGAGGTAGCGAGCGCTTCCACGCTGTACTAAGTTACTTTGACGATGATCGTCAATGGCCAAGTTCACTAACTGAAAATGATTATCGCGCCAATCCTCGCCAGTCTAAAAGTACTCACGCTGAAGATTATGGTCATGAAATATCTCGCTCGCTTGATGTGGGTTATCAGAAAGGTGTAGGAGAAACATGGCAGTTATCTACCTCTTTACAGTATTCGGATACCAGCACAAGCGCTAAAAGTTGGGGAACACCAAGCCAAGCCGAGTTGGATCAGCTAACGATTTCAGCATCAGGAGAGAAATCATTTTCGACCAATAGAGGAGAAGGAGCGTGGATAGTTGGCGTAGATTATGCCAATAACGCATTTGACTACTATTCTCAGAGTGCTTTCAGCACAACGGATAGAGATAACCGTCAGCAAAGAATGAGCGTGTTTAGCCAGCTTCATTACCCATTGTCTTCACAGACTACTCTTGTTCTGGGAGGAAGAAAGTCACGTGTTACCGATGACTTGACGGATGCTGCGACATATCCAAATGGCGAGCAATTAAAAGCACATGCTAGCGCGTTAGAGATAGGGGTGAACCACTTTATTGATGATATAAACCGTCTTTATATTCGTGGTGAGCAGAACTTTCGTTTTGCAAAAGTGGATGAGCAAGCATACACCTCTCCAGGTGTGTTTGGTTTAGATCCGCAGCGAGGCAATTCTCTGGAACTAGGTTGGCGACAAGAGGCTGAGAGCTATCAAATTGGTGCGGATCTTTATCGTTTAGAAATTGATGATGAGATTATATTTGACTCCAGCGCAACGAAGCCTGTGGGTGGTTCTTTTAATGGGGCAAATGTTAACGCAGATCGCTCGGTGCGATACGGGGGAAGTATATCTGGTCAGTTGCAGGTTACTTCCGCATGGCTTGTTGCGGGTGAGTACCATTATATTGATGCTGAATTCACCGAAGGGGATAGCAAAGGTAATGCATTGCCGTGGGTAGCGAAGCACACCGCTACATTACAAAGTACAGTGCATATTACTCAAGATATCCTTATGCACTTGGAAGGAATCTACACTGGATCACGCTATAAAGATGGTGATACTGCTAACAGTAAAGGAAAACTATCCCCTTATTGGCTATCTAATTTTGCGTTGCAGTACGAACTAGATCAGTGGCTAACGACATTTCGGATCGATAACCTCTTTGATAAACAATATCCCGCCAATGTTAACCAGTGGGATTCATACTATCCAGGTGATGGACGCCAATTGACACTAGAAGCGAGATATTCTTTCTAAACTAGCTTTCTTCACGCCCTTGTCGTTATGATAAGGGCGTTATTGATTGCATGAGTGTCCCATGGTGCAGCCCAATATTTTGATTTTTGACTCTGGTGTGGGTGGCTTATCGATTTACCAGTCGGTACGAGAGCAGCTTCCTGACGCTAACTACACCTATTTGTTCGATAACGAAGCTTTTCCATACGGTGAGTTAGATGACACGCGCTTGGTCACACGGGTGGCGGCTCAAGTGCGCGCTGTGTGTGCGCATCATGATCATGATATTGATATCGTCGTCATTGCATGCAATACAGCATCGACGCTGGTATTACCGACGCTCCGTCAGCAGTTAGCGCTTCCGGTCGTGGGGGTTGTGCCTGCGATCAAGCCTGCAGCAGCGATCAGTCAGAAAAAAATCATTGGCTTACTCGCTACGCCAGCCACCGTCGCCCGCCCTTATACCGAACAATTAGTGGCGGACTTTGCCAAAGAGTGCCAGGTAGTCTCAGTCGGTACCACGGCGCTCGTGCACATGGCAGAACGCAAACTCCGGGGTGAGGCGGTGAATCAGCAAGATCTCGCGGCTATATTGCGACCGTTTAAAGGAACCGTCGATACCCTCGTTCTCGGCTGTACTCACTTCCCTTTACTGCGTGATGAAATTCAATCAGTGGTGGGTGATGAAGTCCAATTAATTGATTCGGGAGAGGCGATTGCGCGTCGCGTGGTCTCGCTGGTGAGTCTAGATAGCGACGCAAGGGCTACCGCAGCGACGTCGAAGCATTGCGCTTATGCGACGGCAACCCCTATTAAAGCCGATGCCTTGGCGGACTTTATCCGATCGATAGGTTTTACGGATGTCAGCTATTCGCCTGCTTTTTTGGCTCATTCGCTTCACGGACTTTAAGTGTCCGCTCGCCATAAACATTATTATTGAGCGCATTGATAGCATCGTCGGCATGCCCGGCGGCCATCACCACAAAACCAAACCCTCGGCGTTTCCCCGTCCGTTTGTCTTTCATTAGACGAACGGCAAACACTTCTCCATGTTCGCTAAACAGCGTGCGTACATCATTTTCATTCGCACGATAAGGCAAGTTTCCAACGTATAGCGTTTTACTTTGCGGAGACTCTTCTTCTTTTTCGCTCGACGAGGTAGATGTAGATGGTGCTTGCTCTGGCTGAATAAAGTTGGGCAAAGGAAGATATAGGCAAGCCAGGCCACTAAGTATCGCACCCACAGCAAACGTGAGTGCGGGTGAGCTGACGTCCATCAGGCTGACAATAATTGCGCCAAGGACGGCGATGCAGATGACTAAAGCAAAATTAACTGGTGATTTCATAAGCGTAATTAAATAGAACGATTAAAGTGATGACATGACAACATTTCGGCAATGCATGTCGTGAAAAAGACCAAGAAAACAAGCCAGCGTTACCTTGCGGTAAAGGTCTCGTATCAATAATGTTTCAAATCGCTGGTTATTCATCATTTTAGGTGGATTATTGCTCAGTCGAAATAAAAAACGTAAAAATCCCTTGTCAGTGTGATCCGCGTCGCTATACTACGCCCCACATCGACACGGCAAGCGATTTACTGCCATGTCGAGGAAAAAAATCAAATAAAAATAAACGCTTGACGTGAGTTTTTAAAAGATTAAGATGGCCGACCTACTTAACGCCAAGCGTTAGGGGAGTCAAAAAGAGGTTTTATTTTCACCCGGCGGGTTGAAAATAAAAGATAAAATTTCTTCTTGACTTTAACGGCAAGGCGCGTAAGATACGCAGCCCTGACCAAGCGAAGCGCAGCTTCGCATCGTCAACGCTCTTTAACAATTTGACCTATGCAATCTGTGTGGGCACTCGTTGAGAATAGACAAAAAGATTTATTCGATGAACTGAGTGACCAAACGACAACTTTAATAGTTGTTCGGCACAGTCAATTCGTTTTTCTCTTCGGAGAGAAACAGTAATCAGTATTCATTGAGCTGAAACTTCGGTTTCGAAAAACTTAAATTGA